>JASJCA010000019.1 GCA_030066215.1 Rhodobacter sp. | reverse complement strand
CCCCGGCACCTTCAGCACCAGCCGCCCGGCGGCGGTGTCGATGGACCCGGCGGCAATGAGCAGGTTGTTGCGGGTGATCTGGGCGATCAGTTCCTCGAAGTGCTGATCGATCCCACGGTGTTCGAGACGTATTCGCTGACCTTCGAGGAACTGATCGCCCAGATCACCCGCAACAACCTGCTCATTGCCGCCGGGTCCATCGACACCGCCGCCGGGCGGCTGGTGCTGAAGGTGCCGGGGCTCATTGAGAATGTGCAGGACGTGATGGAAATGCCGCTGAAAGTACGCGGCGAAACCGTTGTCACGTTCGCCGATGTCGCGGTGCTGCGCCGCAGTTTCGCCGATCCGCACAGCTTCGCCCGGATCGGCGGCCAGCCGGCCCTGGTCCTGGAGATCAAGAAACGCGTCGGCGCCAACATCATCGAAACCGTTGACGCGGTGCGTGCTGTGGCGGCCGAGGCCGCGTCGGAATGGCCCGACAGCGTCGAGATCACCTACACGCAGGACGAAAGCGAAGCGGTCAAGGAGGTCCTGGGCGAGCTGGAATCGAACGTGATCGCCGCCATCGTCCTGGTGATGATCGTGATCGTCTGGGCGCTTGGCGTGCGCGCCGCGCTGCTCGTCGGCCTCGCAATCCCTGGGGCGTTCCTGACCGGCGTCGCGGCGATCTGGGCAATGGGCTACACGATGAACATCATCGTTTTGTTCTCGCTGATCCTGGTCGTCGGCATGTTGGTCGACGGCGCCATCGTCACTGTCGAATATGCTGACCGGATGCTCGAGGGCGGCGCGCGCCCGGCAGAGGCCTATGCCGCGGCGGCCAAGCGCATGGCCTGGCCGATCATCGCCTCGACCGCGACGACGCTGTCGGTCTTCGTGCCGCTTCTGTTCTGGGCCGGCGTCACCGGCGAGTTCATGAAATACCTGCCGATCACGGTGATCCTGACGCTGGCGGCGTCTCTCCTCATGGCGCTGGTCTTCGTACCGGTCGTCGGCGGTGTGCTTGGCCGCCGCCGCCCGCAATCGGCCCGCGCCAAGGCCGCGCTGCACGCCGCCGAGCAGGGCGATCCTCGGCGGCTCGGCGGCATCACCGGCGCCTATGCCCAATTTCTGGAAAAGGCGGTGACCCGGCCCTGGGCGACGCTCTTGTTCACCGTGGCACTATTGATCGGTGCCTTCACGGCGTACGGCAATTTTGGCCATGGCGTGATCTTCTTCCCCGAGATTGAGCCCGAATTCGCCCGCGTCGAGATTCGCTCGCGCGACAATTTCTCGATCTACGAACGTGATGATCTGGTGCGTCGGGTCGAAGAGCGTCTGTTGGACCAGCCCGAGATCAAGTCGGTCTACGCGCAATCGATGCTGACGAGCCGATCGGATGCCGAGTTGATCGGGCTGCTGCAACTGGAACTCGTCGACTGGGATCAGCGCCGCACCGCCGCCGAGATCACCGCCGAGATCCGCGCGGGCATGGCCGATATCGCCGGGATCGACGTGCAGGTGCAAGTTCAAAGCTTCGGGCCCGCGGCGGGCAAGCCGGTGCAGCTGGAAATCCGCGCCGAGAACGAACTGGCGCGGGTCGCCAGCGTCGAGGCGGTGCGCACGATGATGGACCGGATCGGGGGCTTCACCGACGTCACCGACACCCGCGCGTTGCCCGGCGTTGAATGGCGCCTGGAGCTTGACCGGTCAGAGGCCGCGCGGTTCGGCGCCGATGTTAGCCTTTTGGGCCAGGCGGTGCAGCTTCTCACCCAAGGCGTCCGGATCGCCGAATACCGCCCCGACGATGCGGAAGAGCCAATCGACATCCGCGTCCGCTTCCCAGCCTCGGACCGGACCTTGGCCGACCTGCGAACCCTGCGGGTCCCGACCTCGGCCGGCCTCGTGCCAGTGGAAAACTTCGTCCGCCTCGAACCCGCGCCGCGCAGCGGCACCATCCGCCGGGTCGACCAGCGCCGCGTGATCGTGGTCGAGGCAAATGTGGAAACCGGCAGGCTGGTCAACGACCAGGTCGCGGCGCTTGGCGCGGCGCTGTCGATGGCCGAGCTGCCGCCCGGCGTCGAATGGTCCTTCGGCGGCGAGGCCGAGGAACAGGCCGACGCCGCCGCCTTCCTCACGCGCGCCTTCCTGATCGCTGTGGCACTGATGTTCGGCATCCTGGTGACGCAGTTCAACGGTTTCTACCAGTCGCTCGTCGTCTTCACCGCGATCATCTTCTCGATCGCCGGCGTGCTGCTGGGCCTTTTGGTTACCGGTCGGCCCTTCGGCGTGGTGATGGGCGGGATCGGCGTGATCGCGCTGGCCGGCGTCGTTGTGAACGACAACATCGTCCTGATCGATACCTTCAACCGCCTGCGCCGCTCCGGCATGGCGGTCCGCGAGGCCGCGCTTCGCACCGGCGTGCAAAGGATGCGGCCCGTTGTGCTGACCTCGGTCACCACCGGGCTGGGGCTGATGCCAATGGTGCTGGCGTTGACCGTGAATTTCTACGACCGCACGATCGTCTACGGCGCGCCCTCGACGCAATGGTGGACCGAACTGTCGACGGCGATCACCGGCGGGCTAGCCGTAGCTACGGTCCTGACCCTGGTGGTAACACCGGCGCTTCTCACCCTCGCTGCGGGGCGAGACTCTGCCTGAAACACCGCGCGGGTTGCATGAGGCGAGGATCAAGCCAAAGACTGCACCTGCGTTTCAGTTCAAGACGCTGTTTGCGCCGCGCGATTTCGTTACGGGCGACGTGGATGATGAATTCTGGTGAAAGGCCACACGTGTAGCGATCGGATGTCCTGAGGCAGCCGCCCCTCAATTGTTCGGCAAACCGGAGAAGGCTGCATTGGACACACCGCCGCTCTCGTCAGATGAGAACCGAAAGATCGGTCCAGGAACGGATTGGTCGGATTGTGTCGGAACTGCGATGACCGGGATCACGTGGGCCAATGCAGGCAATCCCTGAACAACTGGTCGCTCGAACATCGAACGCGCCCTGCTGTGAGGTCGTGGTTTGCGAGCCCTGGCGTCTGACGCCGTATGATACTCCAAAGCGCGGGTATCGGTGAAGGCAGGCGTCTCCACCTAAGATGTGTCGCCATCAGCAAAACCTCTCAAAGCGATACACAGCGGCTTTGAGCCACAGCGGTCCCATAGATATCCGCGAATCTTCGCTTTGCGTAAGCCGGGGAGCCCTCCAAATGATGTACAGACGACAGCGCCGTGGAAATTGGCCAGTCTGATGTTCGTCAGATGACCTCTTGCCTCGACTCCCATGTGTGACCCATCATCGTCTCAAATGCCCCGACACGCATGACCTCGAATGGGAGGGATCAGACAATGCAGTACGAACGCCCGGGCACTCTGCAGGACGCATCGAGACTGTTGGTTGAGACCCAAGGAACGGCATTCATTCTTGCCGGAGGTACGGACCTGTTGGTCAGATCGAAGAGCGATGACTTCGAGGCGGACCTCGTTGTCGACATCAAATCGGTCGATGGGCTTGAGGACGTTCGTGAGACCGCTGCGGGCTTTACCATTGGCGCTGCCGTGTCTTGCGCCGAACTTGGCGCCCATGCCGAGCTCAAGGCGGCCTGGCCGGGGGTGGTTGAAGCGGCCAATCTGATTGGGTCCGCGCAGATTCAATCGCGTTGCACCATCGCCGGGAACCTCTGTAACGCGTCGCCGGCTGCCGACAGCGTGCCGGCGCTGGTGGCTGCTGGGGCGCGGGCGGTCGTCACCGGGCCGGACGGCACGCGCACAATTCCGGTCGAGGATGTCCCGGTCGCGCCGGGCGAGACATCCCTCGGCAAGGCAGAGATCATCGCAGCCATCGAACTTGACAAACGCCCCCCGCGGTCGGGTGACGCGTATCTGCGTTTCATCCCAAGGACGGAAATGGACATTGCCGTGGTTGGCGCAGGGGTGAATTTGACGCTTGACGAGGCAGGCACTGTCAAGTCCGCGCGGGTCGCGCTCGGCGCCGTGGCGCCAACGGTTGTTTTGGTCGACGAGGCCGCCGATGCCATCGTTGGCACCAAACTGGAGGATGCCGCTCTGGAGAAGCTGGCGGAGCTGTGTTCCGCCGCGTGTCGGCCGATCGACGATAAACGGGGCACCGTGGACTTCCGCAAGAAGGTCGCGGGGGTTCTGGCAAGGCGGGCGGCCCGCATTGCCTACGACCGGGCGGGAGGTGCGTGATGTCGGGAATAGCCGTCTCTACGACGATCAACGGTGACGAGGTAGAGTATCTCTGCCAAGCCGAAGAGACCTTGTTGGACGTTTTGCGCGATCGGCTTGGTCTTACCGGCGCGAAAGAGGGCTGTGGCACAGGCGACTGTGGGGCGTGCAGTGTGATCCTGGATGGCAGGCTCGTCTGCTCTTGCCTGGTCCTGGGCGCCGAAGCCCAGGGCGCGCGCGTTGAGACGATCGAGGGCATGGCGCAGGGTGACACGCTGCACCCGCTGCAGACCAAGTTCCTCGAACACGCCGCCCTGCAATGCGGGGTTTGCACGCCGGGGTTCTTGATGGCGGCGAAAGCGCTGCTCGACGCGAACCCGGACCCGACCGAAGAGGAAATCCGCTTTGGTCTGGCCGGCAACCTGTGCCGGTGTACCGGCTATGACAAGATCGTGCGGGCCGTGCAGGACGCTGCGCGTGAGATGAACGGAGGCTGAGCTATGAGTTTTGACGCCACCTATCACGACCAGATCTACAAGTCCGTCGGCACACGGCCCGTGCGCCCCGACGGGGTCGACAAGGTGACCGGCCGCGCGCGCTACGGGGCCGATTTTAACATGCCGGGGCAGCTCGTGGGCCGCATCCTGCGCAGCCCGCACGCCCATGCGCGGATTGTCAGCATCGACACCGCGCGGGCCGAGGCGCTGAAGGGCGTCAAGGCCGTGGTCACCGCGGCCGATCTGCCGGATCTGTCGGATGGCGACCAGTCGCACTACGATCTGCTCGACAATTGCATGGCGCGCACGAAGGCGTTCTACGACGGACATGCCGTCGCCGCCGTAGCGGCAATCGACGCCCAAACCGCCCGGAAGGCACTGAAGCTAATCGAGGTCGACTACGAGGTGCTGCCGCACGTCGTCGATGTCGACGAGGCGGTCCAGCCCTCGGCGCCGGTTCTGCACGACACGATCTTCACCGGCGGGGTGGAGCCGAAGCCCACCACGCCCTCGAACGTCGCCGCACGCGCCGAATTCGGCCATGGCGATGTCGATGCGGGCTTCGAGGACGCTGACTTTATTGTCGAGCGCAGCTTCAAGACCGAGCAAACCCACCAGGGTTATATCGAGCCACATGCCTGCGTCGCCAGCGTCAATCCCGACGGCACGGCAGAGCTCTGGGTCTGTACACAAGGCCATTTCGTCTATCGCCAGAAATGTGCCGAGCTTTTGGGGATGGATGTTTCGAAGCTTCGGGTCACGTCGTCGGAAATCGGCGGCGGATTTGGCGGTAAGACCCATGTCTGGATGGAGCCGGTGGCGCTTGCGCTGTCACGCAAGGCCGGGCGGCCGGTCAAGCTGGTGATGTCGCGCGACGAGGTGTTTCGCGCTTCCGGCCCGACAAGCGCCACCTCGGTCGACGTCAAGATCGGAGCCCGGCAGGACGGCAGGATCACCGCCGCCTCGGCCGAACTGCGCTATTCCTGTGGGCCTTACGCCGACATCTGGGCCGAGCTGGGCGCGATGACGTCGTTTGCCTGCTACGACCTCGAAAACGTCAATACGGTGGGCTACGAGGTGCTGGTCAACCGTCCGAAGACGGCTGCCTACCGGGCGCCCTCGGCGCCGATGGCGGCCTTCGCGGTGGAAAGCGCCATCGACGAGTTGGCGCAAAAGCTCGGCATCGACCCGGTCGCCTTCCGGATCAAGAATGCCGCACGCGAGGGCACGAGATCGTCCTACGGGCCGGTCTATGGTCCGATCGGCATCGGTCCGACGCTGGAGGCCGCGCAGACCCATGCCCATATGCAGGCGCCGCTGGGACCGAACCAGGGGCGCGGCATGGCCTGCGGGTTCTGGTTCAATTTCGGCGGACAGACCTGCACCGATCTCAACGTGAATTCCGACGGGACGGTGACGCTCGCGGTCGGCACGGTCGATGTCGGCGGCGCGCGGGCGTCCTTGTCGCTTGTGGCGGCAGAGGAACTCGGCATTCCGTATGAGACCGTTAAGACCGTCGTCGCCGACACTGCGACCCTTGGCTACAACGACATGACCGATGGCAGCCGCGGCACGTTCTCGTCCTCGATGGCCACGATCTCTTCGGCACGAAACGCGATCGAGGTGATGCGGAACCGCGCTGCTCTGATGTGGGACATCTCCATCGAGGACGTGGTCTGGGAAGACGGCCAGGCCAAGGCCATCGGGTCGACCCATGACAACCTCGCGCCGCTCTCGATCAAGGAGATCGCCGAGGCGTCCGGAAAAACCGGCGGGCCGATTGCGGGCCATAGCGAAATGGTCGCCGACGGGGCCGGCGTCTCCTTTGCCACCCATATCTGCGATGTCGAGGTGGACCCCGAGACCGGCGGCACGAAGATCCTGCGCTATACCGTCATCCAGGACGCCGGCAAGGCGGTGCATCCCGATTACGTGGAAGGCCAATACCAGGGCGGCGCGGCGCAAGGCATCGGCTGGGCATTGAACGAGGAATATGTCTACGGGCAAGACGGGCGGCTGCAGAATCCGGGCTTCCTGGATTACCGGATCCCGGTTTGCTCTGACCTGCCAATGATCGACACGCAGATCTTGGAAATCCCGAATCCCAACCATCCTTATGGCGTGCGCGGGGTCGGCGAGACCTCGATCGTTCCGCCGCTCGCGGCGATCGCCAACGCCGTCTCGAACGCGGTCGGTGTGCGCATGACACACATCCCGATGTCGCCACCACGGATCCTGGCGGCGCTCGACGCCCAGCCGACAGCCTGATGGTCGAGGTCACGCTCTGGGGGTCGCTCGCCGCCCTGGTGGACGGCCAGAAACAAATCGAGGTCGACGCGAAGGACATCCGCGAGCTGTTTCGGAAGCTGGCGGAACGATATCCGGCGCTGAGGGGGCCGATCGAAAACGACATCGCCGTATCGGTCGATGGTGTGATCTACCGCGACAGCTGGTCCAAGGAACTGCCAGAAGACGCCGAGATCTTCCTGATGCGCCGGCTCGTTGGCGGATAGGTCCGAGCATGCGGCATGGACCACGACAGGTTCCGGCCGCGGTGAAAGAGTTGCTAGACCGGCGCAAGATCAGGTTGAGGGGGGAATGCCTCTTGCTGCCCCGCCTCCCGAAATACCACCTCATCCAACCCTCGCGAGATCGCCAGCGATCTAGGAGAACGCCTTATCACCGCTGGTAGTGCTTCGCTCGAGCGCAAAAGGTACAGGAACTTGCCGTCTACCGGGTCGAGGCCAATATCGGCTTTGTCCCGCGACCCGGCCGATACGGTTCAAGACCTTACGGCGACGTGCTGAATGTCCGCCTTCCTCGCCGCGCTTTGAAGATGGCTGTTGCGGAACCGTGGCGGAGGTTTCTCTGCGCGCTGACCCAAGGTCCGCTGTGCGGGATCAAACTGCCGTTGGGCGCTGTAAACAAAATGGCGGCGGATGTTCAAAGCGGATCTTGATGAGAGGAGAGGCGTTGCTTGGCTGCGGAGAGTATTGGAGGCAAGAGCTTTTGGCGGGCGCTCAGCAGATCCGCGGCAGCTGTTCGCCGACCAGCATGTCGACGATCCGACTTCCGCCAAAGCGCGTCTTCATGACGACGGGGGTCGCTTCCCTGGACACGGCGTGGCCGATGGCGACGGTGTCCCGGCCTGCGCCAGTGTTGCGCATGGCGTCGATCGCGGCCTCGGCCTGATCCTCGGGCACGAACAGAACCAGCGTGCCTTCGTTCGCAAGGTAGAGCGGATCGAGGCCGAGGATTTCGCACATTCCCATGACTTCGGCCCGTAACGGCAGCTGGTCTTCGTCGATTTCGATCGTGACGCCCGCGGCCTCCGCCATCTCGTTCAGGGCGGACGCAAGCCCGCCCCGCGTGGCGTCGCGGGCGGCGCGGAGGCCGGGCGCAGCGGCGAGCGCTGCCTCCATCAGCTCCGATAGCGATTGGCAGTCGCTTTCGATGTCGGTCGACAGCGCCAGATCGCCCCGGGCGGCGAGGATGGCCGCACCATGGTCGCCCAGAACACCGTTGACGATGGCCACATCGCCGGGACGGATGGCTTCGGCCTTCAGATCTCGGTCCGGAGGAATCACGCCGATACCGGACGTCGTCACGAAGACGCCATCGGCGGATCCGCGGCCCACGACCTTGGTGTCGCCGGTGACGATGCGGACGCCCGCGGCGTCGGCCTCACGCGCCATGCTGGCGACGATGCGGCGGAGGGTCGCGATCTCCATCCCTTCTTCGATGATGAAGGACGCCGCCAGCCAGAGCGGCTTCGCCCCGCCCACCGCGAGGTCGTTGACCGTCCCGCACACGGCGATCTTGCCGATATCGCCGCCGGGGAACTCCAGCGGGGTGACGACGAAGCTGTCGGTGGTGAAGGCCAGGCGCGCGCCCGGCTCTTGCAGTGCTGCGGACATCAGACGCGCCTGATCCTCCATCCCGGGGGGCTGGAAGACGGCAGTAAAGACGTCCTCGATCAGGTCGCGCATCGCCTTGCCGCCGCCGCCATGGGCCAGCGTCACACGGGTCTCGCGGAGGCGGGAGACCGGCGTCGTCATGTTCATTCCGCCGCCTCCGTCGCCCGCGCGCCGCCGTATTGGTAGTAGGCCGCGCAGGCGCCCTCGGACGAGACCATCAGCGCGCCGAGCGGCATCTCGGGCGTGCAACCGGTGCCGAATTTCGGGCAGTCGGTGGGTTTGCAGCGGCCGGTCATGACAAGCCCGCAGGCCGCGCCCTCGGGCTCTTCGACAACCGCACGCCCCTTGGCGGCCCCATAGCCGATGCCGAATTTCGCCTCCGCGTCGAAAGCTGCATAGGCGTCACGGATCCGCAGGCCGCTTTCGTCGATTTCGCCGAGACCGCGCCACTCGAACGTCGGGCGGGGCTCGTAGACCTCGCTGATGGCGGCAAGGCTCGCCGGGTTGCCGTGTTCGGGCACGACCCGAGCGTATTGGTTCTCGATTTCGGCCCGCCCGTCGCGGATCTGTTCCAGCACCATCAGGACGGATTGCAACAGGTCCAGCGGCTCGAAGCCCGAGACGACCAACGGTTTGCCGTAGTCCTGGGCAATAAAGTCATAGGGATGCACCCCGATCACCATCGACACATGGCCGGGGCCAACGAAGCCGTCGAGCACCATATGCGGGTCGTCTAGCAGAGCCTTGATCGGCGGCGGCACGGTGATGTGGTTGCAGAAAACGCTGAAATTCGTCAGCCCCTCGCGCGCAGCCTGCTGAATCGAGAATGCCGTGGACGGGGTCGTGGTCTCGAAGCCGAGGCCGAAGAACACCACCTCTCGGTCGGGATTGCGGCGCGCCAGTTCCAGGGCATCGAGCGGGGAATAGACCATGCGGATGTCGGCGCCGTCGGCCTTGGCCTGCATCAGGCTTTTCTTTGTCCCAGGCACGCGCATGGCATCGCCGAAGGTGGTGAAGATCACCTCCGGCAGTTCGGCAAGTTCGATGCATTCGTCCACACGGCTCCGCGGCAGCACGCAGACCGGGCAGCCGGGGCCGTGGATGAACTCGATGCCGTCATGCACCAGCTTGTCGAGCCCATAGCGAAAGATCGCGTGGGTGTGGCCGCCGCAGATCTCCATGATATGGACCGGCTTGTCGCGGGTTGCGCCGATCTCGTCGGCGACCTGGGCGATGGCGGCGAGAACGCTCTTGGCGGCCTTCGGGTCGCGGAACTCCTCGACATACCGCATCAGCGCACCTCCTCGAGCGCTTTGTCGCCCTCGGCCATCTGTTCCAGCGTTTCTTGCGCCTCGCCCAGGCCGCGCAGCGCCTCGAGCGTCTTCTGCGCTTCGTCCTCGTCGATCACGGCCATGGCGAAGCCGACATGGATCAGCACCCACTTGCCGACCATGTCGTCAAGCGGACCCTCCGTTACGGGCAAAAGCGACACTTCGCGGCGCACGCCCGAAACATCGGCTAGCCCCATGTAGCGGTCGGTATCGGTGATCTCGATGATCTGTCCCGGTATTCCCAGACACATGCGTCTAGTCCTCTTCTGTCAGGGCCGCGCTGGGTTCGATCCCATAGCGGTCGAGTTTTGCGCGCAGACCCACCCGGCTGAGCCCCAGCTCGGCCGCGGCGCGGCTTTTGTTCCAGCGCAGGCGGGTCATCGTCTCTCGCAGGATGCGCATCTCCATCATCTCGACGCGGTCTTTGAGCGTGCCATCCGCCGTGCCCAAATCCGTCGCCCGCCGATCGCTGCCGGCATCGCCCGGTTCGGCCTGCAGGATATGGCGCGAGATCAGTTCGGGCCCCAGCATGACCTCCTGCGCCACGATCAGCATACGTACGACCTCGTTGCGTAGCTCCGGCAGGTTGCCAGGCCAGTCGTAGGTTTCCAAGAACTCTAGCGCGGAGTCGGACAGACCACGAACCGGTTTGCCGTGTTCCGCCGCGGCGTCGTGCAGAAACCGTTCAGCCAGGCGTGCGATGTCGCCGGGACGGCCGCGCAGCGGCGGCACGTGCAGTTCGGTGACCGACAGAGCATAGAGCAGATCGCCCCTGAACTTGCCATCGGCCACGGCATCGCGCAGGTCCCGGTGCGCTCCTGCAATCAGGCGCGCGCCAGATGTCAGGGTCTCGTGGCTGCCGATGGGCTGGAAGGCGCCTTCACGGATGAAACGCAGCACGGCCATTTGCATGGCAGGCGACAGCGTATCGACGCCGTTGAGGAAGACCGTGCCGCGGTCGGCCTTTTGCAGGATACCCACCTTGGTGGATTGCACGCCGGCTATGGCGCCGCGTTTGATGCCGAAAAGCTCGGCGCCAAGAACCTCGTCGGTCAGCCCGGCGCAGTTCAGCTCGAAGAACGGCCGATCGGACCGCAGCGAGCCGTAGTGCATCGCACGCGCCAGGTCGGTTTTGCCGGTCCCGGCCTCACCGGTGATCAGCACTGGGACATCGAAGCTCGCATATTGCCGGGCCAGCGCGACAACCGCATTCAGCGAGGAATTCGGGCCGCGCAGCACTTTGTCGAAGCCCAGGCCTTCTTGCAGCAGCCGGCGCTGGTCTTCGAGTTTGGCGGTGGCCGTGCTGCCGAGATAGCGCATTTCCAGCGTCATGCGTTCGTGGTCGCGGGCCAGCTCAAAGAGCCGCGCGGCGTTCCGGACCGCCATCTGCAGCTGATCGGGATGCCAGGGCTTGGTGATGAACTGGTAGATCCCGGCTTCGTTGATCGCGTCGATCATATCGTTGGTTTCAGTGTAGCCGGTGACGATGATGCGCACGGTTTCCGGCCAGCGGTCGCGGACCTCGGTCAACAGCTCGATGCCGCTCTTTCCAGGCATGCGCTGGTCCGAGATCACGACCTGCACCCAGTGTTCTTCAATCAGAGCCCAGGCTTCCTGGGCATTCAGTGCTTCTAGGACAACGAAATCGTCCTCCAGCGCCATCCGCATCGCGGCGACGGAATGCGGTTCGTCATCGACGACCAGGATCGTGGGAAGCGACCGGGACTTCATCACTCGGCCGCCTGCTTGATGCTCTTGGCCCGGGCTTCGGCATTGAGCCAGGCGATCCAACGGTTCAGCCCCTCGCCGGTCTTGGCCGAGATGCGGATCACCTCGATCAGCGGGTTCACCCGTTTGAGGTTCGCCTCGTAGAGGTCCAGATCCACGTCGCAATACGGCGCCAGATCGACCTTGTTCAAGAGCGCAAGCCGCGAGGCGGTGAACATGTCGGGGTATTTCAGCGGCTTATCCTCACCCTCGGTGACGCTGAGGATCGCGACCTTGGCGTCCTCGCCCAGATCGAAGGCGGCGGGACATACCAGGTTGCCGACGTTTTCGATGAAGACCGTCGTGCCGTCCTCAAGCGCGAAGTGATCGAGCGCGTGGCCGACCATGTGGCCATCAAGGTGGCAGCCTTTGCCGGTGTTCACCTGTACCGCGGGCGCGCCGGTTTCGCGGATACGGTCGGCATCGTTGGTGGTCTGCTGGTCACCCTCGATCACAGCGACTGGCCCGTCCATGGAACGGATCGTGGCGCACAGAAGCGTGGTTTTGCCGGACCCCGGGGAGGAGACGAGGTTTACCGTATAGCAGCCTGCGTCCGCCAAGCGTTTGCGATTGGCGGCAGCGTAGGCGTCGTTCTGGCTGAGGATGCCGGTCTCGATCTCGATCAACCGGTCCTGGCTCATCCCAGGCACGCTGACGCCGGCTGCGCCCTGGCCGTAGTGCATGTCGCCGCCGTGGTGATGGTGATGATCGCCGTGATGGTGGTGGTGGTGATGGTCATGTCCTTCGACCTTGCCGTCACCGCATCCGCAAACCGTGCACATCACTGGACCTCCATATCCTTGATCCGCATTTCATCGCCGCCCTCGGGCAATAGCCGCCCGCCCCCGCAATCCGGGCAAGGGTCGAGGCGGTCACTAATCTCCACCGTCTTGACGCAGTCAAAGCATGTGGCCTTGCCGGGCAGGTCGATCATTTCCAGATCCGCACCTTCCGCCTTGGACCCGCGCATGACCACCTGCCAGGCAAAGCTCAGCGCCTCCTTCTCGACACCGGCGAAGCGTCCGATTTCCAGCCTGACCTTGTAGACCCGGTTGATATCGGGCGCCGCGGCGGCCTGATCGACAATCCGCCGAATTCCCTCGCAAAGCGACATCTCATGCATGTCGAACCTCCCGCAGCCGGACGGGGCTGCACGGATCCAGGATATCCAGAAGAAGCGGCCCGAGTCCCGCCTTATGCGCAGGCAAGCTGGCCAAAGTTCGGTCCAGAACGCCGCCATCGGCCAAAAGGTGGTCGGTGGGCGTGACGCGATCGAAGGACGTGACCGTGTTTCCCTCCAGCGCGATCTTGACGGCATAGCTGCCGCGGGCGGCCGGCACGATTGCCTCGCCGGGACCCGTGGCCACGATGGGCGGGATGTCGCCATCGATGACCGCAGCGATGTCGAAAAGCCGCGCCGCCGCGCGCCAAAGCGGGCCGCGGCCATGCTCCGACGCAATCGCCGCCATGACGGGGTGGCGCCAGGCGCGCACCGCGACGGAATTGTCGAAAACGCCGTCGGCCCAGATCGTTTCAGGGGTAACCGGCGGCACGCCCTCGGCCACGGCTTCGCCGCCCGCAAAGCAGCCACCGATGTTTTTCAGAACCGGCGCGTAGCCCAATTCGCTGTGGAGAAACGCATAAAAGTCGGCGGCGGTGGCGGGCGGGCGCATCGCGGGCCCGAAGGCCGCGTTGCGCAGCTCCGGGCCACCCGCCGCCCAGTCGGCTGGCAATGGGCAGGGAGGAGACCCGAAAAACGCCGGCCAGCTCACATGGAATTTCAGAAGGTGATCGCGCAGGATTTCGCGCCCGATGTCCTCGCAGTCGGCCTGCCGTCCAAGTGCGGCCTCGACCGCGGCACTTTGCGCGGCGCGGCAGAGGTTGAAGAGGCGGGGGAGCAGAGTCGCCACGTCCTCGACATCCCGACCGACGATCAGCCGCGCAACTGGCACGCCGGGCGCGGGCTGCGCGTAGAGAACGGATGAATGGCCGATGTCGAGCATCAACGCGCCTCATGCCCAGCAGATATGCCGCCGGTGATCAGCGTCCTGCGTGTCGGGTTGTCCGGTGTCGCGGCGGCTGTCTTCGCCTGGGCGGCGAGCTCCGCTTCGCGGGCGGCCCGGATGTCGGCGGATCGGTCGGATTCGGCCCGGTTGGCGGGATCGAACAGGGCCTCCATCACGGCGCGCGCAACGTCCGTGGCGTCCTTTTGCCGGGTGAATTCGGCCATGGGCGAGAACAGCGAACAAGCCTTGTACCCGCCGGTCAGGTCTCGGGTGTTGTGGATGAACTCGTAGTCGCCGGAACCGAAGCGGATCACTTCCTTCTTGCCCGGCGTCAGGCCGGACCAGTCGGCGCCGTCGGGAAGCAGGATCAGGTTCATGAACCAAGGGCTGAGCAAAACGCCTAGGAACTGGCCGTCATGGCGGCGAAAGCCGACCGCCTCCACCCGCAGCGCCTTGTTGACCAAGGGCACGCCGCGCATGGTCGAGTTCCAGACCTCGGTGAAATCGGCGACCAGGCGGTCCGTTGCCTCCGCGATCTTGCCTGCCTCGCGCTGGGCCGCGTCGCCCGGATCGTCGAGGACCATGAACTGCTCCTTCGGCGCGCCGCAATTTGGGCAGGACCAGTCGCCGGGCAGATCAGCGAAGGGCGTGCCGGGGTCTACCTGGCGGGTGTCGTCGCCCTCGGCGGGGTCGTAGGACGTCCAGCAGATCTTGCATTCCATGACGGCGCGGGTGCTGATCTTGCCCACGGCGCCCATGAACGACCCCTCGAAACCGGTCATCGAATCGCCTCCAACACTTCGCTCAGCCGCCGGGCGCTGTCGGCCAGATCCTCAGGCGCGGCGACGGCCACTTCGGGCACATCGGTCACCTCGAATGTGTCGAGGATCAGTGTGTCCACCGAATTGTAGAACTGAACGCGCCAGACATTCGCTGTCGCCGTCGCCCGGATGCGGCAGTTGCCGTAGCCGCGGGACAAGATATCGGTTGCGCCCTGGCCAAGCCGCGCCGCGAGCCAGGCAAGGTCCTCTTCGGTATGCGGCAAAAGCGACAGGTTGATGACGTGAAGCTCGCCCTCGAATCTGGCGCTTTTGTCCTCAAGTTCCGCCAAAAGCGCAGGCGCGTTGACGACGCCTGGCCCGGCTTTCACAGGCTGGCGGTCGACGACCGGCACAGAGGCGCGGTCGCGCGCCGCCTCCGGGACCGGGGCGACCTCGATCCGGTCGACGCCGTGGGCGGTCACGCTCCAGATCCCGGCGAAGACGCTTTCCTGCACGGCAAGCGCGGGCACGCCGCGCAGTTTCATGGCGACTTCGCCCTCGCCCATCGTTTCGGCAACCAGCCTGCGGTTGTCGGTGTCGAGACCAGAGAGATCGAAGATTTCAGCTCCGCCGTCCTCTGCGACCCGTGCAGCGACGGCGGCGATCTTCTCCATCACGGCCACGGCGGGGGCGAACGCGGCGTCGGCCGTCAGCATCGGCACATGCGAAGCGTAGGTGCGCATATCGCTGGGCATGGCCATGAATTCCAGTTCGGCGCCATCGGTAGAGGTCGCCTGGGACCCTGGGCCGATCAGGCCGGTCGGAAGTTGAAAGTCGTGGCTCATCAGGCGGGCTCCTTCAAGCAACGGCGAGCGGCATGTCGAGAAAGCGGGCGATGCGGGCAAGGTAATCGTCCCAGTCGCGCACTTTCGGAATACCGCCAAGGCACGCGCCGTCGCGGTAGAAGATCAGCGACGGCGTCTTAAAGACGCCAGAGATCTCCTTGACGTCAGCTTGCATGCTGTCTGCGACAACGGCGCAGTCGAACCGGCCCTGAAAGGCCACCTGAAGCTCGGGCAGGATCACGGCGACATCCGCCGTTTCGAGATTGCGCCGCCAGTCGCCGGGCATGAATAGAACATGGGTGCCGGGGCGGTTGATCCAAGCAAGAACGTCGTTCTCGGTGCCCAAGAGCGGCCAACCCAAGTCGTCGCTCAATCGGTCTATCAGTGGGTGTCCCATTCGCTCGTTCCTCACCCTTCGGTTTGTCCCGCGGCCAATGCCTCGGCCAGATGCGGCGGCAGCACCGGTCCACGCGCCTCGATATCTGCAAAGGCGTCGCCAAGTTCCTCACCCGCTATCACCCGTTCCAACCCCGCCAAGGCGTCGGTGATCAGCCGGGCCTCGTCGGAGGTGATCACTTCGCGTGCAGCGCCCAGGAAGCTCAGCACCCAGGTCCCGGGCTCAAGCGGTCCGGTTAGCGCCAGATCGAGCGCCTCGGTGCGCACCCCGTTGCGCGCAATGGCGTTCGTTCCCTCGGCGGAGACGATGCACAGTGGGATACCGACGCACATGCCTCTAGCCCTCTAGCCTCGGAAGGAAGCGTTCGTCGCCGATCCGGCAAGCTGCGTCTTCCGACGGACGTCCGGATTCGTAAGCATCCATCCGGATCGATGCATCGGCCAGATCGGCCGCCGCAGTATGGCCTTCGACGGACGGAAACCCGCGCTCTGCCAGCCAGTCGCAGGCGATGTCGAGCGCTTCGGGGATCCGGTCCGCCACGACCGCGCGCAGCCCGCCGCCGTAATCCTCCAGTTCTTCCGGCTGGCAGCCGACCAGCAGCAGCTCGTCGGGGCAGTAGCCCATCAGGTGAGCGGTGGCGATGACGTCCTGAAATCCCGTCTGGTGCAGGCTCATCTTCTTGGCGCCCAGGAACCGCGGCACCTCGTCGCCCTCGACGACCTTCATCGCGCCAGGCTCCAACCCGTAATCGACGGCATCGAAGACCACCAGAATGTCGGCGTCTTCGAGGAAATGCAGCAGGTAAAGGCCCTGGGTACCACCGTCCAACAAGGTCACATCGCCGGAAAAGGATCGGGTTCCAGCGAGGGCTTCGACGCAGCGGACGCCAAAGCCCTCGTCGGCCCAAAGCACGTTGCCTATCCCCAGAACCAGCGCCTTGGCCATCGCTGTCATCTCCTCCACGGCCCCTTGCCGGAATGCGTTGTTCCGACTCTGTTGAAGCCATGTTGCCGGTATAGGTTGGCATTGGATAGGATTATTCCACTCTGTCGGATTGTGCTCTAACCACCTGATAAAATTTAATTAACTCTGGAACATCAGCCAATCCGGCGCAGCTGTATTGCAAGATGTCTTTTCAATTCTCGGAAAAAGTGAAAAGTAACCATCCGCATATGAAAACGGGCGCCGCAGCGCCCGTCCGTTTCGCATCCGAAGTGGAAAGTCTCAATCCGGCCGGTCGTCCTTAAAAGTGCGGTGGCCGGAGATCATCGTCGACACAATCGACTGCCGGCTCATGATGTCCTCGCGGATCGCGACATAGATATGGATGATCATGAAAATGATGATCCACCACATGCCCAGATGATGAATGGTGTGCACGACATGGCTGTTGCCGCCGACCATGGTGAAGACCCATCCGAACATCTTGTAGAGCGTGCTGTCCTGCCCCAACCCCTCGGAATAGAGCGCCAGCCCGGTGACGATCATGAAGCTGACCCCGAGCGTGATGAAGAAGAACATCGCAAGCTGCGCCAGCGGGTTGTGGCCCACGTATTTCTTCGGCGCGCGTTCGAGGAACAGATACCACTTGATCTCGAACCAGACCTCTTTCCACCAGCGCCCGTTGAAGATCGGCAGGTAGAACAGCTGCCGCGCGTGGTGGTTGCCGAAGATCGCCCAGTAGATGCGGCCCAGAAAACCGACCACCAGTACCCAGCCGGCGGCGAAATGCGCGAACCTTATGTAGCCGAAGACAAACTGATGTGTGGCCTCGTCGATGATCATCGTCGGCGGCGGCGAGCCGATGAGATAGCCGGTCAGGCACAGCACCAGGATCGCGGCGGCGTTGACCCAGTGCCAGATCCGAAGCGGGGCCTCGTAGACGTAGACACTGGTCTGTCGGGTCGCCGAGGCCAGATCGGCCGCGTCGGCATCCGGTTCGGTGAGGAACGGAGCATCGGTTGTCGGCGCACTCATGGTTTCGTCCCCGCGCCACGCGACAGCACGACGATGCCGGCCAGCGCAATGAAGGCAATCGCCAGGACGGGCCACGCATGGACGAGCCCATGCGCGGGGGCCGTCACGGGCGCGTGCGCCCCGTGGGCCAGCGCCTGACCCGGCAGGGCCGCGGCAGCAAGCGCGATCAGATGGCGTTTTTGCATGGCATCCTCCCTCAGCGGACCTTGACGGTGGTCAGTTCCTCGCCGTCCGGCGACATCACATGGGTCGAGCAGGCCAGGCACGGGTCGAAGCTGTGCAGGGTGCGCAGGATCTCGACCGGTTCTTCGGGCCGTTCGACCTTGGTGTTCATCAACGCCGCCTCGAAGGCGCCGATATTGCCGGCGGTGTCGCGGGGCGAGCCGTTCCAGGTGGTCGGAACCACGCATTGGTAATTCTCGATCCGGCCGTCCTTGACCTTGATCCAATGCCCCAGCGCGCCGCGTGGCGCCTCGGTCATGCCGACGCCCTGCGCCTCTTTCGGCCAGGTCGACGGATCCCATTTGGCGACATTCGCGGTGCTGCTGTCGCCGGCCTTGATATTGGCCACGAGCTTGTCGAAGAAGTGTTTTTGCAGGCGGGTGCAATACTCGGCTTCGAGCGCGCGCGCCGCGGTGCGGCCCAGGGTCGAGAACAGCGCCGAGACCGGCAGGTCCATGGTGCGCAAGAGGCCTTCGACCTGGGTCTTGATGTCCTCGTGCCCCGAGGCGTAGCCGATGATGTAACGCGCCAGCGGCCCCACCTCCATCGCGTTGCCCTTCCAGCGCGGCGCCTTGATCCAGGAGTATTTCGCCGCTTCGTCGATCTCCTCGATATTGGTGCGGCTGCCCTTGGCATTGGCGCCCAGTTCGTAGTTCGGCTCGGTCACGCCGTCCCAGGGGTGCAGGCCCTTGCCGGGCTGGCCATAGTCGTACCAGCTGTGATCGACGAATTCCTGGATCTGCTCGGGATCGCGGACATCGACGTCCTGCACCTCGTTGAGGTTGCCGTTCACGATGGCCCCGCGCGGCAGGTGCAATTGCCCGGCGCTGAAGTCATTGGCATGTTCGGGGATGTCGCCATAGGCCATCACCGATTGCCCAGACAGGCCACCGCCGTAGAGCCAGTCCTTGTAGATGCCGCCGATGGCGACGAGGTCCGGCAGGTAGACGTTCTTCACGAAGGTGATGCACTGGTCGATGATCGAGCTGACGTGGTTCAGCGTGGTCATGTTGATCGCGCCGACAGCGCCGGTGGAATGCACGTTGATCGGGCACGGCACCCCGCCCACCAGCCAGTTCGGATGCGGGTTCTTGCCGCCGAAGATGGTGTGGATCTTGGCGACGTCCTTTTGCAGGTCCAGCGCCTCGAGGTAATGCGTCGTCGCCATCAGGTCGGCTTCTGGCGGCAGCTTGTAAGCCGGGTTGTCCCAATAGCCGTTCTTGAAGATGCCAAGCTGGCCGGATTCGACGAATTGCTTCAGCCGGTTCTGGATGTCGCGGAAATAGCCGGGCGAGGAGAGCGGATGCGACGGCGAAACCATCTGCTGCAATTCGCTTGTGGCTTTCGGATCGGCGCGCAGCGCGTTCACCGGATTGACCCAGTCGAGCGCGTGCAGATGGTAGAAATGCACGATATGATCGTGGATCTGCAGGTTCAGCTGCATGATGTTGCGGATCGAGTTCGCATTATCCGGAATGGTGATCCCCAGCGCATCCTCGACCGCGCGGACGCTGGTCAGCGCATGCGTGCCGGTGCAGACGCCACAGATGCGCTCGGTAAAGGCCCAGGCATCGCGCGGGTCGCGGCCCTTGAGGATCACTTCGAGCCCGCGCCACATGGTGCCGGTCGAGACTGCGTTGGTGATCATGTTGTTCTCGTCGACATTCACCTCGCAGCGCATGTGGCCCTCGATCCTGGTCACCGGATCGACCACGACACGCTGGCCGGAATTGTCGAGCGTGAAGCCGTTCGGAGTTTGCACGACCATGGCTTAGACCTCCTCGCTTTGAGAGACGGTGTCTTGTGACTTCTTTTGGGCCGCTTTCAGGGCGGAGACCGCGGCGTGCAGCGCGACCCCGCCGCCCACGACGCCGGCCGCGGCCATCCCGACCTGATCGGCATTGGCCTCGACCCCGAACTGGGTCAGGTCGGTCACCCGATCGTAGAAACTGCCCTGGTCCCAGAACCCGTCTTCGGAGCAGCCGATGCAACCATGGCCCGACTGGATTGGGAAGGACGTGCCCTCGTTCCAGCGTACCGTTGAACAGGCGTTGTAGGTGGTCGGGCCCTTGCAGCCGACCTTGTAGAGGCAATAGCCCTTGCGTGCGTTTTCGTCGTCCCATTGCTCGACGAACTGGCCCGCGTCGAAATGCGGACGGCGATAGCATTTGTCGTGGATGCGCTGGCCGTAGAACATCGCCGGCCGGCCCTGGCGGTCGAGCTCGGGCAGGCGATCGAAAGTCAGCATGTAGGTGATCACACCAGTCATCACCTCAGCAATGGGCGGGCAGCCCGGCACCTTGATGATCGGCTTGTCGGTGATGACCTTGTGCACCGGCGTCGCCTGTGTCGGATTGGGCTTGGCCGCCTGAACGCAGCCATAGGACGCGCAGGCGCCCCAGGAGATGACCGCCTTGGCGTCCTTGGCGGCATGGCGCAGCTGCTCGACGAAGGGCTTGCCGCCGACGATGCAATACATGCCGTCCTCGTTCAGCGGCGGATTGCCCTCGACGGCGAGGATGTAGTTGCCCTTGTATTTCTCGATGGTGTCTTCCAGCGCCGCCTCGGCCGCGTGGCCCGCTGCCGCCATCAGCGTGTGCGAGTAATCCAGCGAGATCATCGACAGCACGACATCCTTGGCCAGCGGGTGCGAGCCGCGGATGAAGCTTTCCGAACAGCAGGTGCATTCCAGCCCGTTCACCCAGATCACCGGCGTGCGCGGTTTGGTTTCCATCGCGTGCGCGATCTTCGGGACGAAGGCCGGCCCAAGCCCGAGCGCCGACGCCGTCAGAGAGCAGTACTTCAGGAAGCTACGCCGGGTGATCCCCTGGCGGCGCATGACGTCATAGAAGGTTTCGATCTGGCTCAAAGCTGGCCCTCCTCCATCGCTTTTTCGTCGCAGCGCGAAGGGTGTCCCGCGCGCGTCGTCCATAGAATTGCGAGGTGGAAACAGACGTGGAAGCAAAACCGGCGGCGTCCGTTGGGCAAGCTAATTATTTGAAAATAGATCGTTTATCGCGACACACGCCGAGGTGTGCCGGAAGGCGTCTAACCACTGTGGAAGGGGGCCGGTCAGTTCGCTTCCATGCGCGCGAGCGCGACCAAGGCCTGTCCAAAGGCCAGTCCACCGTCGTTTGCGGGCACCAAGCCGGGACCGCAAACGCGTAGCCCCTTCAGGCGTTCTGAGACGTGCCGCAACAGCGTCATGTTCTGAAAGCATCCGCCGGACAGGGCCACCGTGTCGGCACCCCAGGCCTCTGAAGCGGACAACGCCGCGTCGGCGAAGGCCTCGACGAAAAAACCCAGGGCGCGGGCGGCGATCACCTCGCGCTCGACGTCGCCGGCAAGGTCCCGGGCGATCGCTTCGAACATCGGCGCCGGATCGATCTCGGCGCCGTCGGTCTCATAGGGATAACCGCCGCTGCCCGGAGCGAGCATTGCCAAAGCCTCCAGGAGCATAGCGGCTTCGCCTTCGTAGCTCTGCCGCTCTACCGCCAGCCCCAGACAGGCGGCCACCGCATCGAAAAGCCGCCCCGCCGAGCTTGACATCGGGGCATTGAAACCCGCGGTCACGGCAGCGCGAAGCGCGTCTACTGGCCGATCCGCGAAGAGCCGGTCGGCGACCTCCGAAAGCCCGGCCTGATCCAACCGAACCACCGCATTGCGCCACGGCTCGGCTTGCGCCCGGTCGCCACCGGCCAACGGGGCGGGCTTCAAAAGGCCGATCCGCTGCGCCGCGCCGTACCCTCCGACAAGGATCTCACCACCCCAGACCGTGCCATCCTCACCCAAGCCGAGCCCATCGAGGATGATGCCGACCGCCGCTTCGCCGGTCCATCCGGCTTCACCAAGGGCCGCGGCCATGTGGGCGTGGTGATGCTGCACTTCGATGGCGGGAATCCCCAGGTTCTCGGCCCGCGAAAGCCCGTGCCGTGTGGCCCGGAAATCCGGATGCAGGTCCACCGCGACGGCCTCGGGACGGTGGTCGAAGAGCGCGGCCATGTCGGCATCGGCTTTCAGGAATTCCTCGACCGAAAGCGCGTCGTCCAGATCGCCCATGTGATGGGACAGCATCGCTTGGCCGTTCTTGGTGAGGCAGATCGCCGATTTGAGCTGCCCGCCGAACGCCACGATTTGGCGATCCGGCAGACCATCCGGCAGGGCAAAGGTGCCCGGGACCCGGCCACGCGCGCGGCGCAGAACGACGGGACCGGCGGGTCCGGCGATCTCGACCCCGTCGTCCAGCCGCCGGGCGATCTCTCGATCGTGCATCAGGAAACCATCGGCAAACGCGGACAGTTTTTGCCGAGCTTCGTCGTTGCCAATCACCTGCGGCTCGCCGGACAGGTTGCCCGAGGTCATCACCAGCGGCCCGTCGAAACGGTCGAGAAGCAAATGATGCAGCGGGGTGTAGGGCAGCATCCAGCCCAGCCTTGCCTGCCCTGGCGCGAGGCCGTCCGGCAGCGCATCCGAGCACCGCTGAAGCAACACGATCGGGGCAACAGGTGAGCTCAGGAGGGCTTCTTCTTCCGGCGATGGCGCGGCATGCGCCGTGACTGAGTCCAGTGTTGCCATCAGCGCCAGAGGTTTCCCGGGCCGCCCCTTGCGCTTTCGCAGCGTCGTGATGGCCTCGGCGTTTCGCGCGTCGCAGGCCAGGTGAAATCCGCCGAGGCCCTTGATCGCGACGATGCGCCCCTCTGTCAGCCAGTCGACCACACGGGCCACGGCGTCGCCGTCGAGCTTTTGTCCGTCCCGATCCTCCGCCCAGACGCGCGGGCCACAGTCCGGGCAGGCGACCGGCTGGGCGTGGAAACGGCGGTCGGCGGGGTCGTCGTATTCCGCGCGGCAGGCGGCGCACATTTCGAACGGTGCCATCGTGGTGCTGGCGCGGTCATAAGGAAGCTCCCGTAAGATCGTGAACCGCGGGCCGCAATGGGTGCAGTTGGTGAAGGCATAGCCATGGCGGCGCTCGGCTGGGTCTCGGATTTCCGCCAGGCAGTCCGGGCAGGTGGCCGCGTCGGGCGTGACCCGCGTTTCCGCGCCCGACCCACCGCTGGCGGCAATGACGAAACCCTGCTGATGAGCGACATCGGCGGCTTCACTCTCGACCGCATCGACGACCGACAGCCCCGGCGCCTCCACTGACAGAGCGCGCTCAAAGGCGTCCAAGTCGCCGCCGGCGGCATGGATCAGCACCCCCTCGGCGTCGTTCAGAACCGCGCCCGACAACCCCATGCGCGTTGCAAGCTGCCAAACGAAGGGCCGAAACCCGACGCCCTGAACCTGCCCCCGGACGCGGATGCGCCGCCCGCGCATCAGTGCACCGTGCAAACCATACAAGGGTCGAAGCTGCGCACGATATGCTGCACCGATAGCGGCGCGGTTTCGCCCTCGGCCACCGGGGCGCCGACCAAGGCGGCTTCCAAAGGCCCCGGCTGCCCATCGGCATCGCGGGGCGAGAAATTCCAGGTCGTCGGGGCGATGATCTGGTAATTCGCAATCCGGCCGTCCTCGATCACGACCCAATGGCCCAGCGCGCCGCGCGCAGCCTCGACCAACCCCACGCCGCGTCCGCTTTTCGGAACGGTGAAGTCGCCCATGAACTGTGCGGTAGGATCAAGCGCCTGCGTCCAATCCTCCAGCCACATCTGCGTCCGCGCGATCTCTAAAAGCCGGCCTGCGATCCGCGCCCGGACGCTACCCTCGTCGGCCAGTGCCAGCGCAAGCGGGTGGCCGTCGACGATTTGTCGGGCCAATGCGCCCACCTCGCATGTCTGCCCGTCGAGGCGCGGTGCCTTGCACCAGCTATAGCCGGGCGCGCCCATCGCTTCGTCGGGCCGGGTCGCGCCGTCATAGGGATGCGCCGCCGTGCCCAGCATCCAGCTTTGCGCCACATGTTCGACGATCTCACCGGTTGCGGCATCCGAGACGCCGCTGCCGGCCCAGACCCCGGCGCGCGTCACCCGGCCTGAGGCCAACGGATAGGCCCCATAGGACAGATAGCGCCGCGGTCCCTGGCCCGCTTCGGCAAGACCAAGATCGGCGGACGCCCGTAGAAACAGGCCGGCGTCGCCTTGCGTCCAGGCCTCTAGGTCAGCCAGGCCGGAAAGGCCCGCGAAGTCTTCCAACCGTCCGCCAAAGAGCCGAGCTTCAAGGTGGCGCCGGAAACTTTTGAGGATCGAGACGATGCGGACCCGGTCGGCCGCATCGGGCACGCGGGTGACGCCTGCGGGCTGGATCGCCAGGGTATGCGGCCACTTGCCGCCCAGAATACCGGTGACGTGAAACAGCCGCGCGCGCGCCTCGAGTGCCGCATGTTGCGATGCGCCTTTCGCAGCCGTGAACCGCTCGACCATCTCAGAGTGCCAACTGCGCGCCTCATAAGCCAGGCGCGCGAAATCCGGCATGAAGAACAGATTGAAATGGGTCACGTGGTCGGCAAGGTTTTCGACCCCATGCAGGATCGCCGCGGCCAAGGCGCCTTGTTCGGGCATCTCGGCGCCCGCTGCATCCGCCAGAGCATGGGCCGCCGCCGCCGACTGGCTGATCGAGCAGATGCCGCAGATTCTTGGCGTCAAAGTCAGCGCGTCGCGCGGGTCGGCGCCGTCCAGCATGACTTCGAAGCCGCGAAACAGCGGCGAGTTCGCATAGGCGGCCGCGACGGCCCCGTCGCGCAGCTCCAACCGCACCTCCAAATCGCCCTCGACGCGGTTGAACGGCCCGACGATCAGCTCGGTCAACCCGACCGCTCCCGCTTTGGTTTCGGCGCTACCTCGATGCGGTCGGATTTGGCGTTTTTGGATATCCTTTCGGGCGTCGCAGCCTTGGACAACGAAGCCAACGCCATGAACCACGCTTTCGGCATGTCGGTGGGCAGCCCGACGGGAATTCCAGCCACTTTGGGTGTCTCCGTGAAGGTCAGCTGCGGGTCCTCGAAATCGGGACTGGTGCAGGCGATGCAGGGATATCCACCCCGTGTACACGACCCGCCACCGTTCCAGGGCCGGATGTTGCAGTCGCCCACCGCTTGGGTCCCGATGCAGCCCAGATGCTCCATCATGCATCCCAGTTCGGACAACCGCCGCGCGCTGGCTTTGTATTCGTAGTACTCGTTCTTCGGACAGGCATGGTGCACGAGGTGGTCCGTATAGAACCGCGGACGGTTGAACCCGTCGAGCGCCTCTGCCCCGAGCGCACCGCTTGCCAAAAGCAGCAGTGTTTCCGTCACCCAGCCCGGATGCGTGGGGCAGCCGGCGACATTGATCACCGGAAGACCCGCGCGGCCGCGGAATTCGCTGGCCAGCGCACCGCCAGCCTGGCTGCCGTCGAATTGCAGACCGACCGCGCCCGAGGGATTGCCTCCCGCCGCGGTCACGCCGCCGAAGGCCGCGCAGGTGCCGACGGCAACCACATGTTCAGCTAAGGGCGCAAGACTACGGCACCAGTCCAGCATCGGCCGTCCCGTGCCCGACAGGATGTGAAACCGGCCGGTGCCATTCGGGCCGGTCACGATCGACCCTTCGACGCACAGGATATCCAGGGCCGTGTCACCCGAGAGCACGCTTTGCAGAATGGCGTTGGCTTCCGCTCCGGTCGCCTCGGAAATCGCGGGGTGCCAGAGCAAATTGATCCCGGCGTCCTCCAAGAGCTCAAGGACGTTCGGGTCCTCGGCGCACAACAGCGACATGGTGCAGCCGCCGCACCCGGCCGATTGCAGCCAAAGCAAGTTCACGGCACGTCTCCGGCAGGCAGGGTCAGGCGGAATGCGGTGCCCGGATCGAGATCGGTGAACTCAAGCGTGCCGCCGTGCTCTTCGGCGATCTTGGCCGAGATCGAAAGCCCAAGGCCGGTGCCCTGTCCGACGGGCTTTGTTGTGAAGAACGGGTCGAAGACCGAATCCGCGACTCCTGCGTCGATGCCCGTTCCATTGTCGGAGACTGTGAGGACCGCGAATTGGCCCTCTCGTCCGATTGAAATCGAGACCGCAGGAGCGTTCAGCCCTCGGGTTGAGTCGATGGCGTTTTGCACCAGGTTCATCACAATCTGCTGGATATGTCCTGCGTTGCCCACGACCCGCAGCGCATTACTCCCGTCGAACCGGACGGCCACGCCGGATTTCGATCCACGGCTCACCCACCGGGCCGCGACCCGGGCGGCCTCGACAAGATCGAAGGGTTCCCGTTCGGTGCTCCCCGCCACGCTCAGGCGGCGCAGATCCGAGACGATATCGCGCACGCGCTCGGCCCCGTCGCGCGCGCCCTCGATCGATTGCCGAAGGTTGCGCAGTTCCCGGTCCAGTTTCAGTTCGGTCCGCAGCGCAACAAGCTCCTCGCGCGGCGCGCCCGCCTCGACCTGTTCGAAATAGGTCTCAAACCGGCCGATGTATTTCTCGAGCGTATGCGCGTTTGCGTAGACAAAGCTGATGGGGTTGTTCAGTTCATGCGCCACGCCGGCCAGCAGGCGGCCAAGCGAGGCGAGCTTTTCATTCCGCACGAGCTGGGTCTGCGCTTCTTTCAGGGTCCGGTGGCTGTCTTCCAGTTCCGCATAGGCCCGGCGCAACTCTCCCAGGGGTCGCCCGACAATCACGGCGCCGATCATCCGACCCCGATCGTTGGTCCGGGCAGAGATGGAGACATCGTAGGGCGCGGGTCCGTCCGGTGTGACCACCGCAGCCTCGAATTGCGCCGGTTCTCGGGAAAATCTGAGCGTTTCGATGGCGCGCCGGATACGGTCTGCGCTTTCACCCACAAACAGGGTGTCGGCCTTGGTGCCGACAAGGTCGACAGTGGCCTTGCCCGTGACCTGGCCAATCGACGCGCTGCCTTCCTCGATTGTACCGGATCGGCCAAGGACCAGCATAACATCGCTGACCGACGACAGGATCGACCCGAGCAGTCGACTGAATTCATGCAACTCCTCGTTCTGCTGCTCCAACCGTTCCTGGTAGGAAACAAGTTCTGCATAAGCTTTGTCCACGGCGGCAAGCACCTGCGACCAGGCCTCGGTCGAGAATGGTTTTTCCTCGGTTTCGGAGGGTTCAATCTCCAAGGGCATATCAACTCCTTCCCCGCGAGATTAGTGCAGCAATTGGGATCGGAAAAGTATCAAGCCGTACATCGGCCAGAACTTCTTCCCACCAAGCCTCCGAGCGAACCGTGGCTTTGTCAGGGCAAGGCAAAGCCACCGAAGCCAGAAGTGATTTCAAACGAGGCGAAGGCCAGGCAGCCAACGGCTCAAGGGGCATGAGCAGAAGATCACACGTGGCCCAGCCATCGTGCAAATCAGTAACATCCTCAACCAAATAACCGTGGCACGCCCGATTTCTTGGCGTTGGAGAAACTGACCCTTTAAGCAAGCCGAACGGCAGTTGCGCACAAATCGCAACATCTGCGGCGAGCTTGTTCCCGTTAGACTTTGGGCGCGATCCGGTATTTGGCTCCGCTTTGACCTAATGGCCGGGGCGGGCGGAAAGCGGCTATTTTTTGGCCCTCCTGATTACGCGATAAATCCATCCAAATGAGCGCACCACTTTCCGGGGGCTCTTCCATCTTCCTCGGCGCCCGTGACGCCGATCGCGGGGGCGTGGCGGTTAAATCCCTCTGGCAGCCCGCGCCGGATAGAGCCAACCGAGTTCAGCTCGTCGAGCTCGACGTCGCGAGCGATGCTGCCGTCGCTCGCGCCGCGGAAGATGTGCAACCGACCTCACGCAGGGCTATGTGACGGACAGCGGAAGGAGCCCCAGCGACCTCGGTATGAAAACACCGCGTGACGGCGCGGAGTCCGCACTCTTTCTTCTGTTCGGCGAGCCCGAGGGCAGCGGGCACTACTATGGCAGCGACGCAAAACGCAGCCCGCTTGACCGCTACCGAGCGCCGGGAACTCCGCCTTACATCGGCGATTGAAGCCTTTGGTGGCCGGAGCCCGGGCCACTTGACCTCCATCGGCCGACATCCCGCTTGACCGCAAAACGCCCATGAAATACCCACAATTCTACCGAGCGGGCATGGTGAAATGGTATCACACGAGCCTTCCAAGCTCTTGGTGCGGGTTCGATTCCCGCTGCCCGCTCCATTGGAGCTTCCCTGTTGTATCGACATCGCTGACCGGCAGGATGAGGCGGCCGCGCAAGGTCCCGTTGGGCGATTTTCGCATAACGGCCATACAGATCGCCGCAGTTGCCGTCTGACCGGCTCTTCGCTATCCCTCCGAGGATCGAAGCGGAGGGACCATGGCTCAGCCCAACGGCGCTCAGGAGGAACGCGCGACGTCTAAGCGCATCAGCGCCCTGGCGGGGCTTTGGCCGTTCATGGCGCCCTACCGTGCGCTGATCTTTGCTGCGGTATGCGCGCTGATCGTCACCGCCTGTGTTTCGCTGGTCCTGCCACTGGCAGTGCGCCGGGTGGTCGACGGGTTCGAAACCTCGGCCGCCGCGCTGCTTGACCAGTATTTCTTGGCCGCGCTCGGCATCGCCGGGCTGCTCGCGCTTGGCACCGGGCTGCGCTATTACCTCGTCACCCGGCTTGGCGAGCGGGTCGTGGCCGATATCCGCAAGGCGGTGTTTGACCGGATGATCGGCATGTCGCCGTCGTTCTACGAGAACATCATGACCGGCGAGGTGCTGAGCCGGATCACCACCGACACCACTCTGCTGCTCAGCGTGATTGGATCGTCGGTGTCGATCGCCGCCCGCAACGCGCTGATCCTGATCGGCGGTTTGGTGATGTTGTTCCTGACCTCCGTCAAGCTTACCGCGCTGGTGCTGCTGATCGTGCCGGCCGTGATCGTTCCGATAATTCTCTTGGGCCGCCGGCTGCGTGTCCTCAGCCGCGAAAACCAGGACTGGATCGCGGCCTCGTCCGGCAACGCGTCCGAGGCGCTGCTGAGCGTCCAGACCGTGCAGGCCTTCACCAACGAGGCGGCCAGCCGCACCACCTTTCACGACGTCACCGAAAAGAGCTTCGACAGCGCCAAGAAACGTGTCCTGGTGCGGGCGCTGATGACGGTGATCGTAATCGCGCTGATCTTTTCAGGCATCGTCGGGGTGCTGTGGATCGGCGCCCGCGACGTGCGGGCGGATCTGATGAGTGTGGGCGAGCTGGTTCAGTTCGTGATCTACGCCGTGATGGTGGCCGGCGCGGTGGCCGCGCTGTCTGAGATCTGGGGCGAGTTGCAGCGTGCCGCGGGCGCCACCGAACGCCTGGTCGAGCTGCTCAATGCCGAGGATTCGGTGACCGATCCGGCCGCGCCTTTGCCTCTGCCCAGCCCGCAGCGGGGTGCCATTGCCTTCGACGACGTGACTTTCCACTATCCGGCGCGCCCCGATTATGCCGCGCTAGAGGGCGTGTCGCTGACCATTGCGCCGGGCGAGTCGGTGGCGCTGGTCGGTCCGTCCGGCGCGGGCAAGTCGACGATCATCCAGCTGCTGCTGCGGTTCTACGATCCGCAATCCGGCGCCGTCCGGATCGACGGAGTGGACTTGGCCCAGATGACACGGGCCGATTTCCGGCAGGCGATCAGCCTGGTGCCGCAAGACCCGGTGATCTTCGCCGCCACCGCGCGCGAGAACATCCGCTTCGGCAAGGCTGAGGCGACCGATGCCGAGGTCGAGGCCGCCGCCAAGGCTGCCGCCGCCCATGACTTCTTGGTCAAGCTGCCGGACGGCTATGACACCTATGTGGGCGAGCGCGGGGTGATGCTGTCGGGCGGGCAGAAACAGCGCATCGCCATCGCCCGCGCGATCCTGCGCGACGCGCCGATCCTGCTCTTGGACGAGGCGACCAGCGCGCTCGACGCCGAAAGCGAACGCCTGGTGCAGCGGGCGGTCGAGGCGCTGAGCCGGGGCCGCACCACGCTGATCGTCGCCCACAGGCTGGCCACCGTGAAGAAGGCCGACCGCATCCTGGTCTTCGACCACGGCCGGATCATCGCCGAGGGCACCCATGCCCAGCTAGTGGCGCAGGACGGGCTTTACGCGCGGCTCGCCCGGCTGCAATTCACCGAAGGTCTGGCAGCGGAGTAGGGCGCGAAAGTCCCGGGCGGACGTATCTGGCGTGGACAATTGGGCCTGGAGCGGTCGTCGGACTTCTGGTGACGAGCCGGGCCCATCGCCGACCCGCGGGGTGGCGAGCGGACGTCTGTTCTGATGCGCTTTATGGCTGTGGAATCCGAAGGACCTTTGGCGGCGCGCATACCTCGACAAATCGCCACCCCTCCGGGGCGGGTTGGCGATGGGCCCGGCGGGGCTGCGCCCCTTGATTCCAGGCCCGGGGCGTCACGCGACCGTCCGCTCCACGCCACCCGCTGACATTCCCAACCAAACCGCCCGCATCTCGCGCCGGCGGCAATTCCCCTTGCAAATGAAACCGTTTCGCGGCGTCATTGCAGCCAGGGCGCCTGGCGCTTAACTATCGCAAACGTTGTAGGAGCGCCCGACAGAGAGCGCCGCACAGGGGAGGAACCGATGACCTACGCCACGCTGGCCGACCGCACCGCGATCGAGACCGCCGCGACCTGGGACGACCGCGACGCCCCGGTCAATACCTGGCAGCTGCTCTCGGGCACCGCCGCCAAATACGGCAGCCACGATGCCGTCACCTTCCAGATGTTTTCGGGCCCCGACGACAAGGCAGAGACGCTGAGCTGGTCCGAGCTGCAGGACAAGACCGCGCAGGCCGCCAACATGTTCCGCAGCCTCGGCGTCGGCGAGACCGACGTGGTCGCCTATATCCTGCCCAACTGCACCGAGACCGTGCTGACTTATCTCGGCGCCCAAATCGCCGGTATCGTCAACCCGATCAACCCACTCTTGGAGCCCGAGCAGATCGGCGCGATCCTGCGCGAAACGAACGCCAAGGTCGTCGTCACCCTGCGTGCCTTCCCCAAGACCGACGTGGCCCAGAAGGTCGCCAAGGCGGTCGAGCTGGCGCCGAACGTCGAAACCGTGCTCGAGGTCGACCTGTTGCGTTACCTCACCGGCGCCAAGAAGCTGATCGTGCCGCTGATCCGCCCGAAAAACCCGGTCGCGCACAAGGCCAAGGTCCGCGGTTTCATGAAGGAACTCGAGGCGCATCCGACCGCGCTGGCCTTCCAGGACAGCCCCACCGATCGTGTCGCCGCCTACTTCCACACCGGCGGCACGACCGGCATGCCGAAGGTCGCCCAACACCGTTACGATGGCATCGTCTACAACGCCTGGCTCGGCGCGACGCTTCTCTTCACCGAGAAGGACGTGCAGATCTGCCCGCTGCCGCTGTTCCACGTCTTCGCCACCATCGTCTGCCTCGGCGCCTCACTGGGCTCGGGCGCGCACATCGTGCTGCCCACGCCCCAGGGCTATCGCGGTGAGGGCGTGTTCGACAATTTCTGGAAGCTGATCGAGCGCTACAAGGTGACCTTCATGATCACCGTGCCGACGGCGATCGCCGCGCTGATGCAGCGCAAGGTCAACGCGGACATCTCGTCGCTGAAACTGGCGTTTTCGGGCTCCGCCCCGCTGCCGGTGGAGCTTTACAAGCGGTTCGAAAAGGCCGCCGGGGTCACGATCTGCGAGGGCTACGGTCTGACCGAGGCCACCTGCCTGGTGTCGATCAACCCGCCCGAGGGCGAGAAGAAAGTCGGCTCCATCGGCTGGCCGTTCCCCTATACCGACGTCAAGATCGTCAACGACACCGCCGATGGGCCGGCGGAGTGCCCGATCGATGATATCGGCGAGATTTGTGTGTATTCTCCCGGAGTTGCACCGGGCGACACCTATACCGATCCGGACAAGAACAAGCACCTCTACCACTTCGACAAGTACCTGCGCACCGGCGATCTGGGCCGGTTCGATGCCGACGGGTATCTGTGGATCACCGGGCGCGCCAAGGACCTGATCATCCGCGGCGGCCACAACATCGACCCCGCCCTGATCGAGGACGTGCTGGCCGGCCACGAGGCCGTCGCCTTCGCCGGCGCCATCGGCCAGCCCGACAGCTTTGCCGGCGAGTTGCCCTGTGTCTATGTCGAGCTGGTCGAGGGCGCCGAGGTGACCGAGGGCCAGCTTCTGGCCTATGCCCGCGAGAACATCGCCGAGCGGGCGGCCTATCCCAAGCACCTGGAAATCCTGGGAGAATTGCCGAAGACGGCGGTCGGCAAGGTGTTCAAGCCCGAGCTGCGCAAGAGCGCGATCAAGCGGGTCTACGACGGCGCGCTGTCGCATGCCGACCTCGCCGCCGAGGTCGCCGAGGTGGTCGAGGACAAAAAGCTGGGCCTGGTGGCGAAGGTCAAGAAGACCGGCGATGTCGAAGAGGCCAAGGTCAAGGAAGTGCTCGGCAAATTCGCCGGCCCCTGGGACTGGGCTGCCTGAGCCCGACCCGTGGCGCGGCGGCGCCAAAAGCGGGACGTCGTTCGAGCAAGGCTCTCGAGCGATTATGGCGTCATGCGGCAGCCGACAACCCGCTTCAGGCGCGGAGTCAAGGGGCGCAGCCCCGCCGCGCCATCGCCGACCCGCCCCGGTGGGGCGGCGATTGGTCGACCCTCGCGCACCGCTCAAGGTCCTACGGACTTAACAGCCATAAAGTGCTTCCGAACAAGCGTCGGCTCGCCACCCCGCGGATCGGCGATGGCGCGGCTTCTCTCTACGAAGGCAACACCGGTCTCCGGGCCGGGTTAACAGCGCGAAGCGCCTCGGCCCAGCGTCGTCATTGGTTGCTCGAACCAATGGCGCAACCAATGACGACCCCGCCCCGGTGGGCTGCCGCTTTGGCTGAGCTGGGTGCGTTGCTGACATGGAAGATGTACTTTGCTGCCATAAAAGCACGCCGTACAGAGGTCGCTGCGGCATCCCGCGGCCCGCCGCCGGGCCGTGCGGGCAAAAAAAACGCCACGCCATTTCCATCCGGCCTGCAACCCCGAATCCCACAAACGGCCCCAGCCAACCGCCGCCATTTCCTTCGCCCCGGTCTTGGCTTAGCCTGCCGCCATGACCGATCTGGACCACCGCCTGACGGCCGAGATCGAGGCGCGCCGGGGCGACCTGATCCGCCTGACCCAGGATCTGGTCAGCATGCCCACGCTCAACCCTCCGGGCGCCGGGTATCGCGAGATCTGCGACTTTCTCGACTCCCGCCTCGGCGCCGCTGGGTTCCGGACCGAGCTGATCCGCGCCACGGGCTCCCCCGGCGACAGCGACCAATACCCGCGCTGGAACATCGTCGCCCGGCGCGAGGGCGCTGCCCCGGGTGACTGCGTGCACTTCAACAGCCACACCGACGTCGTCGCCGTCGGCGAGGGCTGGACCACCGATCCCTTCGCCGCCGAACTCAAGGACGGCCGCATCTATGGTCGAGGCACCTGTGACATGAAGGGCGGCCTCGCCACCTCGATCGTCGCCGCCGAGGCCTTCCTGACCGTTCGTCCCGACTTTGCCGGCGCGCTTGAGATCAGCGGCACCGCGGATGAGGAGACCGGCGGCTATGGCGGCGTCGCCTATCTGGCCGAACGCGGCTATTTCGACCCCGCCCGGGTGCACCACGTGATCATCCCCGAGCCCTTGAACAAAGACCGCATCTGCCTCGGCCACCGCGGCGTCTGGTGGGCCGAGATCGAGACCAAGGGCCGCATCGCCCACGGCTCGATGCCGTTTCTGGGCGATTCGGCGATCCGGCACATGGGCGCCGTGCTGGAAGAGATCGAACGCCACCTCTACCCGCTTCTGGCCAGCAAACGCACCGAGATGCCGGTGGTGCCGCCGGGCGCCCGGCAATCGACGCTGAACATCAACGCCATCCATGGCGGCGAGCCGGTGCAGGACGCGGATTTCACTGGCTTTCCAGCGGCTTGCGTGGCGGACCGCTGCACGATCACCATCGACCGGCGGTTCCTGATCGAAGAGCAGATCGGCGACGTCAAGGCCGAGGTCGCGGCGATGCTCGAGGCCATCAAGGCCGAGCGCCCCGGCTTCCGCTACGAGATCCGCGACCTCTGGGACGTGGCGCCGACGATGACCGACCGCGACGCGCCGGTGGTCCGCACCGTCGCCGCGGCGATCGAGCGCGTGCTGGCGCGGGCGCCCGATTACGTGGTCAGCCCAGGCACCTACGACCAAAAGCACATCGACCGGATCGGCCGGTTGAAGAACTGCATCGCCTACGGGCCCGGCATCCTCGACCTCGCGCACCAGCCCGACGAGTGGATCGGCGTCGACGACATGGTCGACAGCGCCAAGGTGATGGCCCTGACCCTGGCCGAGTTGTTGGCCGCGGCTTAGGCGGCGCGATCGAGACCGGCCGCACGCCAGCGGGCAAGTGCGTCGGTCCAGTCTGGCGGGCCTTCGGCGTGAAAATGGTGAAACCGGGATTCGGTGGCCAAAACCGCGGCGCGGGCCATGGCGATCCGATGCGGCCAGGACCGGGCGTAACGCTTCATCGCGGCGGGGCTCTCCCAGGCCGTCAGCGAGAAATAGCGGCCGTCGGCGGGGCGCACCTCGGCAAAAAGGCAGCCTTGGGCGCGGCGCGCCTGGCGCAGCGATGGCGCGATGTAGAGCGAGAACTCAACCAGCCGCAGGCCGGGCTTCACGGCGATCCCGCCGATGGCGATCAGGGGTATGGCGCGTCTCCTTTGCCCAAACACTACGCATGGCGGGGGCTGCAGGATCACTCGGGTCCAGGCATCCGGGGCGCCGGGCCGCGAAAGCCGGCGCCGCGCCCGGCGAAGGGCTTTCCAAATCCGCCGTCGCCGGGTTAGCCTTGGGCAAAACGACCGCATGGAGGACCCCGACGTCATGCTCACGCGCCTGAAGCTCACCGTGGCCGCCCTGGCCCTGGCCGCCGCCGGCACCGCCGCCGCCCAGGACTCGATCACCATCGGCATGCAGCTGGAGCCGCCGAACCTCGACCCGACGGGCGGCGCGGCCGCGGCCATCGACGAGGTGGTCTATGCCAATATCTTCGAGGGCCTGACCCGCTATCGGTCCGACGGGTCGATCGCCCCGGCGCTCGCCGAAAGCTGGACCGTCAGCGACGACGGCACGGTCTATACCTTCGCCTTGCGCCAGGGCGTAACGTTCCACGACGGCACCGATATGACAGCCGAGGACGTGAAGTTCTCGCTCGATCGCGCCCGGGCCGAGGACTCGACGAACGCGCAAAAGGCGCTCTTTGCCGGGATCGCCGACGTGAGCGTGGTGGACGACCACACCGTCGCAGTGACGCTGAGCGCGCCGAACGGCGGTTTCATCACCAACATGGCCTGGGGCGACGCGGTGATCGTGGCGTCTGAGAGCATCGACAACGCGGCGACAAATCCGGTGGGCACCGGGCCGTTCAAGCTGAACCGCTGGGTCCAGGGCGACCGGATCGAGATCGAGGCCAACCCCGACTACTGGGGCGAGACGCCGGCGCTCACGAGCGCGACGTTCAAGTTCATCTCAGACCCCGCGGCGGCGTTCAATGCGATGATGGCGGGCGATATCGACGCCTTCCCGGGCTATCCGGCGCCCGAGACGCTGGTCCAGTTCGAGGCCGACCCGCGGTTCCAGCTGTTGATCGGGTCGACCGAGGGCGAGACCATTCTGTCGACCAACAACAAGGCCGAGGCCCTGTCGGACGTCCGCGTGCGCAAGGCCATCGCCCATGCGATCAACCGCCAAGAGATCATCGACGGAGCGATGTTCGGCTACGGTACGCCGATCGGCACCCATTTCGCGCCGCACAATCCCGACTACGTCGATCTGACGGCGCAGTCGGCCCATGACCCTGACATGGCGCGGGCTTTGCTGGCCGAGGCGGGGGCCGAGAACCTGACACTGACGCTGAAACTGCCGCCGCCCTCTTACGCGCGCCGCGGCGGCGAGATCATCGCGGCGCAGCTGCGCGCGGTGGGGATCGAGACCGAGATTTCGAACCTCGAATGGGCGCAGTGGCTGGAGCAGGTTTTCAAGGGCAAGGATTACGACCTGACCATCGTCAGCCATACCGAGCCGATGGACATCAACATCTACGCCCGGCCGGAATATTACTTCCAGTACGACAACCCGGAATTCCAGAGCCTTATGACGGATTTGGACCTGGCCGCCGATCCTGCTGCGCGGACCGAGATCCTGGCCCGGGCGCAGCGCATCATTGCCGACGACTATGTCAACGGCTACCTGTTCCAGCTCGCCCGGACCGGGGTGGCGAACGCCAAGATCCAAGGGCTCTGGGCGAACGCCCCGACCCAGGCCAACGACTTAACGGGAGTCAGCTGGGCGGAGTAGGCGCCGCCAGAGTTGCAATGGTCGAAGCGTCGGACCGCCGCGCGCGCCGCCGTCCGCTCCAGACCGGCGCCGGTGGTGGGGCGTAACGCATTCCGGCCAGCGCCCCGGCATCGCGCCGCACCTGCTGTCAGTATCTCCAGGGGCATCGCCGCCAATGTAAGCATGACGCGTGGGGCGGGCCTTTGGCGGTCGCGGGGACCTCGCGGGTCAGACCCTAGCGGCGGTAACCGCGATCTCGACCTTCCAGGCAGGGCTGGCGAGGCCTGAGATCAGCAGCGTCGAGCACGCCAAGTGGCCCTTGAGCATGCGATCGCGGACCTTGCGGAAGATCGGCACGCCGGCGGGGTCGGTGACGATGGCGAGCACGTCGACGATGTCGGTGGGCCCCATATCGGCGGCGGCGAGGATCGCGAAGACGTTGCGCCAGGCCTGTTCGTGCTGCGCCTCCGGGTCCTCCGCCAGCGTGCCGTCGGGGCGGGCGCCGACCTGGCCAGAGACGTGCAGAAGCCGCGCGCCGGGGGGCGTTTCGACGGCTTGGGCATAGTCGGAAAAAGACGGCGGTGCGGCGTCGGTGGCGATGGCGCGAGGCATGTGTCGGGCTCCTGTCTGGTGGTGCGGCGCAGTTTGGCGGACGGGCGGCTCGGGCGAAACCGTCAATCCGGCGGGCGGCAGCCGAATTGTGCGCTTCCGCGCGCGGTTTTTCTGGCCAGCGGTGAGGCGACGCGTCGTGGCGGGTGGCGCGTTTGGTGCGGGCGGATTTGCGTATTTGCGACGAGAAGAAGCCCGGGGTGGTTTTCTTGTGCCGCGCGGGGTGGCAAGCTGGCGCGGCCGGGCGGTGGCCTCGCGGCGATGGATTTTCAGGATGGAGGACGGATCGTGCGACTTTGGGTGATTTCGATGACGGCATTGGGGCTGGGCGCGAGCGGCGCGGCGGCCCAGGACATGGCGGCCTGCGAGGCGCTGCACAACACCGCGATTTCAGGGGGTTACGTGACCTCGTCACGGGTGGTCGACGCGGCCGAGACGCTGCCGGCCTATTGCGAGGTGCGCGCGGTGGCGCTGCCGGCGATCAACATCGAGGTGCGGCTGCCGATGCAGGGCTGGAACGGCAAGTATTACCAGGCCGGCTGCGGCGGGTTCTGCGGCATTCTGGGCCGGGCGGATGCCAGCGCGGGCTGGATCAACGCGATGCGCCCGGGTCTGGAGAAGGGCTATGCCACCGCGACATCGGACAGCGGGCATCACGGGCTGTCGGTCGTGGATGCGGCCTGGGCTGCGGGCGACCCCCATGCCGAGCGCGACTGGGGATGGCGCTCGATCGGCGAGACCCACCGGGTGGCGCAGGCGATGATCGCGGCGTTTTACGGGCAGGGCTCGAGCCAGGAGGTGTTCCAGGGCTGCTCGACTGGCGGGCGCATGGCGCATGTGGCGGCGCTGCGGTACCCCGAGATGTTCGACGGCATCATCTCGGGCGCGCCGGCGATGGATTACCCCGGCCTGGTGGCGACCAAGATGTCGTGGCTGATGCAGGCCAATCTGGACGATGACGGGACATGGATCCTCAAGCCCGGCAAGGACGGGCTGATCGGCGACGCAGTGATGGCGCAATGCGACGGCGCGGATGGCGCCGAGGACGGGGTGATCGCCGATCCGCGCGCCTGCGACGTCGATCTGACCGGGCTGATCTGCCAGGGCTCGGACGGGCCCGATTGCCTGACGCCAGAGGAGTTGGGAGTGATCGTGAAGTGGCGCCAGGGACCGGTCGGGCCCTCGGGCGAGCAGCTTTATCCCGGCGGCATCCCCGAGGGGTCCGAGCCGTTCTGGTGGCTGTGGCTCACCGGCAATGCCGACGGCGCGGGGCGCCTGATCAACGCGTTCGCGGCGAATTTCGGCGCCTACATGGCGTTCCCCGAAGATCCGGGCGCGGGCTGGCGGCCGGCGGATTTCGACTTCGCCACCGATCCGGCGCGGCTGGCGGCCGCGGCCGCGGTCTATAACGGCGACGATCCCGACATCTCGGCGTTCCGCGAGGCCGGCGGCAAGATGATCGTCTGGCACGGCTGGGCCGACGCCATCGTGACGCCGTACAAGACCGTGGACTGGTACGACAAGGCCGCGGCGGCGGCGGGCGGCGAGGAGATCCTGCGCGAGTCGGTGGCGCTTTTCATGGTGCCGGGGCTCGACCATTGCGGTATCCTGCCGGGGCCGGGGGGCATCAATCAGGCGGCACTCGACCCGCTGACGCCCTTGGAGGCGTGGATGAACGACGGGGTGGCGCCTGGTTCGATCCTGGCCGCGGAATAGCGGAGACCGGCGGCGTTCGCTGACGCTCACCCTGGTTTTTTGGGCCCGTCCTCGCGCGTTGCGCTGCGGGCGGGCCGGCTATTTGATTGCCTAACTGGCAGGTGTTGCGCGTGTCGCGCGGGGGTATTCCCCTTGCTGAGAAGAGCGCGAGGCGCTCCTGGTCGAGGCTGTGCGAGTCGGCGCCCGCGTCAAGGACCTGCGGCCGGCTGCGCCGGTCGCTCATGCGATCCTTGACCCGGGCGCCGACTCGCAGCGGGTCCGATTTTGTCGTGGCCCAGCCGGGCGGGGTAACGTAACCTCTTGCCCATGCTGCGCTATCTGCTCTCGCGGTTTCTGTCGCTGGGCCTGAGCCTGGTGGTGGCGAGCGTCGTCATCTTCGCGGTGATCGAGGTGATCCCGGGCGATCCCGCGGCGTTTATGCTGGGGCTCAACGCCAGCGACGAGACGGTGGCGGCGCTGCGCGCGGAACTGGGGCTCGAGGGCGGCAAGCTGGCACGCTATTTCGACTGGATCGGCGGGCTTTTGGTGGGGGATTTCGGCGTCTCCTATACCTATCGCGTGCCGGTGGCCGAGTTGGTGGCGGCGCGGCTTTGGGTGTCGCTGCCGCTGACGGTCTATGCGTTGGTCCTGTCCACCGTCATCGCGGTTCCGGTGGGGCTGGTAGCGGCGTCGCGGCGCGGCAGCTATGCCGATTACGGCATCATGGGGGCGACGCAGCTGGGCATCGCGGTGCCGAATTTCTGGTTCGCGATGCTGCTGGTCCTGGTGTTCGCGATTCAGCTCGGCTGGTTTTCGGCGGGCGGCTTCCCGGGCTGGGAGGAGGGCGTCTTGGTCAACCTCAAGGCGCTGACCCTGCCGGCGGTGGCGCTGGCCTTGCCACAGGCCTCGATCCTGGCGCGGGTGATGCGCTCGTCGCTTTTGGAGACGCTGGGGCAGGACTATGTGCGGACCGCGCGCGCCAAGGGGCTGTCGCGGCGCCAGGCGGTCCTGGGCCATGCCCTGCGCAATGCGCTGATCCCGGTGATGACGATCCTCGGGCTGCAGTTTTCGTTCCTGCTGGCCGGCGCGATCATCATCGAGAACGTGTTCTTCCTGCCGGGGCTGGGGCGGCTGATCTTCCAGGGCATCACGCAGCGCGACCTGATCGTCGTCGAATCGGTGGTGATGCTCTTGGTCTTCGCCGTCATCCTGGTGACCTTCCTGGTCGATCTGGCCTATGCGGCGGTCGATCCGCGGCTGAGGCGGCGGTGAGGGCGCCGGCGCAGCTTTGGGCCGGGGCGGTCGCGGGTATCGACCTCGATGATCGTGTAGATTTCCGAGCCGTCGTTGTCGAAGGCGATCGAGGTGGGCA
>JASJCA010000174.1 GCA_030066215.1 Rhodobacter sp. | reverse complement strand
CCTCACCAATGTGTCGCTGGAGATCCCGGATGGGCAGTTGGTTGCGCTGATCGGACCGTCCGGCGCAGGGAAATCCACTTTGATCCGCTGTGTTAATCGGCTGGTCGATGCGACCAGGGCATATTCCTGGAAGATCATCCCCATCCGGCGGCGCGCCCGGCGCAAATCGGCCGTCGACAGACTGGTCACCTCGCGGTCGCCGAGATGGATCTTGCCCTCGGTCGCATCGACCAGCCGATTAACACAGCGGATCAAAGTGGATTTCCCTGCGCCGGACGGTCCGATCAGCGCAACCAACTGCCCATCCGGGATCTCCAGCGACACATTGGTGAGGGCCAAGTCGCCGGTTTTGTAGCGCTTGGACAAGTTTTCTAGGCGCAGCATGAGCGTCTTTCTCGAGTGGCGACAGAATCGTCCCGGACCCGACGAAACCGACGGGATCGGGACATGATATCGTGGACAGGGACTTACTTGCAGTCGTAAGTCACGCCGTTGGCCGCATCGATCTGACGGATGACCGCCCAGTCGAACTTGTGCGTGATACCGACGAACCGGTCAGCCTTCTTGAACTCCTGCTTGAAGTTCTCGTCCCACTCATAGGTCCAGAACGCTGTCTTGATCTTGCCAACGAGTTCCGGATGCAGGTTATGGGCGTGGCCATAGCCAGTGGTCGGGAAGGTCTGCGACTTGTAGATCGTGCGGATCTTGCCCTCTTCGATCACGCCGCGACGCGCCATGCGTTGCAGAACCGAGTTCGCGATGGCCGCGACCTCGTAGTCGCCGTTGTAGACCCCGAGGATTGAGTTGTCGTGTTTGCCCGAGAACGTGGGGGTGAAGTTCTCGTCGGCAATCAGGCCGAACTCGCCCTTCAGGATCGCCGAGGGCGCCTTGAAGCCGGAATTGGAGGTCGGTGAGGTGAAGGCCATCGTCCGCCCTTCGATCTGTTCGGGCGAGGTTATCTCTGAATCGATGGGAACGATGATTTCCATCTCATACCCGAACGAGCCGTCGTCGTAGGCCATCATGCCGAACGGCACGAACCCGGCGCAGCTGACGGCGATCGGGTTGGACCCGGTGTTGAAGCCCGCCACATGCAGACGGCCCGAGCGCATGGCTTCGAGCTGGGCGGCGTTGGACTGGACCGGAAAGAACACCACATCGCGTCCGGTCACCTCGGCCATGTGATCAACAAAGCCCTGCCAGATATTGGCGTAAACCGCAGGGTCTTCCACCGGCGTATAGGTGAAGATGATCGTGGACGGATCGACCCATTCCGCCGGATCCGTCGGTAGGTCGGCGACCTGGTCCAGATTTCGGTCGCAATAGGCAACATCCAGAGTGCCCCGGTGGCAGTCTTCGTGCGACGCGGCAAACGCCGGAACCCCGAGATACAGTGCTACACAAGCCGATGTGATTAGAGTTCTGAAAACATTCATATTTCTCTCCCCTTTCTTCTTCGTTTTGTGGCGCCGAGCTTCGCACTTTGTTGGGCGAAGGGCAACAAAATGAGGCTCACTCATTTCTCGCGACCCAAAGCAGGAAACCCTGAGCTGCCATTAGGGCCTTGGGACCGAAAAAGTACGAGTCCTCTGGGCCGCAGTCCAAAGGGCAATGGCAAGGTGTTGATCCTAGGTTAGCTCCACGCCGCGCAGGCGTTCCGAAAACAGAAAGTAAGTGAATGACGGCTCGTTCCGGACTGAGTCCAAAAAATTCGGCGTCCGTTGTGCATTGGGCAAAGCTTCAGAACACTGTCCCGCGTACAGGCAGTTTGGTGAATTTGGTCTGCCTCCAGGCGACCTCCAAAGTCAGTGTTGCGAGGATTTGGGGGGGGGGTCCCGAACGGCGGCTTGCAACACAGTTTGGGCGCAAGAAACGGAGCGTTTGCGGCCCATTTGGTCGACGATGCTGCTGCTTGACTACCGAAGACAACCGTCCCTGCCGCCGCATCGGCTATTCGCCACGCGGTCTCGCCCATATTCAACAGAACCGAGTCATCGCACTCCGCAGCTGTGCCGAGTAATTGGCCGTCGCCAGCCTTCATCATCTGCCCGAGCCGACCTCATCTCGCGCAAATGCTCGAACATCGTCACGAACTCCGGCGGGATGTCGCGGTAGGACAATATCCCGACAACTTGACCACTCTCCATCACCGGTAGGTGACAAAAGACGTCACCCAATTTCGCCGCCAAGGCAATTGAGATCGGGTCATCGATCTCTACCGTGACAGGCTCGCGGGTTTTCACCACTGCCGCCGAAGTGTCATCGGCAGGCAGGCCGCGCCCTACACAGCGGAACACGATGCCGCGCTCGGCAAAGATCCCGGCCAGACGTCCGTCACCGATCACTGCAACAGCCCCGACGGTGTTCTCCGCCATCAAATTGGCGACCTCGCGCGGTTAGTGGGCCGGCGACATGCCAAAAAATGCGGCCGGTCTCCGAGAGACTTCCGGATGTTCGTCGTGGTCATGTCTCTCCGCAGCCCGCCAGCGTGCGCACCCGCACGATTGGGACCGAATACTCTTGTCACAAGTCGCGGTATCGGTGCAGTTCGTTCAGCTCGGACGTAGTGGTCTTCGGCCCGCTGCATGCGCGCATTCAGATGCAGGCAGCCGCATTGCTTATTGTCCGTTGCGATCGGGGATGCCAGGCGCCGCTTCCCTGCGTAGAATGCGCCACAAAGGTGTCTCGCAATGACCGCAGAGTTGAATCAGCTGCAAATTTCGACCGGCCTTGTCGGCGGGTTGGCTCTGTTTCTTCTCGGTATGGACTTCATGACCCGCGCGCTGAAGCAGGTCGCCGGCGCGTCGATGAAGACGATGCTTGCGCGAATGACCGGGAACCGGTTCCTGGGTCTGGTCGCGGGCGCCTCAATCACCGCAATCATTCAGTCCTCGTCGATAACAACTGTACTCATAGTAGGTTTCATCTCGGCCGGGCTGATGACCACGGCGCAGAGCGTCGCCGTTATCCTCGGTGCCAATATCGGCACCACGATCACCGCACAGATCTTGGCTTTCAAGGTCACCGCCCTTGCGTTGCCGATCTTGTCGATCGGGTTCTTCATTGCGGCGCTGGCCAAAAAAAAGGTTATTCGCGAATACGGCCGGATCGTTATGGGCCTTGGCATGGTGTTCTTTGGCATGGCGATCATGTCGGACGCGATGAAGCCCTTGCGAAGTTATCAACCATTCCTCGAATTCATGCTGTCACTCGACAACGTGCTGCTCGCCGCGTTGGTCGGCGCCGGCTTCACCGCGCTCGTACAATCATCGTCGGCCACGACCGGCATTCTGATCGTCATGGCAGGACAGGGATTGATCAGACTGGAGCCTGCGGTGGCGCTTGCGCTCGGCGCCAACATCGGCACCTGTGTCACGGCCCTGCTTGCGGCGATGGGGAAACCGCGCGAGGCCGTGCGCGCTGCTTTGGTGCACACTCTGTTCAACGTCGCCGGCGTCCTGATCTGGATCAGCCTCGTCGACCAGCTGGCAATGCTCGCCCGCGGCATCGCGCCCGCGCAGGCGGCAACCGATGGAAGTAACATCCCGCGGCAATTGGCCAATGTGCATACCTTCTTCAATGTCATCAACGCGCTCTTGTTCATCGGATTCACCACCCAGATCACCCGGTTCGTTGAATGGCTGGTGCCCGACCGGGAAGAGGTGGTCGAGCCACGATTTGCGCCGAAGCACCTCGACCCGAAGTTCCTGGATGTTCCCGCCATCGCGATTGAAGCGGTGCGCCTGGAAATCCTGCATCTGGGGGCACTGGTGCGCGATATGCTCGCCGCAGCGGTTCCATCCGCAACAACCGGAAGCCCAATCGATATCGACCGTTTGCGGGTGATGGATCGCCCGGTCGATTTGCTGCATCGCGACATCATCGGATATATGCGTCGGATAGGCCTTGCGAGCCTGGCGACCACGCAGTCCGACCTGTTGATGGGGCTCATCAGGGTTGCCAACGACTTGGAGCACATCGGCGATCAGGTCGCCACGGGATTGGTGACCTCTGCCCGTAAGCGGATCGACGAGAACGTCCTGATCAGCCCGGCAACCGCCGCGGTCATCGGCGAATTACACCGCGAGGTCGTGGAGGCGCTGGACGGTGTGATGCAGGCGTTGTTGGACCAAGACGCCGATGCCGCTTCCGAGGTTCGCAAGATGAAGGCCGGGTTCTCGGCGTTAGTCGAAGACATTGCCGCACATGAGATCGACCGTCTCCGCGCGGACGAGCCCAAACGCCTGAATACCTATGCTCGCGAAATTGAACTGACCGAGACGCTCGACGACATCTTCAAGATCATTCGCCGCATCGCTCGGACCGAAATTGGGATCTTTCGACAAACGCCGGGCAAGCGCCAGTAGCCGATCGCCCATGCCCCTCGTCTGGTTTGACACGCAGCCAAGTCATTTGAGTTCTAGCTCGGACACGTCAAAAGGAATACGTCGCAACGATCTGCAAAGCGGCCGTCAGTTGGTCCAGATCGATGGGTCGGCCTGTCCCGCGACCCGGCCGATGACGCTCTGCGTTGCGCGCCAAGTAGCATCGACGCCCTCAATTCCCACTGCACTGCGGCATGAAACCGCCGTGTTTCCCGACAATGGGGATGCTGTGAGCGCACACACGGCGCTCAGGGCGCATCTGGTATGGGCTCGACCCAGACCTTCACCGCGCGCTGCGCAAGGGTCCGTAGGGCGTTCGGATTTGCCATTCAAATGCCCAGTACCCAATGATGGAGTATCGTGGCAATCTTGCATGGTCGAACCTCCGACGAGCTCAACCACAGGCAATGATGCTGGCATGTCCGCTGATATTGGATGCGTGATCACCACGCCGTTGACGCGAGACGATCGCGTCACGGCTCTCTGCTAATGGTTCGGGACTATTCCGCCTTTGTGCCAGGAGCAGTTGCGACCAAGCGTGAGCCCACGGCTTTGCAACAGCTCGGCTGGAGTCCAGTCTTTGCCCAACAGATTGACGCCGGGGAACTCACCGAGACGCCGCCGGTCCGCGTCGTGGCCGCGCATCGCAACGGGCTGCAAGTGATTGGAGACAACATCGACGAGACCATACTACCGGGGCTCGAGGCAACAGTTGGCGATTGGATGCTGTTTAACGCCGCGCGACCTCGCTCAAGCCGCGTACTGGAGCGCAAGAGCCTCATCAAGCGGCGCGCACCGGGTACCGACAGGCAGTTGCAGCTCATTGCGGCTAACATCGATACGGTTTTCATAGTCAGCTCCTGCAATCAGGATTTCAACATCGCCCGGCTTGAGCGCTATCTGGCCCTGGCATTTGATGCCGGGATCGAGCCAGTCGTTCTGCTGACGAAGGCAGATCTCGTTGACGATCCCCAACCATACTTGGAAGCAGCGAGATCGGTGTCTGCCTGGGTGTTGGTGGTCGCCCTCGACGCACGCGGCGAGGAACCCGGCGCGGCACTTGCGGATCGGTGCCATCCCGGACAGACCCTGGCGTTCCTCGGCTCTTCCGGGGTTGGGAAATCCACCCTGACCAACGCTCTGCTGGGTGAGCAGGCCATTACCACGCAAGGCATCCGTGAGCATGAAGCACAGGGCCGGCACACAACCACCCGACGTGAACTCCACCAAATCCCCGGCGGCTGTCTTGTGCTCGACACGCCGGGTATGCGCGAGTTGCAGCTGACTGGCGCAGCTTCCGGCATCGCCGATGTTTTCGAGGATATTGATGCGCTAGCGGACCAATGTCCGTTCAGCGATTGTCGGCATGACACGGAACCGGGCTGCGCGGTCCAGAAGGCCATCGCCGACGGTCAACTCGACCCCGCGCGCCTTGCTCGATGGCGCAAACTTCGGGCGGAGGACGCCTTCAACTCTACGAGCCTTGCCGAACGTCGGGAGAAAGATCGCGCCTTTGGAAAGCTGGTCCGAAGCGTGATGAAGGAGAAATCGGTTCGCAAGCGGTGATCTCTTCCAGCCTCGGCATCGGCCTTGCCCGTTGGAGCCTCTCGGGTTAGTCCGCAGAGTTCATTTCGAAGGCTGACGCACTCCGGCTTTCAAATGCCAAGAGGACACCCGTGGAGCGAAAATCCAGGCCCGCTCAGCGGACGAAGGAGACTCTTGCTCACGCAGCGAAATTCGCAGCTAATAATCACCGTGCCCTCGAACATGCTGGGACCATAATTCTGGGACGCAGCAGTCTTACCCCAAAGCAGCCGTTCAAACGCGATCCGTACGACGGAATTCGATCCAGTTGTTCGCTCCGCTGACAACGAACTGGGAGGGTGCGGACGAAGCGTGAATTCGCCGCGTAAGGCCGAATGGCAGCTAACGGCGCTTCATGACCGCTGTGTCGCGCGCGCTAATCCCGAACTTGCCGGCCAGAACGACGCCCGTTCAAGCCGACCTCCAAACGGATGAACCGCACCCGGATAACCCCGGCCGCCGAAACTCGGCAATTCTAGATTTGGAAGTTTCGCAAATCAGACATAGACTTGGCCTAAGAGGAGTCCGACCGGATTGTCGGTCGGGACGGGCAGAGCTTCTCGCATTCCACAGTGCCGCTCGCACCGTACCAAACGAAACAAAAAGCCAGGGAGGCCCATTCATGGCCCGCGACTACGAAGACGACATTTCCTTTGACGAGTACGACGATCTTCACAGCCCACGCCCCGAAACCTGCGATTTCGACCGCATCGTCGAGGCCGCCATTTCGCGCCGCGGCATGCTTGGCGGCGTCTTGGCCTTCGGCAGCATCGGGCTGTTGGGCGGCACCGCGCTGACGACCCCCGCCAAGGCCTCGACCGACCGTTTCGCCTTCACCGGCATTGCCGCCAACACAGCCGACGACATCACCGTTCCCGACGGCTTCTCAGCGAAGGTGCTGGTGCGCTGGGGCGATCCGCTGACCTCCGACGGGCCGGACTTCGACCACGCCACCCGTGGCACCGGCGACAGCCAGGCGGTCACCTTCGGCGATAACACCGATGGGATGGAGGTCTTCGCGCACGGTGACAAACTGCTGTTGGCGGTG
>JASJCA010000018.1 GCA_030066215.1 Rhodobacter sp. | reverse complement strand
ATCGCCTGCAAGCTCTGCGAGGCGATCTGCCCGGCGCAGGCGATCACCATCGACGCCGAACCGCGCGAGGACGGCAGCCGCCGCACGACCCGCTACGACATCGACATGACGAAATGCATCTACTGCGGCTTTTGCCAAGAGGCCTGCCCGGTCGACGCCATCGTCGAAGGTCCGAACTTCGAATTCGCCACCGAGACCCACGAAGAGCTCTACTACACCAAGGAAAAGCTGCTGGAAAACGGTGAGCGCTGGGAGGCCGAGATCGCCAAGAACCTCGAACTGGATGCGCCCTACCGATGAGCGACGGCAAGACCCCCTTCGATGACCTGATGAAGATGGGTCAGGACTGGGCCAAGGCGATGGGGCCGATGATGGAGGCCTGGACGCCGCAATCGATCGAAGCGATGTGGCCGACGATGCCCAAGGAAGTCATGGAGACGTTCTGGGGCAAGACCTTCAATCCCGACGGGCTCGACGCCAAGACCAAGCTGCTCTTGACGCTGCAGGGCCTGACCATCCTGGGCGCGCAGGCCGAGGCGCAGATCCGGCTGACGGTGCGGCACGCGCGCGAGGCCGGGGCGACGGATCAGGAGATCACCGAGACCATCGCGCTCGCCGGCATGTTCGGCGGCGTACCGGCGATGACCCACGCGATGAACCTGGCCCGCGACGTGATGTCGGGCGGCACGGAGGGCAGCGCATGACGATTGCCGACTTCACCTTCTACGTCTTCGCCGTCGTTGTCGTGGCGGCGGGGCTCTTCACCGTTGTGTCGCGGAACCCGGTGCATTCGGTGCTGTGGCTGATCCTGGCGTTTCTGTCGTCGGCGGGCCTTTTCGTGCTGCTCGGTGCCGAATTCGTCGCGATGCTGCTGATCATCGTCTATGTCGGCGCGGTGGCGGTGTTGTTTTTGTTTGTCGTGATGATGCTAGATGTCGATTTCGCCGAGCTCAAGGCGGAGATGGCAAAGTACATGCCGTTGGCATTGCTGATCGGCGTCGTGCTGTTGATGCAACTCGGGCTCGTTTTCGGAACATGGGCGTTTTCCGAGGGCGCCGAGGGCGCACGGGCGGCGGTGACCCCGAATGCCGGCGAGGTGCACAACACCGCCGCTCTGGGGCGGTTGATCTACGACGACTACATCCTGCTCTTCCAACTGGCCGGGTTGATCCTTCTGGTGGCGATGATCGGCGCAATCGTGCTGACGCTGCGCCACCGGACCGACATCAAGCGCCAGGACGTGCTGGCGCAAATGTACCGCGATCCGGCCACCGCGATGGAAGTGAAGGACGTGAAGCCGGGGCAGGGGCTTTAGGCCGCGGCACCGGTGAATGGAACGAGAACCGCGGGTAGCGGCGAGAAACGGGAAACGGGGGACCGGATGGTCTTGTGGAAGGCGATAGGACTGACGGCCGCGCTTGGCGCCGGTGTTGCCGTTCCCGCGTCCGGCCTGACGCTGACCGACTGCGACCGGACCACGCATATCAGCCATGGTGGCGAGACCGGGCATCGCGACCTTGGCGCGGGCCGGGTGGCCTATGCCGAATGGTGGAGCCAAGAAGGCGTCTATCTCGACATCGTCGTTGCCGATTGCGGCACCGGCGAAAAACTGATGGCGCGCACGCGGGAAGAGCGCATTAGCGAACGCCCGCCCTTCGACCGGACCGACAAGGCGGTGCGTATCCTCGACCAGCAACTGTCCGTCAGCCCATCGCTGTTCAGCCTCACGCGGCTGGCCGGCGCGTTGCAGGGCACCGGCAAGGACATCGAGATCGCCGCGATGGCGGCCGAGCCCTGCGCCTGCGCGGCGCTTTATCCCGGTCTGCAGGTCGACCGCGCGCCGTTTGGGGGCCTTGAATGATGCGCCAACTGTGCCTCTCCGCGGCAATTGGCGCGGCGCTTGCGGCCCCGGCCGCCGCGCTGACGGCCCAGGGCTGCGCCGAGGCCACGGTGACGCCGTGGGGATGGGAGGACAGGCACCGCGATCTGGGCCATGGCAGCGCGTTTTTCGAGGAATGGGCGGTGGCGCAGAGCGTACAATACACGCGGTCGGTGCTGATCCACTGCGCCTCGGGCCAGGCGCTGGTGGCGTTTTCCGGCACCAACGACCTGAACGGCAAGCTGGACTATGTTGCGGCGCAGGACGCCGTGTTGCAGGTGTTTCAGGCGGCGGCGGATGCACCCGAGGTGGTGACCTTCGCCGACATCGCCGGCGAGCTAGCCGGGATTGAGATCGATAGCCGGGTCGAGGTGCCAGAGGCCGAGACCTGTGCCTGCGCGCTGTTTTACCCCGATCAGCGCGGGCCGCGCCCGGCCTTCGAGGCGGCGCAATGAGCGGGATGGGCGCCTTGGCCCCGCTCCTGCCCCTGTTGGGGCTGGTCGCGCTGATCGTGACGTCGGTCCGCCGACGCCGGGAAAAGAAGAAGAGGTTAGAGGCGAGACATGGTCGGACTTGAACATTACCTCGCTGTCGCTGCGGCGCTGTTCGTGATCGGCATCTTCGGGATCTTTCTGAACCGCAAGAACGTCATCATCCTGTTGATGTCGATCGAACTGATCCTGCTCGCCGTGAACATCAACCTCGTCGCCTTCTCGGCCTTCCTGGGCGATCTGGTGGGGCAGATCTTCACCCTCTTCGTGCTGACCGTCGCTGCCGCCGAGGCCGCCATCGGGCTCGCCATCCTGGTCTGCTTCTTCCGCAACCGCGGCACCATCGACGTCGAAGACGTCAACGTGATGAAGGGCTGATCTTGCGCACCCGGCAGCTCATATCGGCGCTTCTGATCGGTCTCTTGGCGCAAGCCGCGGCGGCGCGTACCGAGGTGCCGGCCTGCGTGGCCGAGGTTGCGCCCGGCCTCTTCCATCTCGACGTCTACGACCTCGGCGCCGGGATCACCGCGTACCTGGAAAACAGCGAGGCGCGAGGCTCGCGGCTCTGGGTCACAAGCTGCTTCACCGGCAACTACGCCGGCGCCACGGTCTGGGCCCCCCGCGGCAAGGGGCGGCGCGACTATCCGGCCGCGCTCGAGGTCTTCGAGGACGCCGCCCTGCCGGACACGCAAGTCGTCCTGACCCAGCTGATCGAACGCTGGCAGGCGCGCGGCGTGCCCGTCGCGGCCGGCGTGTCGCGGGTCGAGACCTGCGCTTGCGCCGCGCGCTATCCCGGCCTGCGCGGCACAAAGGAGGCGTTCGAGACACCATGAGCCTTGCGCACCACGCACGACCTGACCGAGGGGGTCCCGCCTGATGGAAACCACCATCCTCTTTGCCCCGCTCATTGGCGCGATCATCTGCGGTTTCGGCTGGCGGCTGATCGGCGAGACCGCGGCGCAATGGGTCGCCACGGGGCTGTTGTTTCTGGCCTGCGTCCTGTCCTGGATCGTGTTTCTGGGCTTCGACGGCGAAACCCAGCAGATCCAGATCCTGCGGTTCATCGAGTCCGGCTCGCTGGCCACCGACTGGTCGATCCGGCTCGACCGGCTGACCGCGATCATGCTGATCGTGGTGACCACGGTCTCGGCTTTGGTCCACCTCTATTCCTTCGGCTACATGGCGCATGACGAGAACTTCCGCGAGGGCGAAAGCTATCGCCCGAGGTTTTTCGCCTACCTGTCGTTCTTCACCTTCTCGATGCTGGCGCTGGTGACTTCGGACAACCTCGTGCAGATGTTCTTCGGCTGGGAGGGGGTCGGCGTCGCCTCATACCTCCTGATCGGCTTTTACTTCCGCAAGCCCTCGGCCAATGCGGCCGCGATCAAGGCGTTCATCGTCAACCGGGTCGGCGATTTCGGCTTTGCGCTTGGCATCTTCGCGCTGTTCTTCCTTACCGACTCGATCGACCTCGACATCATCTTCGAAGCCGCGCCGGACCTCGCCCAGACCCAGATCAACTTCCTCTGGACCGACTGGAACGCGGCTAACCTGGCGGCGTTTTTGCTGTTCGTGGGCGCCATGGGCAAGTCGGCGCAGCTTTTGCTGCATACCTGGCTGCCGGACGCGATGGAGGGCCCGACGCCGGTGTCTGCGTTGATCCACGCCGCGACCATGGTCACGGCCGGCGTGTTCCTGGTCTGCCGGATGTCGCCGCTGATGGAATTCGCGCCGGGCGCGCAGACGGCCGTGATCGTCATCGGCGCCTCGACCGCGTTCTTCGCCGCGACCGTGGGGCTCGTTCAGAACGACATCAAACGCGTCATCGCCTATTCGACCTGCTCGCAGCTCGGCTACATGTTCGTCGCCGCCGGCGTCGGCGTCTATTCCGCGGCGATGTTCCACCTCTTCACCCACGCCTTCTTCAAGGCGATGCTGTTTCTCGGCGCCGGCTCGGTGATCCACGCGATGCACCACGAGCAGGATATGCGGAACTACGGCGGGCTCAGGACCAAGATCCCCTATACGTTCTGGGCGATGATGATCGGCACGCTGGCGATCACCGGCGTGGGCATCCCGCTGACCCATATCGGCTTTGCCGGGTTTTTGTCGAAGGACGCCATCGTCGAAAGCGCCTGGGGCGCGATGTCGGGCCCCGGGACCTATGCCTTCTGGCTCTTGGTGATCGCCGCGGTCTTCACCAGCTTCTATTCCTGGCGGCTGATTTTCATGACCTTCTACGGCGAGCCGCGGGGCGACAAGCACGCCCACGAGCACGCCCACGACTCGCCGACGACGATGCTGGTGCCGCTGGGCGTGCTGGCGGTGGGCTCGGTCTTTGCCGGCATGGTCTGGTTCAACCAGTTCTTCGGCGACCACGACACGGTCAACCGGTTCTATGGCGTGCCCACCCACGGAGAGGCCGAACACGCCGCGCGCCCGCTGCCCGGCGCCGCCTACGCTGCCGAGACGGGGGATGATCACGGCGAGGCCAATGACGACGGCCACGAGGCGGCCGAGCCGGGCTGGACGCCCGGGCAGGGGGCGATCTACACCCACCCAGACAACCACGTGATGGACGAAGCCCACCACGCCCCGAAATGGGTCAAGGTCGCGCCGTTTGTCGCCATGCTGATCGGCTTTCTGGTGGCGTTCCAGTTCTACATCCGCCGCCCCGATCTGCCCGCCAAGCTGGCCGAGAACCAGCGGCCCCTCTACCTGTTCCTGCTCAACAAGTGGTATTTCGACGAGATCTTCGATGCCGCCTTCACCAGGCCCGCCAAGTGGCTGGGCGGCAAGCTCTGGCGCGGTGGCGATCTGGGCGCCATCGACGGGTTTTTGAACGGCGTGGCGATGGGCGCGGTGCCGTTCTTCACCCGCCTCGCGGGCCGGGCGCAGTCGGGCTACATCTTCACCTACGCCTTCTTCATGGTGCTGGGCATCGTCGTCCTGGTGACCTGGATGACGCTGGGCGGGGGGGGCGAGTGATGCAGAACATTCTGTCGATCATCACCTTCCTGCCGCTCGTTGCCGCCGCAATCCTGGCGCTGTTCCTGCGCGGCGACGATGCGGCGGCGCAGAAGAACGCCAAGTGGCTGGCACTGATCGCCACCTCCGTCACCTTCGTCATCTCGCTCTTCCTGATCGCCCAGTTCGACCCCGCCGACACCGGCTTTCAGTTCGTCGAGGAACGCGACTGGCTTTTGGGCCTGAAATACAAGGTCGGCGTCGACGGCATCAGCGTGCTGTTTGTGATGCTGACCACCTTCCTGATGCCGCTGACGATCCTGGCCTGCTGGGGCGTCACGCACCGGGTCAAGGATTACATGATTGCCTTCCTGGCGCTGGAGACGCTGATGCTGGGCGTCTTCGTGGCGCTCGATCTGGTGCTGTTCTACCTGTTCTTCGAGGGCGGCCTGATCCCGATGTTCCTGATCATCGGTATCTGGGGCGGCAAGGAGCGGATCTACGCGGCCTTCAAGTTCTTCCTCTACACCTTCCTCGGCTCGGTTTTGATGCTGGTGGCGATGATCGCGATGTATGTCGATGCCGGCACCACCGACATCCCGTCGCTACTGAACCACCAGTTCGGGTCCGAGACCTTCTCGCTGCTCGGCATCCAGATCATCGGCGGCCTGCAGACGCTTCTCTGGATCGCGTTCTTCGCGAGCTTCGCCGTCAAGATGCCTATGTGGCCGGTGCACACCTGGTTACCGGATGCCCACGTCCAGGCGCCCACAGCCGGCTCGGTCGTGCTGGCGGCGATCCTGTTGAAGATGGGCGGCTACGGCTTCCTGCGCTTCTCTCTGCCGATGTTCCCGGTCGCCTCGGACATTATGGCGGACTTCGTCTTGTGGATCAGCGCCATCGCCATCGTCTACACCTCGCTGGTCGCGCTGGCGCAGGAGGACATGAAGAAACTCATCGCCTATTCGTCGGTTGCGCATATGGGATACGTCACCGCTGGGATCTTCGCCGCCAACCAGCAGGGTATCGACGGGGCGATCTTTCAGATGCTGAGCCACGGCTTCATCAGCGGAGCCCTGTTCCTCTGCGTCGGCGTGATCTATGACCGGATGCACACCCGCGACATCGACGCCTATGGCGGGCTGGTGAACCGGATGCCGGCCTATGCGCTGATCTTCATGCTGTTCACGCTGGCCAATGTCGGTCTGCCGGGGACCTCTGGCTTCGTCGGCGAGTTCCTGACGTTGATGGGCATCTTCCAGGCCAACACCTGGGTCGCCGTCGTCGCCACCTCGGGCGTGATCCTCAGCGCGGCCTACGCGCTTTGGCTCTACCGCCGCGTGGTGATGGGCGACCTGATCAAGGAATCGCTGAAATCGATCACCGACATGACGCGCCGCGAAAAGGCGATCTTTGCGCCGCTGGTGGTCATGACGATCCTCTTGGGCGTCTACCCCAGCCTCGTCACCGACGTCATCGGCCCCTCGGTCGAGGCGCTGATCGCCGATTACCAAACCGCCTTGGCCGACAGCCCGCTGGCCACGCAGGTTGCAAGTACGGACCCTTGAGATGACCAACGCCGACCTCACCATCCTGATGCCCGAGATCGTGCTGGCGGTCTACGCCATGGCCGCGCTGATCTTTGCGGTCTATACCGGCAAGGACCGCACCGCGCCGATGCTGACCTGGGGCACCGCGGCGATCTTCGCCCTGCTGGCGGTCTGGATCGGGCTCAACGGCGAGGGCGCCAACGCCGCCTTCGGCGGCATGTTCGTCGACGACGGATTCTCGCGCTTTGCCAAGATCGTCATCCTGATCTCGGCTGCCGCGGTGCTGGTGATGAGCGAAAGCTACATGGCCAAGCGCAACCTCCTGCGGTTCGAATATCCGCTCCTGATCGCGCTGGCGGCCTGCGGAATGATGGTGATGGTCTCGGCCGGCGACCTGATCGTGCTGTACATGGGGCTCGAGCTGCAGTCGCTGTCGCTCTACGTGGTGGCCTCGCTCAGGCGCGACAGCGTGAAATCGACCGAAGCGGGGCTGAAATATTTCGTCCTCGGCGCGCTGTCCTCGGGGCTTCTGCTCTACGGCTGCTCGCTGACCTACGGCTATGCCGGCACCACGATGTTCGAGGGCGTCGTGGCCGCGGCCTCGGGCGGCGAGATCTCGCTGGGGCTTCTGTTCGGCCTAGTCTTCATCCTGGCGGGCCTGGCCTTCAAGGTCTCGGCCGCGCCGTTCCACATGTGGACGCCGGATGTCTACGAGGGCTCGCCCACCCCGGTCACCGCGTTCTTCGCCACCGCACCGAAGATGGCGGCGATGGGTCTTTTCGCCCGCGTGGTCCACGACGCCTTCGGCACGGTGACCGCCGACTGGGGCCAGATCGTCGCGTTCCTGTCGGTCGCCTCGATGTTCCTCGGCGCCGTCGCCGCGATCGGCCAGCGCGACATCAAGCGGCTGATGGCCTATTCCTCGATCGCGCATATGGGGTTCGCGCTGATGGGGCTGGCCGCCGGCACCGCCTTCGGCGTGCAGGCGATGCTGGTCTATATGGCGATCTACGTCACCATGAACGTCGGCACCTTCGCCTTCATCCTGTCGATGGAGCGGGACGGCCAGGTGGTCACCGACATCTGCGCCCTGAACCTCTATTCCCGGCAGGAGCCCCTGAAGGCGCTGGCGGTGCTGGTGCTGATGTTCTCGCTGGCCGGCGTGCCGCCGCTGGTGGGGTTCTTCGGCAAATACTACGTGCTTCTGGCCGCGGTTCAGGCCGACATGGCCTGGCTCGCCGTGGCCGGCGTCATCGCCAGCGTCATCGGCGCGTTCTACTACCTGCGCATCGTCTATTTCATGTATTTCGGCGAAGAGACCGAGGCGCTGGATCCCGGCACCGACCCGGCGCAATGGGCGTTCCTGATGGCCTCGGCCGCGATCATGGTGCTCGGCGTCGTGAACCTCTTCGGCATCGAGGGCCCGGCCACCGCCGCCGCCGCCGCGCTGGTCCAGTGAGCCGGAGTTTCGGCGAAACTCCGGGCCCAAATCCTCGCCGAGGATTTGGCGGCAGAGTTTGACTGCAAACTCTGCCCCGCCGGAAACGAGCCGCCCGTTGCCGAACTGGCCCGACGGTTATGACCGGATCGTGCTCGACGCCACCGACAGCACCATGGCCGAGGCCGCGCGCCGCGCGCCCGACCTCGCCGGCCCGACCTGGATCCTCGCGCTGCACCAAACCGCCGCCCGCGGCCGCCGCGGCCGCGTCTGGGTCAACCCGCCGGGCAATTTCGCCGCGACGCTGGTGATGCGCCCGACCGAGCCGCCCGATCGGATCGCGCTGCGCTCTTTCGTGGCCGCGCTGGCGCTCTTCGACGCCTTCACCGCCGTCGCCGGCGACGACGCGCCGTTCGCGCTCAAATGGCCCAACGACGTGCTTTTGCAGGGCGGCAAGGTCGCCGGCGTTCTGCTCGAAAACCACCCGCCGCATCTGAGCATTGGCGTCGGCGTGAACCTTGCTGACGCGCCAAGCGCCGACGCCGTCGAGCCGGAGGCGGCCCGCCCGGTGGCGCTGGCTCCGGAAACCGGCGCGCGCGTCGGCCCAGAAGATTTCCTCGCCGTCCTCGCCGCCGCTTATGCCGCCTGGGAGACCCGGTTCACCACCTATGGCTTCGCGCCGATCCGCGAGGCCTGGCTCGCGCGCGCCGCCAAGCTCGGCCAGCCGATCACCGCCCGCACGGGCGCCGAGACCATCGCCGGCCTTTTCGAGACGGTGGACAATTCCGGCGCTTTGGTGCTCAACACCGCCAAGGGCCGCCGGGCGATCCCGGCGGCGGACGTCTATTTCTGAAGGGGCTGCCCATGCTTCTCTGCATCGACTGCGGCAACACCAACACCGTCTTCGCCGTCTGGGACGGCACCGAGTTCCGCGCCACCTTCCGCACCACGACCGAGCACCAGCGCACCGCCGACCAGTACTGGGTCTGGTTCAGCCAGTTGATGGAGCATCGCGGCGTGCCGATCGAGATCGACGCGGTGATCATCTCGTCCACTGTGCCCCGCGTCGTCTTCAATCTGCGGCTTTTGTGCGCCAACTACTTCGACACTCGGCCCCTGGTGGTCGGCAAGCCCGAGTGTCGCCTGCCCACCGGCCCCCGCGTCGACGAGGGCACCATCGTCGGCCCCGATCGGCTGGTGAACGCCGCCGGCGCCTTTGACCGCCACGGTGGCGACATCATCGTCGTCGACTTCGGCACCGCCACCACCTTTGACGTCGTCGCCCATGACGGCGCCTATGTCGGCGGCGTCATCGCGCCCGGCGTGAACCTCTCGCTCGAAGCACTGCACATGGCCGCCGCAGCGCTGCCGCATGTCGACGTCACCAAGCCGCAAAAGGTCATCGGCACCAACACCGTGGCCTGCATGCAATCGGGCGTGTTCTGGGGCTATGTCGGCCTGGTCCACACCATCTCGGACCGGATAAAGGGCGAATGGGACCGCCCGATGCGCGTCATCGGCACCGGCGGGCTCGCCCCCTTGTTCGCCCAGGGCGATGTGCTATTCGACCTGATCGAAGACGACCTGACGATGCACGGGCTGACCGTGATCCATCGCTACAACAAGGACACCACCTGACGCATGAAGAGCGACCGTTTGATCTACCTCCCCCTCGGCGGCGCGGGGGAAGTGGGCATGAACTGCTATGTCTACGGCTATGGCCCCGAGGGCGCCGAACGCCTGATCGTCGTCGATCTCGGCGTGACCTTTCCCGACATGGACGGCACCCCGGGCGTCGATCTGATCCTGCCCGATATCGCCTGGCTCGCCGAGCGCGCCGACCGGATCGAGGCGATCTTCATCACCCATGGCCACGAGGATCACATCGGCGCGCTGGCGCATCTCTGGCCGCGGCTCAAGGCGCCGGTCTACGCCCGCGCCTTCACCGCGCATCTGGGCCGGATGAAGATGGAAGAGGCCGGGCTCGACCCGATGCGGATCAAGACCGTCGCCGCCTGGCCCGAGACCGTCACCGCCGGGCCCTTCACCGTGGGCTTCGTGCCGGTGTCGCACTCGATCCCGGAATCGGCGGGCCTTGCGATCGATACGCCCCAGGGCCGGGTCGTCCACAGCGCGGATTTCAAGCTCGACCCCACGCCGGTCGTCGGCGAGCCCTTCGACCGCGACCTCTGGGCCGAGATCGCGCGGCCCGGCATCCGCGCCCTGACCTGCGATTCGACCAATGTCTTCGTGGCCCACCCGGGCCGGTCCGAGGCTTCGCTCGCCGAGGAAATCGAACGCCTGGTCAGGTCCGCCAAGGGCCTGGTCGCCGCCACCACATTTGCCTCCAACGTCGCCCGGCTAAAGACCCTGGCCGAGGCCGGCCAGCGCGCCGGCCGCTCAGTCTGCCTTCTGGGCCGCGCCATGCGGCGGATGATCACCGCCGCGGTCGAGACTGGCATCCTGACGGACTTTCCCAAGACTGTGACGCCCGAAGACGCCGCCGAGATCCCGCGCGAGAATCTGATGCTGTTATCCTCGGGCAGCCAGGGCGAACGCCGCGCCGCCACCGCGCAGCTTTCCCGCGGCAAGTATCTGGGGCTTGAGATGAAAGAGGGCGATCTGTTCCTATTCTCATCGAAGACCATCCCCGGGAACGAAAAGAGCGTGCTGCGAATCATCAACAATTTCAGCGAGATGGGTGTCGACGTGGTCGACGACGCCTCGGACCGCTACCACGTCTCGGGCCACGCCAACCGCCCCGATCTGGTCGAGATGCACGCACTGTTGCAGCCGCAGATGCTGATCCCGATGCATGGCGAACACCGGATGCTGCGCGCCCATGTCAAGCTCGGGCAGGACGCCGGCATCCCCGGCTTCGTCGCGCCGAACGGCGCCATGGTGGATCTGTCGGGCAACGCGCCCCGGATCGCCGAATACATCGAGGCCGGGCGCACCTATCTCGACGGTGCGGTGCAGATCGGCGCGCTCGACGGCGTGGTGCGCGACCGGATCCGCATGGCGCTGAACGGCCATGTGATGGCCAGCGTCATCATCGACGAGGACGGCGAGATGCTGGGCGATCCCTGGTGCGAGGTCAGGGGGCTGGCCGAAACCGGCCGCTCGAAGGCGCCGCTGGCTGAAGTCCTGGAACACGACCTCGGCCGGGTCCTCGCCAGCGCCGGCGCGCGTTTGCTGGCCGACGACGACAAGCTGGAAGACGCCGCGAAACGCGCAATCCGGCGGACCGCGATGGACGAGATCGGCAAAAAGCCCGAAGTCACCCTGGTTGTCAGCCGCCTCGGCTGACGTGTTTGACCGGTCGCTCGCGGGGTTCGGTGATGCCGATTGTCATCCGGGCCCAGATCGGTCCGACCGTTCATTGCGATGAAAAGGGCCTGGAGATGACACCGGAATTTCGCCCCAAGCGCGGAATCAAGGCGCGTAGCGCCGCCGCGCCATCGCCGACCCGCGGGGCGGCGATTGGTCAACACTAGTGCGCCGCTCCAAGCCCTACGGACTCGACAGCCATAAAGCGCACCTGTTCAGACTCCGGATCGCCACCCCGCGGGTCGGCGATGGCGCGGCTCCACTCTACGAGGCAAGGACCGCTCCAAGTGAGACCCGGCACCAGGCGGTTCCGCCAATGGAAATTCCTCCCCAGCGCCCGAAGACACCGCGCCCGAAGACACTGCACACCCATCAGTCATCTTGCTGCGAAGAACTCGGACGCCGCGCCGGCAGGCAACGCGCCATTTGGAGCTTCGCGGCACCAGGTCGATATCGGCCCTATTCGAGTCTTCATCGGCGCGCACGGCGCTGCGCCAAAGTCTCCAGCCCGCTTCCTCCCTCGCGTCTAGCGTTACCTTGCAGTCCGCAGCCCCGCGCCCAATCAAATCAGTTCGGTTGCGGGCCTTCACTCGACCGCACCGGGTCGGCCCCGGCCCAGCATTAGCCCGCACCAAGCGGCCCGCCGCTCCATGCATACCTGCGCCAAGCCGCTCGCCGCCCACCAGTCATGGACAAGGCGCCGCCCATCTCGTCCGGCGGTCACTCGGCGACAATGCCGTGCATGTCCATGAACCACTGTACGCGCGTCTGCATCGCGGTCTCGTCGAAGAATTGCGCGCCGATCCGTTCGCCGCGACGCCAGCGGCATTCCACCTCGATTATGCCGAGCCCCTCGATCGAGACTTCGAACAGCGTCTCCGGCTCGAACAAGTCCGCTTGCTCGGGCAGCAAGAGCCCAAGCCCGCCATAGCCGATATCCACAAGCTGCGCCTCTAGCTGCATGCCGCCGAGATCGACGACACAGGGCATCGCGACCGACGGCCGGTCCGGCCGATCAGAGGCGTGCGCCGCGCCGATAGCTCCGCTCGCCATTTGCTCCCCTTTCATGTCTGAGCCTGCACCCGCCCCGAGTCCTGCCACGAAAAGCTTAATGAACCGGTACCCGGCAGGCGGCCGGCGTTCGGAATCCGCCATCCAACGTGTCGGAAGCGTGCAAGACGGTCGCTCTGCGCTCCTGTTGGCTGACGGTACCCGGGGGACTGCCGATGCCCAACGCTCTGATCGATCTCGCCCGTTATCCAATCGCCTTACCGGGACCGGCGCGCGATGCGGTGCTTGCACGTGTCCGCGACGATCTTGCCCGTGACGGCTGTGCGGTGCTTCAGCGGTTTCTCACGCCTCGGGGTCGCGCCGCCGCCGCGGCCGAGGCCGATGGCGTGGCGCATCACGCACACCGTAGCTTCAACCGCACCAATCCCTATTTCACCGCCGACGACCCCACATTGCCGCCCGACCACCCCAAACGCCGCTTCTACGCCCGCTCCAACGCCTTCATCCCGGCCGACAATTTCGCCCCCGACGGGCCCTTGCGCCGGGTTTTCGACGCTCCCGGCTTCGACGAATTCATCCGCGACTGCCTCGAGGTGCCGCCTGATCGGTTCTTCCGCTATGCCGACCCGCTCGCCGACGTGATCGTCAATATGGCCGAGGCGGGCCCTGGCTTTCCCTGGCATTTCGACACCAACGCCTTCACCGTGACCCTGGCCCTGCAGAACGCCGACGAGGGCGGCGCTTTCGAATACGCCCCGGCGATCCGCGAGACGGGCGAGAACTTCGACGCGGTCCGCGCCGTGCTCGACGGCGACTCGCCGCTCGTGAAAACCCTGCACCTTCGGCCGGGCGATCTGCAGATCTTCAAGGGCCGCTATTCGCTGCACCGCGTGGCCCCGCTGAAAGGCACTATGCCACGCTATGTCGCGATCTTCTCTTACGTGGATCAGCCCGACATGGTCGGGGCGCCGGAACGCACCCGCCAGCTCTATGGCCGGGTGCTGCCGATCCACCTTGAGCGGGCGGGGTTGCGCGCGGACAGCTTGATCGACTGAAACCGTCGCCGGCCGACTGGGTGCACCCCTCTATTGCGGCATGGGCTAGGGCGGCTCGAAGCGCTGCACCTTGTTCAAGATCGCGCCGTATGCCTCGTCGAAGGCCTGCAGCACATATTGGTTGCTGACATAGCCAAACCCGCCGTGGCCCCAATTCTCGCCCCAGCTGTTCCGCACGATGAAATGGTCCGGGGTATAGCCGACGAAACACACCGCGTGCCCACCGATTTGTTCGGAGTCGTCGTAGAATTCAAGAATCCCGTCCTCGGGCTGGTACTTGCGAAAGGTCTCGTTGGCTTCGAGCCGCGTCAACACGGGCCCGTTGGTCGAGATCCAGGACTTCAGCTTGACCAGCCGCTGATCTTCCTCGACGCCCTCATAGAGATTGTAGAACGAGTCGATACGGTATTGCGACGCGACGGCGAAAAACGACGTCGGGTTGAGTTTACTCAGCTTGCCCTGCATCTTCAGCATGTTGTCGGGCACACAGCCGTATTTCCGCGCCACTTTGAGCGCGAGTTTGGTCGACGTTCCCGCGGTGTCGAGAAAGGTGGTGGGGTGGCTGGTTAGGTCGTCGGTCTCTTTATTGGCCATCCAGATGAACCGCGCAGACGGTTTGTCGCGCCGATCCATCATGCCTCGGGTGACATAAAGCCAGCGCAGCACGCCGTCTGCCGTGGCAAACCCGACGCACGCGCCGGAATTGCCTTGGTCGGAGATGGTCCACCAATCCGCCCGCAGGTCAATCTGTTCGGGTGGGTCGGTTGTTTCGTCGATCAATTCCGCGCCGGCAGCATCCCCTAGCGCCCAGTCTCGGTCGGTGTCGCTGGACTTGATGCAGTTCAATACCAGCCGGCTTCGCCTTGGTCCGCGGCGTGGCATGATGCGCCTCTACGGAATGTGGCTGCGCCAGACACTGGCCTTGGTCACAGCTTCGCTGCCGGCCGCGTCGGTGATGAAATTGGTGTGGAAACAGGCGCCTGTGAACACGTAATCGGTCGCCCCGCGCACCAGGATGCCCTCCACTTCGCCGAACTGGTTGAAGACCGGAGAGCCAGAATTGCCGCCATAGGTGTCGAGGTTCGAGATCAGCCAAGGATCGTTGTCATTGATCAGAATCGTCTCGTCGCCGAACGCGATCTTCACCGGCAGGCCGCTTGGATAGCCGATGACGCCAAGTCTGCTGCCGGGCGTGGGATTGCCGCTGACCCGTATCTTCAGCGCCTCTGCGCCCGGGGCTTCCACCTTGCGATCGAGCCGGACCACCGCGAAATCTCCCGTAGGCGACAGATCCCGCGCGATCAGCTCGCTGCCGAAATACACCTGATTTGCATCGAAGATCGTCGTTCCTGGGTCGCTATCGGACCCGGCCTGGAATCCGAAGACGAAGGCGGTCGACTTGAAGGCGCTTTCGTCGTCGCCACAGTGCCCGGCGGTGACCACCACGTCCTCGCCGACCAGAAAGCCCGAACACCAGCCACCGGTGTGTTGGTGGGCAAAGGCCTCTCCCGGGCAGGGTGGGACAGACGGACTGAACCTTGAAGCCCGTTGGCGGTACGGCTGCACCGCAAGGGTCCAAGTTCCGTCGTCGTTTCTGGTCAGACTCGAGGCGTCGGTCAGGATTACTGTCGACCTGGTCAACCTCGCATAGAGTATGTCTTCGTTAGAGTCCGTCAAATCGTGCACATCGCGCCGGTCGTCGACGCCTGAGACCACGGAGTCCCCGGCTTTGATCGGTGGCGTTCCGCCGTCAGCGGCAAGGATGCTGAGGTCGTGATAGATTTCGCGGATTTCGTCGGAGTTCATAAATCACCTGTCGTCCAGTAACGAAAATGTACGGCACTGAATTCCGTCCAGCACAAATTGTAGCGTAACAGAACCGAATAATTTCCGTCAACGGACGCGGAGAGACAGGGCGTGAGGCGGCCTAGCTCGCCATGCGTTCGTCGAAACTCTGCGCCAGGAATGCGGGCATGTGGTCGCCCATTCCGACAACCTTGTCGTCGCGCCGCGAACCCCTTGCACGATCGGGCTTTTGGTCCGGCTTCGATCGGGCTCCGCCGCGGCTACGGGTCCGCCGCGGCTCTTCCTCGACAAGCTCGGGTGCGCGCGCCTGGGCCGCCGGAATTGGGTTCTCGGCCCGCGGAATTTCCTTGTCGATCAGCTTTTCGATCGCAGCGAGGTTCTTTTCGTCCGACGGTGCACAGATCATCACCGCCTTACCGTCGCGGCCCGCGCGCCCGGTGCGGCCGATGCGGTGCACATAGTCCTCGGAATGCGACGGCACGTCATAGTTGAAAACATGGCTGACTGCCGGGATGTCGAGCCCGCGGGCAGCTACATCCGAGGCCACCAGCAGCCGCAGGTCGCCGGCGCGGAATGCGTCCAGGGTGCGCGTGCGCTGCGACTGGTCCAGGTCGCCATGGATCGCCTCGGCATTAAACCCGTGCTTTTTCAGAGACTTGGCGACGATGTCCACATCGACCTTGCGGTTGCAGAAGATGATCGCGTTGGTGCAGGCCGCGCCCTCGGCCTCGATCACCGCGCGTAAAACTTCGCGCTTTTCCTTGGCCAGGCGGTCACGGCGGCTGGCGCGGAACATCACCACCGCCTGTGCGATGGTCTCGGACGCCGTCGCCTGGCGCGCCACTTCGATCTTCGCGGGGTTCGACAGGAACGTGTTGGTGATGCGCTCGATCTCGGGCGCCATGGTGGCCGAGAAGAACAGCGTCTGGCGGGTGAACGGGGTCAGTCCGAAGATCCGCTCGATATCCGGGATGAAGCCCATGTCGAGCATCCGGTCGGCCTCGTCCACCACCATGATCTGCACGCCGGTCAACAGAAGCTTGCCGCGCTCGAAATGATCCAACAGCCGCCCTGGCGTGGCGATTAGAACGTCGACGCCCTTGTCGATCAGCGCGTCCTGCTCTTTGAAGCTGACCCCGCCGATTAACAGCGCCTTGGTCAGCTTCACATGGGCGGAATAGGTGTCGAAGTTTTCGGCCACCTGGGCGGCCAATTCGCGCGTTGGGCAGAGCACCAGCGACCGCGGCATCCGCGCCCGGGCGCGGCCGCGGGCCAGCATCGTGACCATCGGCAGCACGAAGCCCGCGGTCTTGCCGGTGCCGGTCTGGGCGATGCCCAGGACGTCGCGGCCTACAAGGGCGGGCGGTATGGCGCCGGCCTGGATCGGAGTGGGTGTTTTGTATCCTGCGTCGGAAACGGCTTTGAGAACTTTGGGGGCCAACCCCAAGTCGGAGAAGTCGGTCATTTGGGCCTTTCGGATCGGCGGCTCGGTGAACGGCCGCACGGATCACGCGGCCCGGCGGACCGGATTGCCCGCCTATCGTCATGGATGGCTATGTAGGTCAATGGCGGAATTGGGTCAAGTTGTCCCCACCTACCGCACGCATGGGTGGATTTCGTAGGCTTTCGGCAGAATCGGGCGCTTTTCGACGTAAACTCCGAATGTGGGATCGGCGACAATTCGCCGCCATGTCGCGGATCGTCCACGAATTCCCCCGAGTTATCCACATGGCCCCTTTGGCAGCCCCGACGGCGCCGGCGCGAAAGCCTGGGAAACCGCAGCCATTGGCGCTCTTGCCGCTGTTTTTGCCCAATCGGGCCATATTGCAGGCCCAAACCCCGCAATTCTTTGCGCATCCGACCCATGGAGGCTTCGATATGGATTTCACCCCCTACCTGGTCCCAGGTGCTGCGACCATGGCGATCTTGGCGATCGTCTATCTGGTCTTCGTCTTCTGGACACGCCGCCCCGGCCGTAAGAACGACCTCGCCGCGCGCGACGCCGTCGACGGCTAAGGCGCCGCCCAAAGGCACCCTGAAAACGCCCGCCGCGGTTCCGGCCGCGGCGGGCGTTTGTGTGCGCATCCCTAATTCGCCATTGGCCCGCGCTGCGTGAGCTCGCTAGGCTGTGGCCGGAATGGACCAGCAAAGCCGAGCCGCGATGCGCGAACCGACCGCCGCCAGCCACCGCCTGGCCCTGAAATTCCTGGCCGTGACTTGCCTTGCCCTGACCGCGTCGTGCACCGCTCCGGACGCACCCAGGGTGGTCATTCCGCAGCCCGGACCGACCGCAGGCGGCGCGCCGCAAGTGCTTGTGTCGGCGCGGGGCGTGGAATCCGGCCCCGCGGGTGACGCCGCGGTGCCGCTGCCGCCCTGCGTCGCGACCGGCGGGCCGGTCGAAATCACCGTGAGCCTTAGCGATCCCGACGGGCTCACCTCGGCACGTATCGCCTTTGACGGCGGCAGACTTGCGTCCAACAGCCTGCGGGTGACGCCTGCGGGGCAGGACATCATCGTCAGCCGGCGCGGTGCTCCCGGAATCGATGTGGTGCGACTCGACTTCGACGACAGCGGTGTTCCGCGCACCGGTGCGGTGGTCAACTTCACCACCGCCGCGCCGCATACCGGAGCGATTTCGGTCACCGCGACCGACCGCACCGGCGCCACCGCCCGCGTCGGTCAGTTCCAACTGGCCGCGTCGGACGCAGCCTGCGCGGCAGAGGGCTAGGATCACCAGCGAGCGCAGCTCGGTCGGATTGCAGAGGAGATGTCGGGCTGGAGCGGCCTTTCGTCGGCGTTCCAAGTCCCGGCAGCCACCTCAAGCAACCGTCCCGCGGATTGCGGCGAGGTGGCCATTGCTTTGCGCCATCCGCCCTTGCCACCAATGCAACCACAGCAGCCCGTCGTGATCGCCGTCTTGCGCCAGTTGTGGTGCGAGGGTGCGACGACGGATGACACGTGCAATAACGGTCAGACGCATCGGCCGTCGCCGGTCACGAGGCATCCCCGATGTGCGACCTATTCTGCGAAAGGCGAATTGGAACGGCCCAAGCCCGCTTTCGCAGGACAACTCCGGCCCGGACCCGTGGCTCCGATCATCGAATACTTGCGCCTCCGAAGATCTGGTCGACAGCCGGCAGCCGGTAAACCGACCGACGCAACGTTAAGGATGTTTGAGACTTAGAAAAACACGTGTAGGATGTCGCAATTGAGACCATTAGGGAGCGAGGATTATGGCCAATGTTATTCCCGATGCCTGGATGCCCAATGCCGACATGGAACGTATTCACCTGCATTGGACGGCAGGCGGACACAGCGCCAATGCAACCGACAAAAAGTCGTACCACATCTTGGTTGAGGGCAACGGCAACCTTGTCCGCGGCAACCATTCTATAGAACGAAACGCGCCGCCGCCACGCAGCCCGCGCGCGAGCCATACCAAAAACGCCAATACCGGAGCGATCGGCGTTTCGCTCTGCTGTATGCGTTCTGCTCGGGAACGCCCCTTCAATGCCGGGCCGTCGCCGATGACGGAAACGCAATGGAATAAGGGGCTGCAGGTGATTGCCGAACTTGCCGAGCGATACAACATCCTCGTCACGCCCACGACAATCCTGACCCATGCCGAGGTCGAACCAAACTTGCGCATCAGTCAGAACAACAAATGGGACATCGTTCGTCTGGCATTCGATGATCGGTTTCGGGGCCCAAGCGGGGTCGGCAACGAGATGCGCGCGCGTGTTGCGGCCCTGATTGGCGGTGCCGGACCCGACGGCGACGGTGACGATGACGGCAAAATGCCGGACGATGCCAGACTCCCGCGTTTCCGGGTTACCGACGTCGCACCCTCACAACTGAATTTCCGCCGCAGCCCCGGTGGCGAGAAAATCGGATCGCTGCCAGAGCGGACGGTGGTCGAACGGATCGGCGTTCACGGAGAGTGGTGGCAGGTACGCACCCGGCTGGGTTACGTGGGATTTGTCCATTCCGGGTTTTTGAGCCCCGTGTGACGCCCGCGTCGGCTCAGACCATCATCTCTTTCGTCGCCGTCAGCGCCAGATCCGGGTAGTCGCGCTCGATCCGGTCGATGTCCCATTGCAGGCGCGTCAGGTATACCACGTCGCCGTCGTGGTCGGTCGAGATATGCTGTTTATTGGCCTGTGTGAATTTCTCCACCGCCTCCTTGGGCCCGGATACCCAGCGGGCCGAGGTGAATTGCGACGGCTCGAACCGAACCGGCAGCCCGTATTCCAGCTCGATCCGGCTCGCCAGCACCTCGAATTGCAGCGCGCCGACGACGCCTACGATATAGCCCGCCCCAATCATCGGCTTGAACACTTTCGCCGCGCCCTCCTCGGCGAACTGCATCAGCGCCTTGTCGAGATGCTTGGCCTTCAGCGGGTCCGCCGCGCGCACATTCTGCAACAGCTCCGGCGCGAAAGACGGGATGCCGGTCACCCGGATCGCCTCGCCCTCGGTCAGCGTGTCGCCGATCCTCAGCTGCCCGTGGTTCGGAATGCCGATGATGTCCCCGGCCCAGGCCTCTTCCGCCAGCTCGCGGTCGCTGGCCAGAAACAGCACCGGATTCGAAATCGCCATCGGCTTTTTCGTCCGCACATGGGTCAGCTTCATGCCGCGCTTGAAATGCCCGCTTGCCATGCGAACAAACGCCACCCGGTCGCGGTGTTTCGGGTCCATATTCGCCTGCACCTTGAACACGAAGCCCGCGACCTTTGTCTCCTCGGGTCCCACCTGCCGCGGCTCGGCCGTCTGTGGCTGCGGAACCGGGCCGAAGCTGCCGATCCCGTCCATCAGCTCCTTGACGCCAAACGAGTTTATCGCCGAGCCGAACCAGATCGGCGTCAGATGCCCGTCGAGAAACTCCTGCGCGTCGAAAGGCGGCAGCAGTTCCCGCGCCATCTCCAAGTCTTCCCGCAGTTTTTCCAGCAGATGCGCCGGCACGTGTTCCGCCAGCTTCGGATCGTCCAAGCCCTCGATCGCGATCGACTCCGCCACCTTGTTCCGGTCCGCGCGGTCCATCAGCTCCAGCCGATCGTTCAGCACATCGTAGCAGCCGATGAAATCCCGGCCCTCGCCGATGGGCCAGGACGCGGGCGTCACGTGGATCGCCAGCATCTCCTGGATTTCATCAATGATCTCAAAGATATCCCGGCTCTCGCGGTCCATCTTGTTGCAGAAGGTCAGGATCGGCAGGTCGCGCATCCGGCAGACTTCGAACAGCTTCTGGGTCTGGCTCTCCACCCCCTTCGCGCCGTCGATCACCATGATCGCCGCGTCGACGGCCGTCAGCGTGCGGTAGGTGTCCTCGGAGAAATCCGAGTGCCCCGGCGTGTCCACCAGATTGAACCGGTAGTCGCCGAAATCGAACGACATCGCCGAGGCCGACACCGAAATCCCCCGATCCTTCTCCATCTGCATGAAGTCCGACCGCGTCCGCCGCGCCTCCCCCTTCGCGCGCACCTGCCCGGCCATTTGAATTGCCCCGCCATAAAGCAGGAATTTCTCGGTCAGCGTCGTCTTCCCCGCATCCGGGTGCGAGATGATCGCAAACGTCCGCCGCCGCGCGATTTCGGCGGGCAAGTCAGGGGCATTCGAGGCACGGTCCAGCATGGGCGGCGATATAGGGGAGGGCGGGGGGGAGGGCAATTGGTCCTTGGGATGGCAACATGGTCCTTTCGTCAACGCGTGACGGCTGTAATGAGACTAAACCAACAAACTGCAAATCGGCGGACGTGTTCTTCAAGCTTGAAGTGAAGCCAACCACCAGACGTTACCACATGGGTCTTTAATCCCCGCCATTCGGTCCCCATGCGGGCGATCATTGGGCTCCATCAATGACTTTGCACCGAGGCGCAAAGCCGACTTGTGGGCGATATCGGCATCTTCGACGAAGATGTGCATCTGGGATACGTTGGGCGGATAGTCATCAGTAGCTTCATTCAACATGATCAGGGAGTTACCGATCAGTAGGCGTGCGTGCTGAACGCGGCCGTCATCGTATCTGTTTTCCTTAACCAAGGTCGCGCTAAACGCATTGACCAAAAAATTCATCAGCCGATCCGCATCCTGAACCGTGAAATAGGGCGTGATCGTTTGTTGCACCGATTCAGAAATGCGTTTGTCGCTCACCAGATGCTCCTTGCCGCGATCTAGCAAGGTGGCAGACGCACGTGAGGACTGCAATGTCGGCACAGCGTGCATTCAGCGTCGCAAAAACGCAGCTTGGTCAGACCACCCGCATCCAAGTCATCATCCCCGCAGCCTGATGCGCCAGCATGTGGCAGTGGAACATCCAACTCCCGGGGTTGTCGGCGGCGAAGGCGATCTCGACCGTCTGGCCGCGGTCTATCAGGACCGTATCCCGCGCCGGCCCCTGTCCGGACTCGCCCACCACATGGAAATGGTGCCCATGCAGATGCATGGCATGCGGCCAGGCAGTGTCGTTGACCATCCGCACGCGCACGGTCTCGCCCCGCGAAGCCTCGACCAGCGGGTCCTCGGGCATGCCCGCCACGCCGTTCAGGGCCCAGGCAAGACCGTTCTGCACCAATTGCCGCATCGGCACCGGATCGGCCGAATGCGCGCCCATGCCGTCCTCGTGGCGCATGCCTCTACGCGCTGCCGTCATGCCTCCCATCGCGCCGCCTTCCATCCGCAATTCGACGTGCCGCGCGTCGCCCAAGTCCAACGGCGCCAGCCGGTTCGGCGGCAGCGGCGGTGGGGCAGGGCGGGGCGCTACGGAGGCGACGCCGGCCACGTTGAATGTCGCCAGCGCATAGCCGCCGTCGCGTTCCTCGCTGACTAGATGGGCCGGCGTGCCCACCTCCGCCGTCACGTCGACGATCAGATCGGCCCGCTGGGCGGGCCCGAGCACCAACACGCCGAACGGCTCCGGCACCTTCAGCGGCATGCCGTCGAGCGCCACGATATGCCCCGACAGTCCCAGCCCGCTCAAGCGCAGAATCCGCCCCGAGGCGGCATTGATCAACCGCAGCCGCAAGCGCTCGTGCCACTTCACGTCCTGCTGCAGATCGCCCTCGCCATTTGCGGTCAGGTAGTTGCCCAGCCGGCCGGCATGGGACCGGTCGTGCATATTGCCGAACCCGCCCATGATCTGAGCGTTCTCGTCGAGCCGCCAGTCGTTGACCGTCAGCACAATGTCGCGGTCCACCTCGGGCGGCTCGGCCTCTTCGACGATCAGCGGCGCCGTCAGCCCGCGCGACACCTGCTCCAGCGTATTGCGGTGCGGGTGGTACCAATAGGTGCCCGCATCCGGCACCACGAAATCGTAGAGGAATTCGTCGCCCGGCGGCACCGCCGCTTGCGTCAGCCCGGCCACCCCGTCCATCGCATTGTCGATCCGGATGCCGTGCCAATGGATCGTCGAGGCCTCGGGCAGATCATTGACGAAACGCCGCTGGATGCGCGTGCCCTGGGCCACTCGCAGGCCCGCGCCCGGCACCGCCCCGTCATAGGCCCAGACCGCCGTCGGCCCGTATTCGGCCGGTACGATCTGTGCCATCGCCGGAGCAGCGGTGACGGTGGTCTCGGACAGGCCCGCCACGCCCGGCCGCGCCGCAATCGCGGCGGCCGCGCCGGCCAAAAGCGCACGTCTGGTGGGCATCGTCGCGGTCTCCCGTCGCTGGGCTTTCCCGCACTCTGGCCGCTCCGTCCGGCCCGCGCAAGATGCGCCGGCGCAGCCTTCGTTCGCGCGGTCTACCCCGGTCGGGCGGTGACCCGAAGCCTGACGCAACTCATTGAAAGTCTTACGGCCGGTTTTGCCGCGATTTTAGCGTGTTAAGATCGAGGGTGGCTCAGGGCCGGACGATCAGCAAGTCGCATGGCGGGTCGCGCATCAGGTCGTTGGCGAAGCTGCCCAGTAGGAACGGCGCCTTGCCCGTACGGCCATGGGCGCCGAGCGTCAGCACATCAGGATGCCAGCCGACAATCAGCCGGTCGAGCACCTGGTGCAGCGCGCCCTCGGCGACCTCGGTCTTCTCGGCCAGCGCCTCGGTGCCCTCACGAGCCGCCCAGGCGCCGAGATCGGCCTTGGCCTCGCGCAGATAGACCCGGGCGTCGGCGGCGTGGCCTGCGGGGTCGGTCAGGCCCTGGAACGGCACGTAGACGGCATGGAACCCGCGCTGGTCGGCATCCGGAAAGAGCCGCGTGGCAAGCTTGGCGGCGGCGGTGCTGCTGGGGGAAAAATCCACGGCCGACAAGACCTTGGCAAAGTCGTGGTCGGCCCGGTCGTGGACGATCAGCACCGGGCGGTGGGACAGGCGCACCAATCGCTCGACGGTGGTTTCGCGGATCAAATCCAGGATCGGGCGGCGGTGATGCACGCCCAGGATCAACAGCCCCGCGTCGACCGTGCGCGCCAGATCGTGGATGTCGGTCGAGACGTCGCCATGGCCGATATGCAGGGTGAAGCGCGGCCCGTCCGCGCCGGCAACATAGGCGCAGAACTGGTCCAGAAGCCGCGTCGCCTCGTCGGTGACGCGCGCGGCGAGCGACTCGGGCAGGCCGTGGTCGACGGTGTGGGCGACATGCACATGCGCGCCCATCTTGGCGGCCAGCTTGAACGCCCGCCGCACCGCGCGGTCGGCCCGCGGCGATAGATCAGTGGCGACAAGGATCGTGTCCATGTCCGGCTCTAAGCCCCTGAAAACGCGACCGGCTTCACTATGCGCCATCGCGCGGCGCAGGGCAAGCGGCGGTGCGCGGCGTCAGACCGACGAGGCGCGGCGCAAGATGTCGGCGGCGATGGCGGCGTCCAGCATGCCCTCGCCGATGTCGAACGGGTCGGGCCTGCCTTGCGTCGCGCGGTTTGAGCGGCGCAGCCCCAGCTTGTCCTGCACCTCGCGCGGCAGGGCGGGGCTGGTGCGCATGTCGACCGTCAGGCTCTCGGTCGCGATGCCCTCGGCATAGATGAACTCGTGGTGGTCGAACAGGATCTGATAGTAGTCGACGAAGCCGCCGTCGCTGCGGGTGACGGTGTCGTCGTTGACCAGGAAATCGGCCTTGACCACCACCTCGGCACGGCCGGCGCCCAGCCGGTCCTCGCGCTGGTAGACGAAGAGCCGCTGGTTCGGGCTGAGCCGTAGCTCGCCGGAATTGTTCATTGCCCCGGGCGCCAGCACGATCGGCGCGAAGGCCCCGGTGGCACGCACCGTCTGCTGGCCGATCCAGCGCACCTCTTGAACGCCGTTGTCGCGGGTCAGCACGCGGTCGCCGACGCGGATATCCTCGATCGGGCACTGCGCGCCGCTGGCCATGGTGATGTGGGTGCCGCGGGTGAACGAGACGCAGGCCAGACCAGCGAATTTTTGCCGCGGCGTGTCGGTATCGACGCTGACCAGGGCATAGTCGGTGCGGGGGCTGATCTTGGCCAGTGGCAGCAGGTAGGTTGCCGCGATCAGCTCGGTTCCCGGGGCCAGCTCGACAAGCACCAGGGCCTCGACGATGGATCCATCCGGCGCCATGAACGTGGCGCAGCAGTCCAGATGAACCGCCGCGCCATAGGTGCCGATCTGCGCACCCTCCAGCACCGTGAGATGGGCCAACCCGTCGGAGGCGGCCAGGTTCAGCCGCCAGGATCTGGCATTGGGGCTGAGTTGGTAGATGTCGTCGAGCATCATGTCCCCGGCATCAGCCACCGGATCGCCCAGATTGGCGCCGTTTGAGACACGGAAATCGTCTGCGCGGAAGACGCCAAGGCCCTGCGCATCGGCTTTGTTTGTGAATCCCTCGACACTCATATCCGGCAGCCTGCTCTATGCTCGCGTGGGTATGGCTGCACGTCGGAAGGCCCCCAGAGACCCTGTCGGCGCACCCCACCGCCATAGACATCACAGAGCTTACGCGCCGCAGACTGCGCCGGTCAACGAGAACCAATCCGCGTCGCCGAAACCGATTGTTTTGTTTCCCACATGCGGACACTGCTTGGCTTCAATGGGGATTGGAGCAGTCTGGCGAACGGCAGGCGGCGGGACCGAATTCGATTCGGGGACTTCCGCCACTCGGGGTCCGGTGATAGCCCTGGCGAGGTCACGGACAGGCTCAGGGAGGCAGCGATGGATTTGGGGATCAGGGGCAAGCGGGCATTGGTCTGCGCCTCGTCGAAAGGGCTGGGTCTGGGCTGCGCCCGTGCACTGGCCGAGGCGGGCGTGGATCTGGTGATGAACGCGCGCGGGGCCGAGGCGCTGGAGGCGGCGGCTCACAAGGTGCGGGAGGCCTTTGGGGTCGACGTGACTGCGGTGGCGGCAGACATCACCGATGCGGACGGGCGCGCGGCGGTCCTAGCGGCCGCGGGCCCGGTCGACATTCTGGTGACCAATGCCGGCGGGCCGCCGCCGGGAATGTGGACCGACTGGGACCGCGACGACTTTCTTGCGGCACTCGAGGCCAACATGCTGACGCCGATCGCGCTGATGAAGGCGTTAGTGCCGGGGATGATGGACCGCGGCTGGGGCCGGGTGGTCAACATCACCTCGCAGTCGGTGAAAGCACCGATCGCGGTCCTGGGCTTGTCGAATTCGGCGCGCGCCGGGCTGACCGGCTACGTCGCAGGCACCGCGCGGCAGGTCGCCGGCAAGGGCGTGGCGATCAACAACCTTCTGCCAGGCAGCCACGACACAGCGCGGCGCACGGCAATCGACGAGATGATCTCGAAAAACCAAGGCATTAGCGTGGCTGAGGCGACGGCGCAGGTGCAGGCCGAGATCCCGGCGGGCCGCTATGGCACGGTCGAGGAATTCGGCGCGGCCTGCGCGTTTTTGTGCTCGCAATGTGCCGGCTTCATCATCGGGCAGAACGTGCTCTTGGACGGCGGCAACGTGAACGCCACGATCTGATCCTTACCCAACCCGCGGCCCACCGGGCCTTTAACGCGCGCTTTGGGGGCCCATGACGTGGGGTTGCGGGGGCGAGGCCGGGTTGCTATCTGCGCCAATGCCCGATCAAAGCGGTCGGGAATAGCAATTGAGCGGGCCCGTGAGCGAACCGATACCCAGGTTGGACGTCCGGCACTTGACCCGGCGCTTCGCCGGGCGCGCCGTGGTCGACGACGTGTCCTTGCGGGTGATGGCCGGGCAGGTCACCTGCCTTCTTGGCCCCTCGGGCTGCGGCAAGTCGACCGCCTTGCGCTGCATTTCCGGGGTCGACCGACAGGATAGCGGCGCCGTTCTGGTTGACGGCCAAAGCGTCTGCGACACATCCGTCAACGTCCCGCCCGAGGCGCGTTCGATCGGCCTGATGTTCCAGGACTTTGCGCTGTTTCCGCATCTGACGGTGGCGGAAAACGTGGGATTTGGTCTGACCGGCCCGCGGGCAGCGAAACGCGAACGCGTCACCGAGCTTTTGGACCGAGTCGATCTGGGCCGGTTCATCGACGACTATCCGCACGAGCTGTCGGGCGGTGAACAGCAGCGCGTGGCGCTGGCCCGCGCGATCGCGCCGCGCCCGCGGGTCATGCTGATGGACGAGCCGTTTTCGGGGCTCGACAACCGTCTGCGTGACGGCATCCGCGACGAGACGCTGGAGATCCTCAAGCAAGAGGGCGCGGCTGTGCTCTTGGTCACCCATGAGCCGGACGAAGCGATGCGCATGGCCGATGAGATCGCGTTGATGCGCGACGGGCGGATCGTGCAGCAGGGCGTGCCCTACAATGTCTACAATGCGCCAGCTGACAAGGCGGCGGCCGCTTTCTTCAGCGATATCAACGTGATCCGCGGCACGGTTCATGGAGCGCTGACCGACACGCCGTTCGGGCAGTTCCTTGCCCCCGGCGTGCCCGACGGCACCGCGGTCGATATCGTGATCCGCCCTCAGCACCTGAAGATCGATTTCGACCGCAGCGGGCGCGGGCCGAACCCGACGCCACAGGATGGCATTCCGGCGCGGGGCGTGGTGCAACGCGCGCGGTTCATGGGCGCCGAAAGCCTGGTTGAATTCCGAATGGATCATGATCTGTCGATCCTGAAGGCCACGGTGCCGTCGGTGTTTTTGCCCAAACCCGGCCTGCCGCTGTGGCTGACGATCCGCCGCGACCGGTGTTTCGTGTTTCCGGTGCAACAGGACGCGGCTTAGGGCGTGGCGCTGGCCCGGGCGGTGTAGTCGATCAGCGTCTTGCCTTGCTCTTCGACGAAAAGCGCCGGCAGAACTTCAAGCGACGTAATACGATCGACGCGTAGAACGCTGAAATCATTTCTAGTTTCGCACCAGCAGGTGACCGTCCAGACGCGACCCCAGTAATCGAGCTTCAGCGGCCGGATCGTGCGCGTCGTCTGCGCACCGTCGAGTGCCAGGTAGTCCACAGAGAGCTTTTGCCGCGCCCGGATCGCCGCGCGGATTTGCGGCATGTGCTGGAACCCGGCGGCCGCGTCAGCGAAGGGATAGACCGCGAACCCCCAGCCGGTGGGTGGCGCGCTGCGATCCTCGGGCAGCACCGCGTCGATCTTCGCCGACAGGCTGCGCGCGGCCGCCTGCAGCTCGTCGTCCGCGGCCTCGCCCACCACCGCCATTCCCAGATGCAACGCCTCGAGCTCGGTCAGCGTCAGGTTCAGGGGCGGCAGCGTGATCGGTGCGGTCATCCGATAGCCGACGCCGCGCTCGCCCGCGACCGGCACGCCAGAGGCAGCCAGTGTGTCCATGTCGCGATAGACCGTCCTCAGCGACACGCCGAGCCGCGCGGCCATGTCCGCGGCGCGGTGCAGCCGCCCGTCGCGCAGGATCTGGATCAGCTCGATCAGGCGGTCGGGTCGCTGCATGGGCAGGGTGATTCGCTTCGCGCCAGGGGTCTACGCACCCCCACAACTGACAGAATCCTTGCAGGTGTCAACTTAATGACAGAGCCTGCGGGCGGAATTGCCGGTTTCTCGACCCCAATTGCCGCAGGCGAGGCGTTTGGCGCTTTCCCAGGGCGGGCGAAATCCATACATACAGCCAATGATCTCATCGGCCGGCGCGGACGGCCCTGCAAGGGAGACCCCCCATGCTGAACAATATCGGCCTTCCCGGCCTGCTTTTGATCGCCGTCGTGGTTCTGGTGCTTTTCGGCCGCGGCAAGATCTCGTCGCTCATGGGCGAGGTCGGCAAAGGCATCACCGCCTTCAAGAAGGGCGTCGACGACGGCAAGAAAGAGCTTGAGGACGATGCCGCCGAGGTCGCCCGCGACGTGACCCCGGACGAGGAAAAGGACAAGGTCTAGCGCGCCCGCGCCACGGCCTGATCGCCCATGTTCGACATTGGCTGGACCGAACTGCTTCTGATCGGCATCGTTGCGCTGATCGTCGTCGGGCCCAAGGACCTGCCCGGCATGTTCCGCACGCTCGGGCGGTTCACAGGCAAGATGCGCGGCATGGCGCGAGAATTTAGCCGCGCAATGAACGAGGCCGCCGACGAGGCCGGCGTCAAGGACGTCACCAGCACGCTGAAGTCGGCGACCTCGCCGGGCAAGCTGGGGCTCGACACGCTGAACAAGGCGGCGGACAATTTCGAGAAATGGGACCCGTCGAAGTCGATCCGCGGCAAGGGCCCCGAGACCCAGAAGCTCAGTGAAGAGCGTGCCGAGGCTGCGCGCAAGATCCACGAGGCCTCGGCCAAACGCGCCGCCGAAAAGCGCGCCGCCGAGGCAGAGGCAAAAGCAGAGGCACCGGCCGAGACGCCGGCTGCCGCGGCGGAGCCCGCGGCCGACCAGCCCGGGCCAGAGCCGACCGACACCGGCAAACCCGCATGAGCGACAGCGACCACATCGATGACACCAGCGCGCCGCTGATCGAGCATCTGGCCGAGCTTCGGACCCGGCTGATCCACTCGGTGATCGCCTTCATCATCGGCATGGTGATCTGCTTCACCGTCTGGAATCCGATCTTCAATTTCCTCACCCAGCCCTTGTGCGATGCGCGGGGCGCGATGGGCGACGATTGCGGGCTGATCCTGATCAAGCTGCAGGAGGGCTTTTTCGTCGCGATCTCGATCTCGCTTCTGGGCGGATTGGTACTGTCGTTTCCCTATATCAGCTACCAGATGTGGCGCTTCGTGGCGCCCGGTCTCTACAAGTCCGAAAAGGGTGCGTTCCTGCCGTTCCTTCTGGCCTCGCCGTTCATGTTCTTCCTCGGCGCGGCCTTCGCCTTCTACGTGGTGACGCCCCTGGCCTTCGACTTCTTCCTGGGCTTCCAGCAGGAGGGTACGCTGGCGGCCGAGGGCGAGATCGACAACACCACAGCCGGCATCGCCTTTCAGGGCTCGGCCCAGGAATATCTGCGCCTGACGATCAAGTTCATTGTGGCCTTCGGGCTCTGCTTTCAACTGCCGGTGCTGCTGACGTTGATGGGCAAGGCCGGGCTCGTCAGTTCTCGCGGCCTGAGGACGGTGCGCAAATACGCCGTCGTCGGCATTCTGGTTTTGGCCGCGCTGGTCACGCCGCCCGACGTCATCACCCAGGTGATCCTGTTCGTGGTGGTCTACGGGCTCTACGAGGTGTCGATTCAACTGGTCAAACGGGTCGAGAAGAAGCGCGACGAGACGCTGCGCGAAGAGGGCATCCTCGACGAGGACGAAAGCCTCGACGACATGTTCGACGAGTTCGACGACGAGCCGGACCCCGATGAGGGCAAGGCGTGAGCGACGAGGCGCTGCGGCGCATCGCCGAGGCGCTGGAACGCATCGCCCCCGCGCCGCTGCCCGCCCCCGACTTCGTCGCTGCCGCCGCCTTCGTCTGGCACGTGGATCCCGACCGGCTGGAGCCCGTGGCGCGGGTCAACCGGGTCGACCTGCCTCTGCTCGTGGGCATCGATCGGGTGCGCGACATCCTGTTGGAAAACACGCTGCAATTCGCCCGCGGCCTGCCGGCCAACAACGCGCTTCTCTGGGGCGCACGCGGCATGGGCAAGTCGAGCCTGGTCAAGGCGGTCCATGCCGAGGCGGTGGCCCAGGGCCACGCGCTGAAGATCGTCGAGGTCCAACGCGAGGATCTGCCCTCGATCGGGCGGCTGCTGAACCTCCTCCGTGCCGCCGAGGCCCGGTTTCTTCTGTTCTGCGACGACCTGAGCTTCTCCCACGACGACCAGCACTACAAGTCGCTCAAGGCGGTGCTCGACGGCGGCATCGAGGGCCGGCCCGACAACGTCGTCTTCTACGCCACCTCGAACCGCCGCCACCTGATGCCGCGGGACATGATCGAGAACGAACGCTCCAGCGCGATTTCGCCCAGCGAGGCGACAGAAGAGAAGGTGTCGCTGTCCGACCGCTTCGGGCTGTGGCTGGGCTTCCACCCCTGCAGCCAGGACGAATACCTCGCGATGATCCGCGGATATTGCGCGGCCTACGGCGTCGAGATCGACGAGGACAGCCTGCGCGCCGAGGCGATCGAGTGGCAGGCCACCCGCGGCGCGCGCTCGGGCCGAGTCGCCTGGCAGTACTTCACCGACCTCGCCGGGCGCCGTGGAATAGGTCTGCCAGGCTGACCCAAATGTTTCGCGCGCGAAACATTTGACCGTACGTTCAAAGATTTACCAAGCCTGACAATGGGTTAAGTCTAGCGGTCCGACCGCTCAGGCGAGCGCGGCGTGTCGGCCGGGGCGCAGACGCTGAAAGCCGCCGCCAAAAGCCCCGCGCGCGGCCGTCCCACCTGCAGAGTTGCGGCAACGCCGGCTTCGCGCTAGCCTCACCCCATAGTCACGTGTCAATTCTAGCGCCCGGGGCCCGTACGGGTGGGCGCGAAAAAGGGGGAGATTGAACCATGACCCGACCGATCCTGCACACCGCGTCCGCTATTGCCCTGGCCCTCGGCCTCGCGGCGCCGGCCCATGCCGAGGGCCATTCCGAACCGCAGTTGGTGGTCGTCGAGGAGTTCGGCGGGCTGACGCTCGCCTTCGGCATCAAGGAGGCGCCAAAGGGGCTGAAGAACCTCACCCTGACGGTCAGTGGGCCCCGCGACTACAGCGCTACCCTGTTTTCGGAAGGCCAAGAGCCAAAAATGGACCTGGCCAAATACGGCACGCCGTTCGACGGCGAATACACCTACGAGATCACCGGATCCACGGCGCAGCGGATCGAGATCAACACGCCGATCGACGAGAACGGCCGCAGCCGGACCGCGCGCCAAGAGGTGCTGGTGTCGGTTTCAGCCTCTGGCAACTTCAGCATCCGTGAGGGCAATATCGTCGAAATCGATCCGCGCGAAAAGGAAGAAGAGCAGTAGCCTCAGGCCGCCTGTCGCGCCGCCGCGAGCGCGCAACGAAGGTCGAGCACCTGCATCGCCTCGCGCCGTGTCAGATAGGGCCGGGCCGGAGGACCGTAGGTCTCGGCGACCGGTCCTGAGCCAAGGCTGGGGATCAGGCGCCGCAACTCCATCAGCGTCTCGCCGGAGAACATGCGCAGGGTTTGGGGGCCGGGGTAGAAGCTCTCGGTCGGCGCGCCATTGGCATAGATCACCTGGTGGCGCGCGCACATCAGGTGGATGTATCGCACCCGGCGCTTGCCATGCGCGATGCGCACCGGCCCGGGCGCCTCGGCCAGGTGCTTGGCGCGCACGAAACGTTCCCCGTCGAGCCCGTGGTCCGGGCCGAACAGCATGCCGTGCTGCGGAGACACCAACAGGGGCGTGTGGTTGCCCACCGCCCCTTGCGGGATCAGGATCGGTTTGAGGTGTGGCGCGGCCAGCAGGTCCGGCGGGCCGAGACTGCGCTCGCCGAGCCACAGGATCTCTTGCGGCGGACCATCCCGCGTGGTCACCCGGTCGCCCGTCTTCAGCGCTTCGATGGGCACCTCGCCGCGCGGCGTCGCGATCAGAGTGCCGGGGGTGAAGCAGGGGATGCCGGCGGAGTTCAGAAGCTGCGCGCCGGTCACCTCTGACGGCGCCACACCCTGCAGCACAACCGACTCGCCGTTTGGAAAGCTCAATAGCGCATTGCCAGAGCCGTCGTCGCTGACCACCACGTCCCAGGCATCGACCGGATTGCCGCCGGCATCGGTGAGGTTCGTGACGTCGAGCTGGTCGTTGAAGAACCCGTCTCCATCGTCGTCGTCGGTGTCGAAATCGGTGATCGTGTCGTCGTCGGAGCCGTCGGCGAGGACGAAGACGTCGTCGCCGGCGCCGCCGGTCATGGTGTCGTCGCCCGCACCGCCGGTGATGGTGTCGTCGCCGAGACCGCCATCGATCGAGTCGGTGCCGCCTTCGCCATCGAGGACGTCGTCGTCGATGCCGGACGTGGCGACGATGGTGTCGAAGAAGATGTCGGTGACATGGATCGCCTGGGTGCCGTTGTCGCCGTTGGTATAGATGATCTCGATCTGCGCCACCGGCCCGTCGATCTCGACCAGGACCGAGCCGTTGGCGTCGTCAGGATCGTCGAGCGCGCTGCCGGCGGTGATGGTGTTGCCCGACGTGGTGTCGTCGCCCTCGGGCGTCAGCGTCACGGTGACTGCGCTGCCACCGGCATCGAAGGCGTTGACGGTGACGACGTCCTCGTGGTTGCCGGAGAACGCGTCGATGTCATTTATCCGGAAGGTGACGTTCTCGACCTCGTCCTGCATCTGGCTGCCGGTGCCGGCAGCGAAGTCGATGGTGGTGGTCGATGTCGCGTCGTCGCCGTTGCCATAGAGGTAAAGCGCCGAGTTCGGATCGAATTCCTCGCCGGTCTCGGTGTATTGCGTGTCGGTCGATTCGATCAGAAAGGTGGGGTTGTTGTTGCCGTCGTCGGTGAACGAGACGGTGACGTCCATCGACCCGGTGTCCTGGGTGAAGCCCGCGGCGACGCTGGTGCCGTCCGAGCCCTCGAGGCTCCAGTCGAGGCCTTCGCGCAGGCTGACCGGCGGGCTGGAATCGTTGCCCAGGATCGTGTCGGCGCCGTTGCCGCCCTCGATTGAATCATTGCCGTCGCCGCCGGTGAGGCTGTCGTTGCCGCCGCCGCCGTCGATGGTGTCGTCGCCGGCATCGCCGTCGACCTCGTCGGCGCCGCCGTTGCTGCGCAGGTCGTCGTCGCCGTCGCCGCCAGAAATCGTATCGCGCCCGCCGCGGCCGAAGACCAGGTCGTCGCCGACCCCGCCGTCGATCGAATCGCGCCCCGTACCGCCGTCGATGGTGTCGTCGCCCAGCCCGCCGTCGATGGTGTCGTTGCCGCCCAGGCCCTCGATGTCGTTGTCGTTGCCATCCGCGCCGCCGGCATAGCCGTCGTCGACCTGGTCGTTCTGCGGGTCGCCGGTATAGCTGGCGTCGATGTCGTCGGCGCCACTGGTGCCGGTGACCACATGCGGCGGCGCCACATAGTCGGTCGAATCAAAGGCGATGTCGCCGGCCGTGACGTCTGGGTTGCTGTCGTAGGCGAGAACCTCGTAGCTGCGATTGGCCACCAGCGGGATTTCGGACAGGGTGTAGTCGCCCGCGGCCGAGCCGTTCTCGACGTCGAATTCCACGATCTGGAAGATGTCGCCGGTAACCGTGTCCTCGACCGTCCAGGCGCGTTCGGCATCGACGTTGGACCCCGTCGACGTGGTGCCGTTGAGGTCGACATCCGCCGTCGCGGTCTCGCCGCCGGCGCTGTCGTCGTCGAGGGTGACGCCCTCGGTCCCGGTCTCGGTGTCGAAGATGGTGGCCTTGCCGTCGGCATCGGCCGGGCCCGTCCAGGTGAAGGTCGAGCCGGTGCCCGTCGGGATGAACCCGTTCGGGTCGAAGTCGTAGAACCTGACCTTATAGGTGGCCATGCCCGGCCTCTGACGTCAGAAAACGCGAGGGGGCAGCAAGCGAGTATAGGTCAGGGGCGGCGCCGCGCAGCGCGCGCCTTGGACTGCCCCTGGTTCTGGTCGTTTCGGTCCACATATCGTTGCCCAGCCACGTCGTGGGATTGTTCTGGCAGAGGAAACGGTCGGTCTTGCGGAGGGATCGGGGAGAGTTTTCGGAAAATTCGCCGCAAATTGGTCGGATTCCGAGGATTTGCCGCCGAATTGTCTCAATTCAGCGGCGGATCGGCGGTCAGGGACGTGATTGTTTCCCGCTCCAGCGGCGGCGCCGTGACGACCGAACCGGCGGCGCCACGATTGCGCCGCGCGGCTGTTCGGCCCCCGTGAACAATGCCCGGCGGGTCAGTTGATGTAGGGCACCGGATCGGCGCTCTCAAAACCCTCGCGGACCTCGAAATGCAGAAAGCTGGGCTCGGTCTCGCGCACCTCGGCGATGGCCTGACCGCGGCTGACCTTGTCGCCCTTGGCGAATTTGACGCCGTCGATATTGGCATAGACCGTCAGCAGGTTGCCGGGGTGGCGCAAGACCAGGATCGGCACCTGGTCGGTGTCGCGGGTGATCGCCGCCACGGTGCCGTCGCCGGCCGCGCGCACGGCGGTGCCCGGCGCGGCGGCGATGTCGATGCCGTCGTTCACGCCCTTCTCGTAGCCGCGGATCACGCTGCCGGTGACCGGCATCATGAATTCCGAGCGGTCCGAGGCCGCTGTCCGGTCGCCGGCCAAGTTGGGCGAGGGCGGCGCGGTGGTGGCGGCGGTCTCGGTGTCGTCGTCGGGCAGCGGTTTCGAGGCGCTCGGCGGTTCGGGCGTCACGCTGCCTTCGCCAGGGTCGGTGACCACGGGCTCGGGGTCGCGCGCGGCGGTCTCGACCGGCTGCGCGGCGACCGGGATCAACAGGACCTGCCCCTCGCGCACGCCCAGGTCGGGCCCGAGCCCGTTCCAGTCGGCCAAGGACCGCACCGAGACGTTGTAGAGCCGCGAGATCGAATAGGCGGTCTCGCCGCGCGCCACCTTGTGGCGGATCGGCTCTGGCCCGGTCTGGGTCGGCGGCGCGGGTGCGGCGGATTGCGGCGGCGGGTCCTGGCGTTCGGCGCGGTCGAGCGCGGTGTCGGCCAGGGTGGCGATGTCGATCTCTTCGCTGGGGCCGGGCGCGCCGGTCCCGAGCGCCGTTGGCGGGGCGGCGCCGGCGGGCAGCACCACGACCTCGCCGCGGCGCAGGGCGGTGCCGGCGGGGATGCCGTTATAGCGCGCCAGTTCCTCGGCATCGACCCCGGCGCGGGCCGCGACGTCGGAAATCGTGTCGCCGCGCCGGGCGACGGCGACCTGGTAGTTGGGGTACGAGATGATGCCGCGCGCGTCGGGGTTGGGGCGCCGCTCAGTCGGCTGGCGCACCGCGTCGGTGGTGTCGAAGCCGCCGCCCAGGTCGCGCAGGTCCAGGTCGAACCCATCCGAACAGCCGGCCACGGCCAGCGCGGCGCCCAGCATCAGGGCATAGCTCTTGGATCGGCGGAAATCTGCCATCGCTCGTCCTCTCCGCGGCCCCTTGTTGCCCGGGGCGTTCGCGTCAATCCTGTCCTAGCCCCTCGACGAGGGGCACGAAACGCACCGGCCGCAGCTCGTCATAGTCCAGCCCGTCCGCGGTTTTCGTCACCTTTATCAGGCTTTGCACCGCATCCGACTGGCCGACCGGCAGTACCATGATACCGCCTTCTCTAAGTTGCGCCAAGAGCGGACCTGGCGGGTCCTCGGCGGCCGCCGTCACCAGGATGCGGTCGAACGGCGCCTGGTCGGGCAGGCCGTGGCTGCCGTCGCCGGTGATCGCGGTGATGTTGACGAGGCCAAGCCGGTCGAAGACGGCGCGCGCCTCGCGCACCAGGCGGCGGTGGCGGTCGACGGTGTAGACCCGGCGCGCGAGCTGGCTGAGGATCGCCGCCTGGTAGCCCGATCCGGTGCCGACCTCGAGCACCTTGTCGCGCGGTCGCACATCCAGCGCCTGGGTCATCAACCCGACCACGGCGGGCTGGCTGATGGTCTGGCCGCAGGCGATCGGCAGCGGCATGTCCTCGTAGGCGCGCTCGGCGAAAAGCCCGGTGACGAACTCGCCCCGGTCGACGGTTTCCATCGCCTGCAGCACGCGCTTGTCGGTCACCCCCTTCGAGCGCAGGGCGAAGAGAAACTGCATCTTGCCTTCTGCGTCGAGCGTCATGGCGTCGGCCGCACTCGTTTCATTCCAGCCGCTCGCGCAAGGCGGCGAGCGTGTCGTGCGCGGTGAGGTCGCAGCGCATCGGCGTGACCGAGATATAGCCATCGAGATTGGCCCGCGCGTCGGTTCCGGGCGCCGTGGGCTTGTGCTGCGGCCCGCCCTTGATCCAAAGGAACTTGCGGCCCGACGGCGACTGGTGCGGCTCCACGCCAAAGAAGGTGTCGTCGCGGTAGCCCTGGCTTGTCACCTTGACGCCCTTCACTTCGCTGGCCGGGACCGGCGGGAAGTTCACGTTGTAGAACAGCCGGTAGTCGCCGCCCTCCCAGAGCCCCTTGTCCAGCAAATCGCGCACCAGGCCGGCGCCGAACCGCGTTGCCGGCTCGAAGGTGTCGTCGAGCTGAAAGTTGCCGGGGCCGTAGAACTGGCTGAGCGCGATCGCCGGCACGTTCTGCAGCGCCGCCTCCATCGCCGCGCCGATGGTGCCGGAATACAGCACGTTCTCCGCGGCGTTGTTGCCGCGGTTGACGCCCGAGAGCACCAGGTCGGGCCGGGCATCGGCCATCACGTCGTAAAGCGCGGTCAGCACGCAATCGGCGGGCGAGCCCTCGGCGGCGAACCGGCGCGGCCCGAGTTCGGCGGACATGAACGGGTGGGTATAGCTGATGCAATGCGCGACGCCGGACTGTTCGAAGGCGGGCGCCACGGTCCAGACCTCGCCGCCGTCGCCGGCGACCTCTTCGGCGATGGCGGTGAGGACCCTCAGCCCCTCGGCATTGATGCCGTCGTCGTTGGTGATCAGGATGCGCATGCACGAGGCCCCGTTGTTTCGCCCCTCCTTAGAAGAGCGGTCTCAGAGCGGCAAGCGGGCGCGGCGTTTTCGTCGAAAAAGCCGGCGCATTTGGGCGGGAGGCGAGGGGGCGCGGCCCGGGTGGGGAGCGGGTTGCGGAGGGGCTTTGGACGCTTCGCGAGAAGCCGTGCCCACCGCCGACCCGCGGGGTGGCGAGCCGACGTCTGAACGGGTGCGCTTTATGGCCGTCGAGTCCGTAGGACCGCACGCGGTGCGTAGGTGTCGACCAATCGCCACCCCTCCGGGGCGGGTTGGCGATGGGCACGGCGGGGCTGCGCCCCTTGATTCCGTGCCCCGGGGCATTGCACGGATGTCCGCCCCCGCCCCGTCTCAAATCCGGTCGAGATAGGTGCGATATTCGACCGGGGCGATCTCGGCGGTCAGTTTGGCGATCTCGTCGGTCTTCAGCGTGGCGTAGATGTCGCGGAACCGGGCACCGAACAGGTCCGCGGCGAAGGTGGAGGCGGCGAAGCGGTCGACGGCGGCGCGCCAGTCATGCGCCAGCGGCGCGGCAGGCGCCGCGTCGGCCGCGTCGAGCGGCGGGGGAAGGGGCGGTTCAGTGTCGAGCCCGTAGAGAATGCCGCCCAGGATCGCCGCCACCGCCAGGTAAGGGTTGACGTCGGCGCCGCAGATCCGGTGTTCCAGCCGCGCCGCGGGGCCCGCGGTCTGCGGCAGCCGCACCGCCGCGCCGCGGTGGTCGAGGCCCCAGTCTGGCCGGTTGGGCGAAAAACTGCCCGGCGCGAAGCGGCGGTACGAGTTCAGATGCGGGGCGAAGACCGCCTGCGCCTCGGCCATCGTCGCCAACAGCCCCGCCACCGCGTGCTGCAGGGGCGCGGCGACGCCCTGGTGCGCCGACAGGATATTGCCGTCTGCGCCGGTCAGGCTGACATGCACATGCATGCCGTTGCCGGGGTGGTCGGCATAGGGTTTGGCCATGAAGGTCGCGGCCATGCCGTGCCGGGCGGTCACGCCGCGCACCAGGCGGCGGAACAAGACCGCGGTGTCGGCGGCGGCGCAGACATTGTCGGTGTGGTGGAAATTGATCTCGTATTGCCCGGGCCCGTATTCGGCGATCAGCGCATCGGTCGGCAGGCCCTGGATGTCGCAGGCTTCGCGGATCGCGCGCAGGATCGCCTCGGTCCGGTCGAGCACCGCCAGCTCGTAATTCTGCGCCTCCGGCGCGAAGGCGGGCGGGCGCGGGGCCGTGTCGGGGTGCTCGCGCGGCTGGTGGATGTAGAACTCCAGCTCGGTCGCCAGGACCGGCGTCAGCCCGCGCGCGGCGAACCGGCCGGCCACCGCGGCCAGATGGTCCCGGGTCGACAGGCCGGCAAAGGCCGGGCTCGGCGGCTCCATCCGGACCAGGACCTGTGCCACATGCCCCGGCGCCCAGGGCACCGGTTTCAGCGTGCCGGGCACCGGCACCATCACACCGTCTGGATCGCCCGCGACGATGCCGAGCCCGGTCTGGGGCAGCTCCTCGCCCAGGATATTCGGCGCACAGGTCGAGATCGGCAGCCGCACCTGGCCGTTCGCCAACTTTTTCGCGTCGGTCCCGGGCAGCCACTTACCGCGCAGGATCGCGTTGATGTCCGGCAGCAACAGCTCGATCCGGTCGGGCGTGCCGTGGCGGGCTTCGTAATCCGCGAACGCGTCAAGGAAACTCATGCGACGGCCTTGACTGCCGCCTGCTCTTCGCGCCGGCGCCGGACGATGGCGCGTTTCGAGACCAGCGAGGCGGTTATCACACCCACGGTGACCAAGGCGATGAGGATCGTCGACAGCGCGTTGATCTCGGGGCTGACGCCGAGCCGGACGGCCGAGAAGATCTTGATCGGCAGCGTGGTGGCCGATGGGCCGGAGGTAAAGGACGCGATGACCAGGTCGTCGAGCGAGAGCGTGAAGGCCAGAAGCCAGCCCGAGATCACCGCCGGCGCGATGATCGGCAGGGTGACCAGGCGGAAGGCGTCGAAGGGGGTGCAGCCAAGGTCCAGCGCGGCCTCTTCCAGCGAGCGGTCGAATGTGACGAGCCGCGACGAGACGACGACCGAGACGTAGCACATCGAAAACGTGGTGTGGGCCAGAACGATGGTCAGGATGCCGCGGTCGAGGCCGATGCCGATGAAGAGCAGCAAGAGCGACAGCCCGGTGATCACCTCGGGCATCACCAGGGGCGCGTAGATCATGCCGGAAAACAGCGTGCGGCCGGCGAACCGCCCGCCGCGGACCAGCACATAGGCCGCCATGGTGCCGAGCGCGGTGGCGATGGTCGAGGAAAAAACGGCGACGCGCAAGGTGACCCAAGCGGCGTCGAGGAAGGCCTCGTTGCGGAACAACTCGCCATACCACTTGGTCGAAAACCCCGACCAGACGGTGACCAGCCGGCCACCGTTGAAGCTGTAGACGATCAGGATGACCATCGGCAGGTAGAGGAAGGCGAAGCCCAGCGTCAGCGAGGTGGCGTTGAACCAGGAAAAGCGCCTCATAGCCGGGCATGTCCAAATTGAGCGCCTGCGGCGCGCTTTTCTGGTTGCGCCGCCTTCGGCAGCGCGGTGGGGGGGGGGGGGGGGGGGGGGGGGGGGGGGGGGGGGGGGGGGGGGGGGGGGGGGGGGGGGGGGGCGGGGGCGGGGGGGCGG
>JASJCA010000172.1 GCA_030066215.1 Rhodobacter sp. | reverse complement strand
GAACCCTACAAGCAGACGCGCAAGAATGTCGGCACCGGGGTTATCATCTTCCTGCTGTGTTTCCTGGTGCTGGCATATGCGCTGAAGCGGGAATACTGGAAAGACGTCCACTAGGATAAGGTTGCCACTATGTCAGTTGTCGCCAATCGCCGGTCGGTGATGAGTTGTTTTTCTTCTCCGACCGATCCGGAATGTCACCGCGCTCGCATCGTGCTCGCGGAAAAAGACATCACGGTCGAGATTCACGATGTCGACACCAAGAATCTGCCGGAAGATCTGCTCGATCTGAATCCCTATGCAACGGTACCGACCATGGTCGATCGCGACCTGGTGCTGTACAACGCGCGGGTGCTGATCGAGTATCTCGACGAGCGTTTTCCACATCCGCCGCTGATGCCGGTAGACCCGGTGTCACGAGCCAAAAGCCGGCTTGCTCTGTTCCGCATCGAGAGCGACTGGTTCAGCCTGTTGCCGGATATCGAGGGCGGTACCGAAAAGCGCAAGGCCCAGGCGAAAAAGGCGCTCGAGGAAAGCCTGATCAACTCCGCCGAGGTGTTCGGTGCCATGCCGTTTTTCCTGTCGCAGGAATTCAGTCTGCTGGACTGCAGCATCGCACCGATTCTGTGGCGACTGCCGCATTACGGTATCGAATTGCCGGCATCGGCCAAGCCGATCACCGCTTACATGAAACGCGTGTTTTCGCGCCCGTCGTTCCAGGCCAGCCTTTCCGAGCAGGAACGGGACATGGTCGCCTGAGACCGCGCCCGGGTCCGATGACCTCGAGCAAACCCTACCTGCTGCGGGCGCTGTACGAGTGGATTCTCGATAACGAGTCGACGCCCTATATCCTGGTCGACACGAGCCACGAAGAAGTGGCTATCCCGCCAGGCATCGCCAGCGACGGTAAGGTAGTGCTGAACCTCGCGCCGCAGGCGATCCAGGAACTCGAGATAAGCAACGATTCCGTCAGTTTTTCCGCACGATTCGGCGGCGTTCCGCATGACGTTTACTGTCCGATGACTTCGCTGCTGGCCATTTACGCGCGGGAAACCGGCGAGGGCATGATGTTCCCGGCCGAAGACGCGGCCGAGTCCGACGATTCCACCACCGACGAAGCCAAACCCGCCGGCCCGATCCTCAAGATCATCAAGTAAGCTCGGGCGTCAGCCCGAAATCATCAGGAAAGCGCGACAGCGCATACCCGGAGTGCCTTACAAGGCGCTGGCGTCGAACGCGCCCTGGATCCAGTCGAAGCGATCGCCGCCGTCGGGCTGCTGCTGGATCAGCAGCGCATCGAAGCGGGTTGGCGGTTCGCCGCCGCGGCGCCTTTGCAGATAGACCGCGGCGGCGGCCACGACCCGGCGCTGCTTGGATCGCGGCAGGCTCCAGGCCGCACCACCGAAGGCGCCGGAGCGACGATACTTCACCTCGACGAAACACAGGGTATCGCCGTCCTGCATGATCAGGTCGATTTCACCGAAACGACAGTAGAAGTTGCGACGCAGCAGTTTCAGCCCCTGCCGCCGAAGGAAGTTCTCGGCGCGCCTTTCGAACAACATTCCCTTGTTGCGAGCGGCGAACATTGCGCTGTATCAGGGGGATTGCGAACCGTCGAAGTTCTGGTTCTGCGGAATTTCCAGCATGCGCGCGACTCCCCGGGTGTAGGTCGCCAGTAGCAATGCCCGCTTGATACGGCCGTTTTTGTCGACCGTCAGGCGGCCGGTGTTATGCACCTGCGACTCATCGGGATTGACCATCAGCCGGCGCAGCGACGGGATCATCCGGTAGGCGTCGATGCCGAGGGCAAACATCTTGCTGAATCGCTGGCTCTCGTCCGGCCATAACTGGCCGATACGGTTGTGATCGGGATTGTCGCGATTGTCGAGCATCCACGGAATGTCGACGAACAGGATTTCGTTCAGATCGCGATCGTCGTCAGGGTTGGATCTGCTGGATGAAATATGCGACGTTGCGTATACCGGCAGGTCTTCGGCGCGGTGAAACTTGAGCTGCGGCTTGATCAGACGCGCCTGGCGCGTATTGGCGGCGACGAACACCATATCCACGTCCTGGCGTCGCCGCGGTTCGAAGCGCACCTGTTCCTGAATCACCTGTTGCAGGATCGTCTTGCGATGATTGCTCGTGGTCAGGTTGAGCAGGTTCTTGATCGAGGCGGAGTAGTCGTTTTTCTTGGCCGGGTAGGTACTGCTGCCGACCACGTGGCCGCCGAGCGATTCGAAGCGCGTCGTGAAGGCGCGCTGCAGACGGAAACCCCATTCGGTATCGGGTACCAGTACCAGCGCGTGGTGGTGGCCCTGGGCGAGGGCGAAATCGGCGATTTGTTCGGCCTCGTCTTCGGGTCTGAGTCCGAACTGGTAAAGATTCAACAATGGCTCGACCTCGTCGTCGCCGTAATTCAGGGTCAGCGTGGGCACCTCGAGCTGCTCGCGTTGCTGCAGCAGTCCGATCAATTCCTTGCTGATCGGGCCGACGATGAAATCGGCGCCGTTTTGAATGGCCTGTTCGTACTGCAGGTTGAAGCGGACCGGATCGGTGCTCGCGTCGATGATTTCCAGGTCCGCGACCTGGTTCGTATCCTCGTAATACGCGTACAGGAAGCCGTTCTTGATGGCTTCCGAAACCTTTTCCAGGCGACCGGAAAAGGGCAGCATCAGCGCAATGCGCGTGGGTTCGATGAAGATGCGCCGGCTTTCCTCCAGCAGGTTGACCGCGTACCGCGGAGCGGCTGGATGTTCGCCGTAGCGCTGGTACCACTGGTCGATCCACGGCTCCATCTTGGCGGGCAGCATGTTGGAGCGGCGCGCAATCAGGTTGAGTTCGAGCCAGCCGCGGACTTCGAGAGTCTGCGGTTCGGCCAGTGCACGCAGGACCGACGGCTCGGTGATTCGATTCAGCGCGGCCCAGATAAAATCATGATTTTTCTCGATTTCCTCGGGTGTACGCAGAAACTCGCCGATCTGCATGCGCAGCTGGGCGCTCTCGAGCGGTTTGCCGATCGCGAGCACGCCGCGCGAGCGAATTTCGAGTGCCAGAGCCTTGTACTGGAAATCTGCGATTTCGGGAATTTCCGGCAGAGCCAGCAAGGCCTGGTAGATCTTGCCGTTACCCATGTAGCCACCGGCGCGTACGACTTCTCGGTTTGGGTAATCCTGCTGCAGCAGCTCCTGTTCGCCGAGGGCCTCGAAGAACGGATCGATCTCATCGTAAAACTCACCGCGGTAGTACATCAGCGCAACTTTGACGAGATAAGCCGAACGGTCTGGTTGCGGGCTTTGCTCAGCGAGCTGTTCGTACACTACCGCGGCTTCGAGCCATTGGCCTTCCACCTCGTATTCGAAGGCGCGAATCAGGTCTTCTTCCAGCTCGGTCAGCACGCCCCCCTCGGCTTCCGGCAGCGCTGCTGCGGTCCCCGAGACCGAAGCGGGCCCAGTCTGCCGGGTCGGAGTCTGGCATGCGGCCAGGCCGAGCAGCAGCAGGAACAGGAGGGCGGTAAATACGGGTTTCATCGAGTGGAAGACGGGCCGGCCGGCGAATCACAACGGGATAACGACGCGGTAGTGTACACTCTTTTGTATGCCCGGCGTACTCTATATTGTCGCGACTCCGATCGGTAACCTGCAGGACATCAGCCTGCGGGCGATCGACACGCTGAAAGCGGCGGATCTGATCGCGGCCGAGGACACGCGGCACAGCGCGCGCCTGCTCGATCACCTCGGAATCGCCACGCCGATGTTATCCTGTCACGATCACAACGAACGCCAGCGCGGTGGCGAAATCATCGATCGCCTCGAGCGGGGCGAAAACGTGGCGCTGATTTCCGATGCCGGCACGCCGCTGATATCCGATCCGGGTTTCGACCTCGTACGCCGTGCGCGGGCGGCGGGCATTACGGTATCGCCGATTCCGGGTGCCAGCAGTGTTGCCGCCGCGCTCAGCGCCGCCGGTCTGCCGAGCGACGGCTTTCGCTTTTGCGGTTTTTTGCCGGCCAAGGGGCAGGAGCGCCGCCGACGGCTGCTGGCCTGGCTCGAAAATCGCACTACCCTGGTGCTTTTCGAGGCCAGCCATCGAATTCTCGACTTGCTGCAGTTATTGAACGATGAAGCCCCGCAAACCCGGATTGTCGTTGCCAAGGAACTGACCAAGCGACACGAGCGTTTCATGACCGGCGATGCCGCGGAATTACTCGTCGAGATGCGCGCCGATCCCGCCCTGGCCAAAGGTGAATTTGTCGTGCTGATCGACAATGCGAGACGCGCCGAGGAACGGGCGATTAACGCTGAAGACGCCCGTCTGCTGGGGATTTTGTGCGCGGAAATGCCCGTCAAAACCGCGACGAAAATTGCCGCCCGGATTACCGGAAAGTCAAAAAACGAGCTCTATTCGCTGGCACTCGAAACCAGCGGCAAGCGTTCGCCGAAATAATTTTTTGCGCAGAACCGAACCGGGTCTAAGTCACTGATTTCACATGCAGAATATAGGGTCTTTCGGGTTCGGGCAGGGGCCTGTGATCCACGTCTGGGATGCCGTCGTATCGTTTGTGTGACAAAACTGGACGAATTCTTGCATAGATTAATTAATCGTTCAGATTGGGCGTGGTAAAATAGGCGCCCAGGACGGTCGAGCGGCAGATTCGACGTTCCTGAAGTGAACAATGTTACACGGATGAACGAAATTGAAACTCTGCCGTCTGAAAATTGACTATGCTTAAAGCTAGTCAGCGAACACCACGATGAACACTCTGTCAGGCGGCGCCTGGTCAGTTATGACGCAAAGCGAGGGGTGCCGATCCTGATCCGAATATGGACGAGGTAGCCCCAATGAGCATTTTCGAAAGTTATCAACAGCGCTTCGAGCAACACATGCAAGAAGAGCTTTCCCTGCAGGAATACCTGGAGCTCTGCAAGGAGAATCCGCTCGTATACGCTACCGCCGCCGAGCGCATGCTGGCCGCCATCGGCGAACCCGAACTCATCGATACCTCCCAGGATTCCCGTCTTTCGCGCATCTTCTCCAACAAGGTCATTGCCCGCTACCCGGCGTTTTCCGAGTTCTACGGCATGGAAGACGCGATCGAGCAGATCGTGTCTTACTTCAAGCATGCGGCGCAGGGACTCGAGGAAAAGAAACAGATCCTCTACCTGCTCGGCCCGGTCGGTGGCGGCAAGTCCTCGCTTGCCGACCGGCTCAAGGTATTGATGGAAAGACAGCCGATTTACGCGATCAAGGACTCGCCGGTATTCGAGTCGCCGCTGGGCCTGTTCGATGTCGAGGAAGACGGTGAAATCCTGGAGCAGGATTACGGCATCGCGCGGCGTTACCTCAACAAGATCATGTCACCCTGGGCGGTCAAGCGTCTCAACGAGTTCGGCGGTGACATCACCCAGTTCAAGGTGGTGAAGCTGCAGCCTTCGATCCTGAACCAGGTGGCCATTGCCAAGACCGAGCCCGGTGACGAAAACAACCAGGATATCTCGGCGCTGGTAGGCAAGGTCGATATCCGCATGCTCGAGCACTACGCGCAGAACGACGCCGACGCCTACAGCTATTCCGGCGCGCTGTGCCGCGCCAACCAGGGCCTGATGGAGTTCGTCGAAATGTTCAAGGCGCCGATCAAGGTGCTGCATCCGCTGCTGACGGCTACCCAGGAAGGTAACTATAACGGCACCGAGGGCCTGTCGGCGCTGCCGTTCGAAGGCACGATCCTGGCGCACTCCAACGAATCGGAATGGCAGTCGTTCCGCAACAACAAGAACAACGAGGCGTTCCTCGACCGGGTTTACATCGTCAAGGTGCCTTACTGCCTGCGCGTGTCGGAAGAAATCAGGATTTACGACAAACTGCTGGTCAGCAGTTCGCTGTCGGAGGCGCCCTGCGCGCCGAACACGCTCGAGATGCTGGCCCAGTTCAGCGTGCTGTCGCGCCTGGTGCCGCCGGAAAACTCGAGTATCTACTCGAAGATGAAGGTATACGATGGCGAAAGCCTCAAGGATACCGACCCCAAGGCCAAGTCCTACCAGGAATACCGCGACTACGCCGGTGTCGACGAGGGGATGAAGGGCCTGTCGACGCGTTTCGCGTTCAAGATCCTGTCGCGCGTGTTCAACTTCGACCAGAGCGAAGTGGCCGCGAACCCGGTGCACCTGCTGTACGTGCTGGAACAGCAGATTGCGCGCGAGCAGTTTCCGCAGGACTTGCACGACAAGTACCTGGAGCACATCAAGGCCTACCTGGTGCCGAACTACGTCGAGTTCATCGGCAAGGAAATCCAGACGTCCTACCTCGAATCCTATTCCGAGTACGGCCAGAATATCTTCGACCGCTACGTCACTTACGCCGATTTCTGGATCCAGGACCAGGAGTACCGTGATCCCGAAACCGGTGAAAACTTCGGCCGTGCGTCGCTCAATGAAGAGCTGGAAAAAATCGAAAAGCCGGCCGGAATTTCAAATCCCAAGGACTTCCGCAACGAAGTGGTCAACTTCGTACTGCGCGCGCGTGCGCAGAACGAGGGCAAGAACCCGAACTGGGTCAGCTACGAAAAGTTGCGCACGGTGATCGAGAAAAAGATGTTCTCCAATACCGAGGAGCTGTTGCCGGTGATCTCGTTCAGCGCCAAGGCCTCGGAAGAGGAAAAGAAAAAGCACGCTGACTTCGTCTCGCGCATGGTCGAGAAGGGTTACACCGAGAAACAGGTGCGATTGCTCTGCGAGTGGTATCTGCGCGTGCGCAAGTCTTCCTAGCGCCGTCCGTCGGGTAAGGCGACATGGCGCAACTCATAGACAGGCGTCCCAACGCGAAGGGCAAGAGCACGGTCAACCGGCAGCGCTTCCTGAGGCGATACAAGACGCAGATCAAGAAGGCGATCTCCGAGCAGATCTCGGAGCGCTCGATTACCAATGTCGATAGCGGTGAAAGCGTGTCGATCCCGACACGCGATATTTCCGAACCGGTGTTTCGCAGCGACCAGGGTGGCGTGCGCGAGGGTGTATACCCCGGCAACAAGGAGTTTGCCCGCGGCGACCGCATCAAGCGTCCCGAGGGCGGTGGCGGCGGGCGCGGCGGCAAGGCCAGCGATAGCGGTGAAGGCGAGGATGATTTCGTCTTCGAGATATCCAAGGACG
>JASJCA010000017.1 GCA_030066215.1 Rhodobacter sp. | reverse complement strand
GTCACCTATACCGTCGACGACGGCAATGGCGGCACCGACACCGCGACGATCACCTTCAACGTGGCGCCGGTGAATGACGACCCGGACGCCCAGGACGACAACCAATCGACCCTTCAGGGGACGCCTGTTGTCGTGGCGGTGCTGGCGAACGACAGCGATGTCGACGGCGACCCGCTGATGATCGACAGCTTCACCCAGCCGCCGAACGGCACCGTCACCGACAACGGCGACGGCACGCTGACCTACACGCCGGATCCGGCCTTCGTCGGCACCGACACCTTCGAGTACACCGTCTCGGACGGCAATGGCGGCTTCGACACCGCGACCGTGGACGTGCGGGTCGACGACGTGATCGGCCCGGTCGACGGGCTCGACAGCGGCGAAAACATGGGGCCGGGCTATACCGACCTGCAGGGCGACCAGATCGACGGGTTCGACGGCGACGATGACACCATCTTCGGCAACGGCGGCGACGACACCATCGACAGCGGTGAAGGCGACGACACCGTGGACGGCGGCGGCGGCGACGACTTCTTCGACATCAACGACGAAGGCGACGGCATCGACAATGACGTCATCATCGGCGGCGAGACCGACGAAGACGGCCGCGGCGACGTGGTCGACACCAGCGACATCCTCGATGATCTGCTGGTGGAATTCTCGGGACCCGAAGAAGGCACCATTACGGATGGCGACGATACCACGTCATTCGAAGAGATCGAGGTTCTTCAGCTTGGTCCGGGTGACGACACGGTGATTGGCGCCGAAGGCGACGAGAACGTCCTTGCCGGCGGCGGCGACGACAGCCTGGTCGGCAATGACGGCGACGACACGCTGGACGGCAGCGTGGGCGAAGACACCATCGACGGCGGCGACGGCGACGACAGCCTGCTCGGCGGCTTCGGCGATGACACCATCATCGGCGGCGACGGCAGCGACTATGTCGAAGACTTCGACGGCGACAACACGATCGATACCTCGGGCGGCGGCGCGGTGCCGCTACCGGATCTCGGCTATCCGGGTCTGTTCCCGGGCGATGTGGACTTCAACGGTCCCGGCGCCGACATGAACGACCTCGACACCGTGTTCTCGGGGTCCGGTGACGACACGATCACGACCGGCGACGATGACGACTACATCGACGCGGGCACCGGCGACAACGTCATCGACGCCGGCTTCGACGACGACACGATCATCACCAAGTTCGGCGATGACCTGATCATTGGCGGCGAGGGGTCCGACACGATCTCAGCGGGTGCTGGTGATGACACGATCTACGGTGGTCTCGATCCGATGTTCCCGGATGAGCTCAACATCACCGATGAAGACACCGGCGGCGTCAGCCCCGATCTGGTGCCGAACAACGGCAAGGACTTCATCGACGGTGGCGCCGGCGCCGACCTGATCTTCGGTCAGGACGATGACGACACCATCTTTGGTGGCGGCGGCGAAGACACCATCGACGGTGGCATCGACGACGACCTGATCTACGGCGGCAACCTCAGGGACTCGATCACGGGTGGCCAGGGTGCCGACACGATGTTCGGCGACGGTGGCGCGGATCGGTTCATCATCAACGAGCGTGAAGATGCGTTCGGCGATGTCGTGGTCGGCGGCAACACCGGCAACGACAACGACACGCTCGATCTGCGCAACCTTGGGCGGCTGCAGCTGCGCGACGCCGACGGCAATATCGCGGACGGGGTGGATGATCCGGACTTGATCGACCCGACCGACCTCGATGCCGTGCGCGGTACGGCCGAATTCCTCGACGCTGACGGCAATGTCGAAGGCATCCTGGAGTTCAGCCAGATCGAGAACCTGCTGATCTGCTTCACGCCCGGCGTGGCCATCGCCACCCCGCGGGGCGAGATGGCGGTCGAGGATCTCAAGCCGGGCGACCGGGTGATCACCCGCGACGACGGGGTGCAGGAAATCCGCTGGATCGGTCGCAAGCCGGTCACCGCGATGACCCTGCATGCCGATCCCAGCCTGCGGCCGGTGCTGATCCGCCGTGGCGCGCTGGGCAACGGTCTGCCCGAGCGCGACATGCTGGTGTCGCCGAACCACCGGATGCTGATGGCCAACGAGCATACCCACATGCTGTTCGACGAGCGTGAGGTACTCGTGGCCGCGAAGCACCTGGTCGGCCAGCCGGGGATCGAGCGGGCGGATGTGCCGGGCACCGAGTACATCCACCTGCTGTTCGACCGGCACGAGGTGATCCTGGGCGACGGCGCCTGGACCGAAAGCTTCCACCCGGGCGACTATTCGCTGAAGGGCATCGACCGGGAGCAGCGCGACGAGATCTTCAAGCTGTTCCCCGAGCTGATGGAAGCCGAGGGCCTGAAGAACTACGGCGCGGCGCGGCATTCGCTGAAGGCCTACGAGGCCAAGATGCTGCGCGAGGGCCTGATGGTCTGAGCCACCCGCATTGGGGGCATGGGACGACGCCGGAGCCTTCGGGCTCCGGCGTTTCCGTTTGCGGGCGCGTGGCGCGGCGGGAAGCGGAAAATGTTTCGCGCGCGAAACATTCTACGGTGCAGAAAGTTAAGCCGCGACGCGGCAAGTGCCTGAGAACGAACGAAACCCGAGTTTAGGTCTGTGCGGCGGGGCGGGGTCATGCCGCGACTGCTCGGATTTGTTTGGCGAAGACCCCGCAACCCGCCGGGCACGGGATCAAGGCGCGCAGCGCCGCCGCGCCCATCGCCAACCCGCCCCGGAGGGGTGGCGATTGGTCGACACCTGCGCACCGCTTGAGGATCTACGGATTCGACAGCCATAAAGCACCGCCGTTCAGAGGTCGGATCGCCACACCGCGGGTCGGTGATGGGCACGGCTCTTGGCTATTCAAGGAGCGACCACTCCCCGGCGCACTCCCGAAAAAGGCGCGCCTCAGTGCGTCCAGGCGCCCCGGCGGTCGGTCGCGAAGTTCTCACCGTAACCGCGCGGGCGGATGTTCGGCTTGCGCGCCTTGGGCTCGAAGACCAGCGCCTCGATGCCGTTCTCTTCGGCATAGTCCAGCGCGGCCTGCTTGCTGTCGAACCGCAGCCGCACCTGCGCCTGTGTATCCGACGACGAGGTCCAGCCCATCAGCGGGTCCACCTCCCGCTCGCTGGCGGCGGCGAATTCCAGCACCCAATACTTGGTTTTAGCGGTCCCCGACGACATCGCCGTCCGGGCAGGCTGATAGATGCGTGCTGGCATGGGCCGGCTCCCGTTCACTCGCCCAAGATATGAAAGCTCAAGCGCGATTGCGCAAGCCGCCAAATCACCGCGCCGAAAAGGTCGACTGCCGGCCGAATGCGAGGGAGCGAGGGGTGGGGTGGGTGTATCGCACTCAGCCGGCAGTCAGTTCTGCTGCTTGCCCATACACGGTATGCGGGAAATGACCTAAGGGCAAGCGCTAACTTTACCTAAGGTTGTAGAAATTCGCCGACTTCGCGGTCATTGCACGCAAATGTGATCCGCCTCAGGCAAGGCGGTGCCCCCACTTGCACAAGAACAAAAAGTGATCAAATCTATGCGACCCGAAGGAATCGCCCCCATGCACAACAACCGCCCTGACCAGATGCCGGAGTTGCACGCCGCCCCGCCCCCCGTGGCTGACCGCGACAAGCTCGAGGGCGGGCATCGCTTCGTCATGCATACCGAATTCCAACCCGCCGGCGACCAGCCCACCGCCATCGCCGAACTCGCCCAGGGCGTCAGCGACGGCGAACGGGAACAGGTGCTTCTGGGCGCCACCGGCACCGGCAAGACCTACACCATGGCCAAGGTGATCGAGGAAACCCAGCGCCCCGCCATCATCCTCGCCCCGAATAAGACGCTGGCCGCACAACTCTACGGCGAATTCAAGGGGTTCTTCCCCGAGAATGCTGTCGAGTACTTCGTCAGCTACTACGACTACTACCAGCCCGAGGCCTACGTGCCGCGGTCCGACACCTATATCGAGAAAGAATCCCAGATCAACGAACAGATCGACCGGATGCGCCACTCGGCCACCCGGGCGCTTCTGGAGCGTGACGACGTGATCATCGTGGCCTCGGTCAGCTGCATCTACGGCATCGGCAGCGTCGAAACCTACGGCGCCATGACGCAAGACCTGAAATCCGGCCACGACTACGACCAGCGCCAGGTGATGAAGGACCTCGTCGCCCAGCAATACCGCCGCAACGACCAGGGGTTTTCGCGTGGCTCGTTCCGCGTCCGCGGCGATAGCTTGGAAATCTGGCCGGCCCACCTGGAAGACCGCGCCTGGAAGCTGTCGTTCTTCGGCGAGGAACTGGAGTCCATCACCGAATTCGACCCGCTGACAGGTGAAAAAACCGACACCTTCGACCGCATCCGCGTCTACGCCAATTCGCACTACGTGACCCCGCGCCCAACGCTGAACCAGGCGATCATCAACATCAAAAAGGAACTGCGCACCCGCCTCGATCAGCTGGTCGGCGAAGGCAAACTGCTCGAAGCGCAGCGGCTGGAGCAGCGCACCAATTTCGACCTGGAGATGCTCGAGGCCACCGGCTCCTGCAACGGCATCGAGAACTATTCCCGCTACCTCACCGGCCGTGCCCCCGGTGAGCCGCCGCCCACGCTCTTCGAATTCATCCCCGACCACGCCATCGTCTTCGCCGACGAAAGCCATGTCAGCGTGCCGCAAATCGGCGGCATGTACCGCGGCGATTACCGGCGCAAGTTCACGCTCGCCGAACACGGCTTCCGCCTGCCCAGCTGCATGGACAACCGCCCGCTCAAGTTCGAGGAGTGGGACGCCATGCGCCCGCAATCCGTCTTCGTCAGCGCCACCCCCGCCGGCTGGGAACTCGACCAGACCGGCGGCGTTTTCACCGAACAGGTGATCCGCCCCACGGGCCTTCTGGACCCCGCCGTCGAGATCCGCCCCGTCGAAATGCAGGTCGACGATCTCCTCGACGAGGTCCGCAAGGTCGCCGACGCCGGCTACCGCACCCTGGTCACCACGCTCACCAAGCGCATGGCCGAGGACCTGACCGAATACCTGCACGAACAGGGCATCCGCGTCCGCTACATGCATTCCGACATCGATACGCTGGAGCGCATCGAGATCCTGCGCGATCTGCGCCTCGGCGCCTTCGACGTGCTCGTCGGCATCAACCTCCTGCGCGAGGGGCTCGACATCCCCGAATGCGGCCTCGTCGCCATCCTCGATGCCGACAAGGAGGGTTTCCTGCGCTCGGAAACCTCCCTGATCCAGACCATCGGCCGCGCCGCCCGCAACGCCGACGGCCGCGTCATCATGTATGCCGACCGCATCACCGGCTCGATGGAGCGTGCCCTGAAGGAAACCGAACGCCGCCGCGCCAAACAGGTCGCCTATAACGAGGCCCACGGCATTACGCCTGAGACGGTGAAAAAGAACGTCGAGGACGTGCTGGCCGGTCTCTACAAGGGCGACACCGACATGGCCCGGGTCACCGCTCAGGTCGAAAAACCCATGGTCGGCGCCAACCTCGCCGCCCATCTCGACGCCCTGCGCGTGGACATGCGCAAGGCCGCCGAAAACCTCGAATTCGAAGAGGCCGCGCGGCTCCGCGACGAAATCAAACGCCTCGAAGCGGTCGACCTCGCCGTCCACGACGATCCCCTGGCGCGTCAGAGCGCCGTCGAGGCCGCCTCCGAAGCCGCGGTGCAGAGCAAGGGGAGGTCAACGGCCGGGAGGGCCGGACAGCGTGGGGGGAATGTGAAGCGGAGAAGGTGAAATCAGTGAGAGTTTATTGAAGTTCAAAGGACCGGCTCAATAATCTCCCCAACAAATGTAACGCGGAGATTACCTGCCCGACTCCTGGATTCATGTGTCCAGACAATCCGTTTGTTCTCATCAATTGCCGCGAACACATGCTCCAAAGTGTCAACTCCGCGCAACCACTCATCAATGAGGGCACACGCAACTGATTTTGTCGATCTCCTCAGTCGTCGCATGCCAATTACTGACATTATTGTCAGACGGCGATCAATTATCCTGACTATTGTAATGAACGCACTTTTGATTACTGTTCCAAATATTGCAACTCCATCTCGAGTTGTGATTCGAATTTTGGAGTCGAGTTTATCCTCCACATTGAAAATGGAGGTTTGCACAATCTCAGAGATACATCTCCAAAAGTCCCTCTGCTCCGTAAGAGACAAGGATTTTATATTCTCTTCGACGTTATCTCTGATATATACATCGCGCTTGAGACTGTCGGGAATTACTATACCAACTCGACTATGGTTCATTTCCCTCATTTCGCCGCCCTCCGCGTAACAGTCTTTTCATTGTTTCTAGGTCTAATTCGCGAAAATCAGCATCTGAAATTTTATTTACCCATTCAAGATCAGCAATCTGCTCAAGGATTCTAATATCACGAATCGGGACAATTGCCGCTGCCGGCTCTCCATGCGCCGTGATAATCACACGTTCTTTGTCTACTCGAGCGCTATCGACGAGTCTGGAAAAATTACTACGCGCAGCCCTGGCATTTACATAGGGGTGCTTCTCCAAAACGTCGTCGTTCCGACGCGTTTCGATATCAAGTTTCTTGCCTGTCATGAACATCTCCCTGTCGCCGCTTTGTACGATATCTAATTTTTGTCGTCAATGTAAAAAAAAGTCTCTTGATAATTTAAGTACGTTGTGTACACATTGCGGACATGGAGGATTCGAGATGGAAACCACGGCATATGCGTTGATCCTAGGCGGCTATGTTCTCTTGATGATTTACCATGTTATCCACTAACAAACGCGGAGCGGGATATTTCCCGCCCCGATTCAAACTAAGGTGGGCAGTTCTGAACACCAACCCCGATAACCGTTGCCCGCAACCGCAATCTGCGCGCCGCCGCCGCCATTCGCCCAACATGGTAGGCAAACTGCCCAGCGTACTCCACTTAACGCAGCAAGCGTAGGGTGGGCAGTTCTGCCCACCACCCCCGAAAACCGTTACCCACAATCGAAATTCGCCCACCACCGCCACCATCCGCACGCCATGGTGGGCAAACTGCCCACCCTACGGGCCTACTCCCCGAAATCACCGTCCGGTACTTCGCCCGCCCATTCCGGGCCAACACGTCCCAATCGGATATCGCGATGGATCGACGAATACGGCCAATCCACCGCCCGGGCGACGTACCCATGTTTCACCGGATTGCCCCAACAATACGCAACATGCATCCGAAAGTCCGCTTCGTCGCGGATCACGTGCTCCCAAAACCGCCGCTGCCAGATCCCGCATTCCCGCTTTGCCACCTTGCTCGCGGACCGAAGCGTAGGGTGGGCAGTCCTGCCCACCGCCCCTCCGATAGCCCTCGAAAACCGATGCTTGATTTTGCGCCACCGTTCAGAAAACGCGTCATCGCCTGCCGGCAACGTCCACACGGCGTGCATGTGATCGGGAAGAACCACCATCGCGTCACACCGCATCGGCATGGTTCGAACGGTGTCCGCATAGGCGCGCCGCAACTCCGAAATCCGGTCAACGAGCAGCCCCGACGTCCGGTCCGCCAGAGTGACCGTGAAGAAGTAGCTGGCTCCTGCAACGTATGCCCGGCGATAGTTCGGCATAGATTAGGCTTGCGCGGGCAGGGTTAACGGCGGGTGAATGCACAGAAGGATTGGTGGGCAGAACTGCCCACCCTACAATGCCAACAATCGATCCGCCTCAGGAAGCCCCATGCGCAAAGCCATCCTCATCATCATCGCCGCCCAGGCGGCGTTTCTGACGCTGATGACGCTCTGGCCGGACCCGCCGGGCATGGACGCCGCCGGGCGCGGGATGGTGATGGGGTTTCTGATGATCTTCTGGGCGATCACGGCGCTGTTTCTGATCCCTGCGCTGATCCTGGCGCTGAACAACAAGGCGCTGAACTGGGCGCTGGGCCTTGCACTGACGCCGCCAGTCCTCGCCTTGATCGGTATAGCCGGGTAGCCATGAACCTGCGGTTTCGACGCCGCCCGGATTCGGCCTACCTCTTAATAATGCGCCTCGCCCTATTCCTCGCTCTTCTCGCCACCCCGCTCCACGCCTGGGAGTTCACCGCCAACCCGGTCTGCACGCTGACACACACAGCCAAAAGCATCGAGGTCACAGTCACCTACGACCCGCGGCAGGCCGAGGCCTATGCCATCGCCGTGACCCAACCCGCCCCCTGGCCCGCGGCGCCCGTCTTCTCGATCCACTTCGACGGCCCGCGCGGGCTGACGATATCGACCGCGCGTCACCGGCTCTCGAACGACAACGCCACGCTGACCGTGTCCGACACCGGCTTCGGCAACGTGCTGAACGGACTGGAGTTCAACGCCACCGCCACCGCGGTGCTAGGCGACACCGAAGTGCCGGTTTCTCTGGAAGGCGCCGCGCCCGCCGTCCGGGAGTTTCGCGCCTGCTCCGAGGGCGGGCTGGTTTGAGCCGCAGGGCAGAGCGCTTGCATTTAACATAAATATTAAATAGCATCGCGGCAGGCCACCCGAAAGAACCCCATATGTCCCTCCTCGTCCGCTACACGCTCAAATCCGCTGACGACCACGCCCATCAGACCCAGGCCATGCAGACCCTTGTCGCCGGCCTTGCGGCCGAGGGCGTCACGGGCTGCCACTATTCCTGCTACTCGACGGACTCAGCCACCGAATTCGTCGGTCTGCTGGAATTCGCCGACGATGCGGGCAAGCAGGCCTTCCTCGACAGCGCCGCCTTCGCCGCTTATCGCGCCGCCGTGGGACCGACCTTCACGGGCCCGCCCCAGACCACCGACATCACCGCCATCGCCTCCACCCGCGACTAAAGGTGTCGCATAAGACGCCCCGTTTATCTCTGAAATTCAGCGCGGTGCCGGATGCCTGAGCCAGAAAGCGCCAAGGCCCGCGACCTCATGGCGTGACGAATTTCGCGCCGCCACCCATCCGCGGGTCCAGCGCGCCAGGTTCCGGCGCAGCCACACGCCGCGCGCCGCCCGAGGCCGCCGGCGCCGTCCCGCAGGCCACGCCGTCGCCATCCCAGTCGTTGCGCTTGTGATAGCCCGGCTCGCCCGCGAAGGCCGGCGCCAGTCCCATCGCCTCGGTCACCGGGCATCCGGTCATCGACAGCAGATGCTTCAGCCCGTCCTCCGGCCCGAATTCGCTGGTCCGGATGAAGATCGTGATCGTCAGCCCCACCGCCGCGATCGGGATCAGCATCAGCCGCGAAAGGATCCGCGGCAGCGAATAGGCCCGGATCATCGCCCGTTCGGCCCGCTTCGCCCGCTTTTCGCGGCGGGTGGGATGCGGCGGGTCCTGGAACGCCGCGCGAAGGTCGTCGGTCTGCGTCATGGCGCGGCCCTAACAGCGGATTGTGACCTGAGAAGGGCGCTTTCGTGCCGGACCCCCTGGATTATCCCGTCGTGATGAACGGCCAGTGAACCGGCGCGCCCGGCCGCATTCGCCCGTCAGCGTCGAACTCGGTATCCGCGTTGAACGGCCACAGCTCACGCGCCGCCAGCCCGGCCATCACGCCCGCCTGCGCCGCCAGCACCTGTCTCAACCGCGCCTCCAAAGCTGCCTTCTCGGCGCCCTCGAGATAGCCGTGCACGCCATGCACGAAGACCGGCGCGCAGATGTCGAAGCCGCAATAGCGCAGCGCATAGGCCACCGGCCAGACTAGCAGCCGCGCATCGCCCTCTTTGCCGCCCGGCCCGCTCTCGGCCGCCGTCGCCCCGGTCGAGACGCACAGCAACGCCCGCTTGCCCCGGCAGCGCCCGGTATCGAACCGATGGTCGACATCGTGCAGGCGGCCATGTACGAGAACCCGGTCGAGCCAGCCCTTCAAGACCGCCGGTGGCCCGAACCACCACATCGGATAATGCAGAACCACCTGGTCGGCCCATTCCAGATCGGCCGCCAGCGGCGCCGTATCCGGCGGCACCGGCCGCGACTCCTGCGCCTTGAGCGGATCGAACGGTCCGTCGATGCGATAATGTGCGCCACGCTCAACGGGGTCGAAGCCTAGGCGATGAAGGTCGCAAAATCGCACCGCGCTGCCGGCCGCCTCGGCCCCGGCCACCGACGCATCCGCCCAGGCAGCGTTGAACGAGGTTGGCTCGGGATGGGCCAGCACGACCAGGACCCGCGCCATCGGCCTACTGCGCCAGTCCCAGCGCCTCGAGATGCGCCACCGCCTCGGGCACCCGGTGAAACTCGTTGATCTCCACGATCAGATGCGGGTCTGATTTGATCCCCGACAGCGCCGAGAAGATCGCCGGCCAGGGGATGTTGCCCTCGCCCAGGACCCAGTGGCGGTCGGCATAGCCGTCGGTGTCCTGCAGGTGCACATGCCCCAGCGCGTCGCCGGCGGCAGAGATAAACCGGTCGGGTGGGGGCGCGTCGGCGCGGTGGTGGGCCCAGTTGGCGTGGCCCGTATCGACCGAGAGCCGCAGGGCAGGGCTGTCCGCTGCCTCGATCACCCAGGCGCGGTCGGCGGGGTCGACGTCTTTGATGTTCTCCAGCACCATCACGACGCCCTGGTCCTCGGCCCGTTTCAGCGCCGGGCCAAGGGTCTCGAGCATCGCCGCCGCGCGCTTGTCGCGGTCCTTGGCGCCGTGGCTGAGATTGTCGGCATCCCAGCGGTCGAACGGCGAGTGGATCACCATCTGCACCGCGCCAAGCGCCTCGCAGACATCGAGCGCCTGGGTCAGCCGGGTCTGCGCCACCGCGCGCAGGTCGCGGTCGCCCACCGTCAACTCGAACCCCGAATAGGGCCCATGGATGCCGAGCCGTCCGTTCCAGCCGTCGAGTTTGTCCCTGGCCATGGCGACGAAGGGGTCGGGCGCGGCCAGGATATCGGCCATCGAGAACTCGGGCAGTTCCAGGTCGCGGTCCTTCTCGAACAGCCAGTCGCGGTGGCGGTCGAGGTCGAGGACGGTGAGCTGTGCGCCGATCACCGGCAAATCGGGCATGGGGGCGGCTCCTTTGGTCAGCGCCCCCATCTTGGGCATTCGCGCGGCGCCGGCAAGGGCGCGCCGGGTCAGAAGTCGAAGATGTCGCTGAGGAAGCTGTCGCGCCGCTTGCGTTTGTGCGGCTTGCGCTCGGGCTCATAGCGCGGCTCGGGCGCCGGAGCCATCTGGGCGATGCTGCGCTCGATGATCTTGTCGAGCTCGCCCCGGTCGAGCCAGACGCCCCGGCAGGATGGGCAATAGTCGATCTCGACGCCGTTGCGGTCGGCCATCACCAATTGGGTTCCGTCGATCGGGCAAAGCATCTTCGCTGGGTCTCCTTTTGCTGCGGTTGCGAGAGAGATGGGGCCGCGGGGCCGGCGCGGCAAGCCGGTGACGGCATAAACACCTCGTTAACCAAGGTTGATTAACGTTAACGCGATGCGGTGCCTTGCTTTTGTCCTGTTGGTCCTGTGGCCGTCCTTTGCCGAGGCTGGGGCTTGGCCGCGGGAGCAGGGCAAAGTGTTTTTGTCGTTCTCCGCCACTGCGAAGGCCGACCGGACGACGGTGCGGCAAGCCAGGTTTCCGCAGGACTACTACTACGCGGCCTACCTCGAATACGGGCTGACGCCGGCGCTGACCGTAGGGGTCGATGCAGGCTACGGGACGAACGGGGACCATACGGTGTTGGCCTTCGCGCGCCACCCGGTCCTGCAGGGCCGCGCCGGAGCGAACGTTTTTGCGTTGAAGGCCGGGGCAGGGACGACGCGGACCGGGGGGCAGTCGCAGACGCTGGTCATGGCGGGGGCCGATTGGGGCCGGGGTTTCGATACGATCTTTGGCGACGGTTGGCTGTCGCTTGAAACCGGGCTGCACTATTTCACGGAACGGGGCGAGGTCGCGGCCAAGGCGGACCTGACCGCCGGGGTCAAGGCGGGCGACATGAAGTTCATGCTGCAACTGCAGTCCGGGAAGTATCCCGGCGGCGACCCTTATCTGCGCCTGGTGCCGTCCATCGCGCGCGAGGTCTCCGCCGGGCAGCATGTCGAAGTCGGCCTCGAAGCTGGGCTGATCGGCGACGACCGGATCGGGGTCAAGGTCGGTGCGTGGCTGGAGTTTTGATCGGGGCGCCTAAGGGCGTTGGCCATTTGGTATGGAGCCGTGCCCGTCACCGACCCGCGGGGTGGCGATCCAACGCCTGTTCGGCAGCACTTTATGGCAGTCGAGTCCGAAGGACCTCACGCGGTGCGCTGGTGTCGATCAATCGCCACCCCTTCGGGGCGGGGCGGCGATGGGCACGGCGGGGCTGCGCCCCTTGATTCCGTGCCCGGGGCAACTCGCGAACGGCCCCTCCAAGCCAACTCCAACCGCGCGCCACAGGGCCCCGCCTTTCGTCCTAGCCGAAGCCTGCCACCACGTCGTACATCACCGGCTCGAAGCTTTTGCAGAGCGCGCTGATCTTGCGGTTGCGCGCGCGCATCTCGTCGGTGCGCAGCATCGCCAGGAAATCCTCGCGCCGCTGCCATTGGCTGTAATTCGCAATCCGGGTCTGGGCGTCGTTGACATGCAGTCCCGCGGCGATGAACCCCGGCTGGGTCGAGATGAACCGGTCATAGGCGTCGCGAAGCTCGTCCAGCAGGTCCTGGCAGGTGCCGGGATTGACCTCGAAGGTGGTGATCACGGTCTGCAGGTCGCGGCCCGGCGCGATCGTCGGCATGGCGATATCCTCCCCGCGCGCTAGCGCACAACGTGCACCGAACAGCCGGCATGGCGCACCACCCGCGCCGCGGTCGACCCCAGCAGGTAGTCGGTCAGCCCGGGCTCGTGCGAGGCCACCACAATGCAGTCGACATCGTGATCCTCGGCATAGTCCACGATCGAGCGCCCGGCATGGCCGGTGATCACCGCTGGGCGGACGTCCTTGACGCCGCCCAACTCGGCCTTCAGCGCTGCCTCCATCTCTTTGCGGCGGTTTTCCAGATGGCCCTCGGGCAGGTATTGCGAGGCATAGCCCGGGATCGCCTCCATCACGTGCAGCGCGGTGATCCGCCCGCCCTCGGCCAGCAGCCGGTGCGCGATGTCCATCGCCGAGCCGGTGTCGCGTTCATGCTCCAACGCAATGGGAACGAGGATGTTTTTGTACATGCGGTGTCCTCCCTAGCCTGGCGCCCAGCCTAGCGGCGCCGCCCTGGGGACACTTTGACCTAAATCAGCACCGTTTCACCAGCCCTCGGTGCCCGGCGCGCCCTTGACGATGCCGGTGAGGTTCGCCGTGACCCAGCCGCCGTAGAAGTCGCCGGGCTGCGCGATGACCGGTGCGTCGCCCACGAAACAGGCCTGCATCCGGCCGGCATAGAACGCCACGTACCCGGCCAGCGCGGTGAATTCGGCGGTGGGGTCGGGATAGCTCCACGCCGCCCGGCTGGCCCGCTGCCCGCCGCCCAAAACGTCGAAATACCGCGCCCGGCCCTTCCATTCGCAGAAACTGCCGCCCGGGGCGGGCTGCAGCGCGCCGGGCAGGATGTCGGCCATGGGCAGGTAGTAGGTCGGCGCGTGGTGGGTCTCGAGCACCCGCAGCCCGTCCCGGCTGTCGGCGATGGTCACCCCGCCCAGCACCACCCGCAGACGCGCCCCGGCCGGCTGCAGCGCCGGCGGGCGCGGGTAGTCCTGCACGTTTTCTGCCGGTAGCCCGCTCATGGGGCGAGAGATAGGCCCGCGCGGCCACGCCGCAACCCGGCCCCTTGATCGGGCGCGTCAAGTCTGGCTTTCTCCGGCCAACACCCGCAACCTCAGCCCAGCCCCATGCCCGAACCTCCCGCATCGCCGATCCGGCCCACCGACGACGCGGCCCGCGCGCTTGCCCGGTCGCTGATCGACGGCGCCCGGCACGGCGCGCTCGGCGTCATCGATCCCGGCACCGGCGCGCCGATGGTCACCCGCATTGCCGTTGCCCGCGACGAAACCGGTGGGCCGCTGACCCTGATCTCGTCGCTCTCGGCCCACACCGCCGCGCTGAAGGTGAACCCCGCCTGTTCGCTGCTGGTGGGCGAACCCGGGGCCAAGGGCGACCCGCTGACCTATCCGCGCCTGACCCTGCAATGCCGCGCCGCCTTCGTGCCGCGCCCCGGCGCCAACCACGACGCCTTGCGCGCGCGCTATCTGGCGCAACAGCCCAAGGCCAAGCTCTATATCGATTTCGGGGATTTCGCGCTGGTGCGCCTGAGCGTGGTCGAGGCGCACCTGAACGGCGGTTTCGGCCAGGCCTACCGCCTGATCCCCGCGGACCTCGCCGCAGACTGACCGGAGCGCCGAAACGCTCCGGTCCGCAACTTCGGTCTCAGACTGGCTTGTCGACCCGCGCGGTCACCATCAGCGAGCCCTTGCAGTTCTCGGGCCAGTTGACCTGAACCTGGTTCTTGTTCGACCCGGCATTGGCCGTGAACCGCGGGAAGTGATAGACGTAGGTCCCGCCGCTGTTGCTGATCGGCCCTTTCGGCGTCACCGCCTGCACCGTCCGGGCATGCCCGCCGAACGGCAGGTAGTCGCCGACATTCAGAATCCAGGCATTCGTCGCCGTGGACTGGTTGAAGTCCAGCGTCACCGGATTGATCGTCGGCTGGCTCACCCCGTTGAAGGTGTTGCCCTCGAAGACCACGTTGCGGGTCCGGGTGAAATCCAGCGTGGCGATGCTGTCGTCGACCTCTTCGATCCGGTCGATATTGCCGTTGAGCGCCTTGAACGTGTTACCCGTCACGCTGAGGCCCTGGATGAAATGCCCCGGCCCGTGCGGCCGGATCGTGATCCACTTGAACCAGCTCGCCACGTCGTTGGTGGTGAAGATGTTGCCGGTGATGGCCAGCCCGCCGAACGAGAACTCGCTCGAGAAGTCGGGCTTCGCATCGTGCTCGTTGGTCAGCTCGATCGAGCAGTTGTCGATGTAGTTGCCGGTGACCACCGACTTCACATTGGTCTCGGTGAAGATCATCCCGCCAAGGCGCGGGCCGTTGTTGACCCCGTCGCCCTGGAACCAGTGGTTGCCGACGATCATGTGGCCGTTGCCGAACAGGATCCCGGTGTGGCGGAAGCGCTGGAACCGGCTGTCGCGGATCTTGGCGTCGTTGGCGTTGACGTTGAAACAGATCGAGACGCGATCGGTCACCGGCAGCGACTGTTCGTCCGAGGCGAAATGACAGCGGTCGATCTGCAGGTCCTGGCAGCCCGAGCCGATCGAGGTGATGCCACGGTGGCTGGGCTTGGTGAAGAAGCAGTCCCTGACGTGGAAGGTCTCGCCCAGGGGCGCCAGCATGATCGCGCTCGCATGCCCGGCGCACTGGAACTCGATATCGGTCAGGGTCAGCTTCGAGATCTTGTTGAAGCCGCTGAAATCGAGCACGTATTTGAACCGCTCGAAGGTGTAGGTCTGGTTCGTGTTGGCGCCCCAAAGCGGCTGGCTCAGCGTGATCTCGCCGGCGCCGACGTTCTTGGAGTTGACATAGACCTCGCGGCCCACCCCGTTGCCGGTCACCAGCGAGCCGACCGCGATGTTGGCCACATTGGTGACGTTGGTCAGCTTCTTGGGGTTGTTGGGGTTGTAGGTCGCCGACGAGGACCAGGTATCGGTGTCCCAGTTGCTGCTGCCGACGCAGTTGAACTGGCCGTTGCGGATCACCCGGCGGATCTCGAAATTGGTCTGGTTGTCGACCGCGGCCTGCATGTCGATCGGCCCGTCGACCTCGATCCGGCGCCCGTCGAGATCGAGCGATTCGTGGTCCGAGAAGTTCAGAAGCGCCTGCACCGCTTTCTTGAACGCCAGCACCTCGTCGCCGCCGAAGGCGTCGATATAGGGGTTCAGGCTGAAGTTCCGGCGCAGCACCAGACGCACGTTGTCGGCCATCGACACGGTGCCTTCGAACCGGACCCGGGCGTCGAAGGTGAAGCTCGAGGTGATCTTGTAGGTGCCTTCCGAGACCAGCACGGTCTGCCCGGCGTTGAAGGCGGCGGTGTCGGCGGCGTTGAAGGCCGCGGTGTCGTCAGCCACGCCGTCGCCGATGGCGCCGTAGTCGCGTACGTCGACCAGGCCCATCATGTCGCGGTGGAAGACCCGGGTGATGTCCTCGATCTGGATGTCGTCGATACGCACCACGCCGCCGTTCAGCCCGGTCAGGTCCAGCCCGAAATGGCCGTAGATCGGCTCGGTGCCCCAGACCATGTCGACGCCGCCGCGGTTGCCGCTGCCGATGATCGCGCTGACCTCGACGATTTCGCCGTAGGTCGTCAGCGATGTGGTCGGCCCGATCTGCAGCACGCCGCTGACATGGGCACCGCCGCTCTTGCCGGCCCAGGCGGCGATCCGGACCGCGGGCAGGTTGCCGCTGACCGCCTTTACCCGCGCGGTCACCCGCAGATAGCAGCCGGGCAGGATCGGCGTTTCGCCCATGTGCCGCAGCTTTTGCGTGTTCTCGGTTTTGACCATCTCCAGACAGCCGCCGAAATCCTGGTCCGCCGGCACAAAGGCGGCGTTGGTGGCGCCGTCATAGGTCGCCGAGCCCGGCGTGCCGTCCTCGCTCGACCAGACGTCCAGCCCGCCGCTGAACGGCGGCGGCATCAGCAGCAATCCGTCGGTAATTGCCTTGTTCATCGAAACCCCTTTCAGATCCATTCGCGCGCCCGGGACGCCGGCAGCCCCATGCCGCCGCTGCGCCGCTCGATTTCGGTCCGCTCTCGTGGGAAGGCCCAGGCACTCCGCCCGAACCCGCCAAGGGGTACACTGCTCGCCTAAAGGGTTGGTTAACTATGCGTACGGTGGGGGTCGGGTCAGGCTGCGACGGGCGGATCGCGCAGGAACTGCACGCCGTTGATCTGCCAGCCGTCGGGCGTCTGTATCATCTCGTATTCCAAGGTGAAAAAGGCGCCCTGCCGGTCCTCGATCAGCACCTTCTGATAGGTGAAGGGCCCCGCCTGCCGCTGCTCGAGATACTGCACGTCGGCCGGGCGCCAGACCATCGGATAGCCTTGCCGCACCATCATCCCGAACCGCTCGGGCGTGCCGAAGATGCCCTTGATCATCGGCGAGGCGAAGGTGAAGGCGGTGGCGAAGTCGTCCCGCCCGAACGCCTCGATCTGCGAAGCGATCACGCCCTGGACCGGTCCCTCCTGGGCCCGCACCGGACCACTCATTCCCACCGCCAACATCAGTGCCAAGACCATCCGCAACATCGCGCCTCTCCCGTATCGCCTGTCCGGAATACGCGCCCCGATGACAATCGGTTTGATCTTTGCCATCCTGGCGCCCGTGACCGCGTCGCGCAGCATAGCACATCCCGCCGCCGCCTTCCGCTTGATCCCCGGCCGCCCGGTCGAGGCGGAGCTGCGCCGCGTCGCCATCGTTCAGCTGCGCACTGCCCACCGCGCCGTCACCGACCGCAAGGCCAGCCTCGACGACCGCATCCACCAGGCCCGCAAGCGAATCAAACGGCTGCGCGGGCTGTTGCGCCTGGTACGTGGCGCCTTCCCCGACTTCCGCGCAGAGAACCGCGCCCTGCGCGATGCCGCGCGGCTGCTCTCGGGCCTGCGCGACCACACCGTCCGAATCGACATCGCCGCCCGCCTTGGAACCCAACTCGGCGCCGACCGGATAGAGCCGCTTTTGGTCCAACTCGCCCACCGCCGCGACCGCGCCTGGCGCGCGCCTGACACCCACGACCGCCTGGCCCGCTTCGCCGAGGCGATGGCGTCGGCGCGCGCCCGCGTCCCCGCCTGGCGCCTCGACCGCCCAGGTTTCGAGGCGCTCGCGCCGGGTCTGCGCGCCACCTACAGCACCGCCCGCACCGCGATGGCAACCGCGAAATCCGCTGGCACCGCCGTGGCGCTGCACGACTGGCGCAAGCAGGTGAAATACGTTTGGTTCCACAGCCACCTTGCGCACCACGCCGCGCCCGACCTGATCAAACCGTGGGAGCGTCGCGCGGACGTGCTCGGCGACCAATTGGGCGACCACCACGACCTCTGGATCCTGCACGCCACCTTGCCGGTCGCACCGCTCGAAGCCGACACCAAGACCGCGCTCACCCGTCTGATCGAACACCGCCTCGACGAGCTGGAACAGCGCGCCTTCGCCGACGCCGGCTATCTCTTCGCCGAAAGCCCCGCCGCCTTCGTCGCCCGCCTCGGCCGCTGGTGGCGCCTGGCATCCAGCACAAGCTGAGCTACCAAGGCTCCTTCATCTGGCCGAAAATACCTCGGGGGGATCTGGGGGGCAGAGCCCCCCAGCCGGTCGGATCGCGTCAGCAATCCGAAACCAGCTCGCCCGCCAACGCCGCCTCGATCAGCGCCACGGTCTCCTCGACCCCGTAGAGCGCCACGAACCCGCCGAACCGCGGCCCGTGCGAGGCGCCCAGCAGCACCTCGTAGAGCGCCTTGAACCAGTCCCGGAGCGGTTCGAAGCCATGCGCCTTGCCGACCGCGAACACCATCGACTGCAGCTCTTCGGGGTCGAGCCCGCCATCCCAGGCCCGCAGCCGGTCCCGCAGATCCTCCAGCGCCGCACGCTCTTTGTCGTCGGCCAAGCGGTAGACCTTCGCCGGCTTCACCACGTCGTTGTAGTAGCGCACCGCGAATCCGGCCGCGGCGTCGAGATCGGGATGGGTCTCGGGCGAGGCATCCGGCGCGTAGCGGCGGATGAAGCCCCACAGCGCCGACTTGTCCTCGGCCGCCGAGACCGAGGCGAGGTTCAAAAGCATCGCAAACGGCACCACCATGTGCGACGCCGGCACGTCGCCCGAATGCACGTGATGGACCGGGTTGTTGAGCCGCTGCGCCGTGTCCTGATCCGGATAGGCCCGGAGCTGCTGGTGATATTCGTCCACGGCCTTCGGGATCACGTCGAAGAACAGCCGCTTCGCCGTCTTCGGCTTGAGATACATGAAATAGCCCAGCGATTCCGGCGCCGCATAGGCCAGCCATTCCTCCATCGACAGCCCGTTGCCCTTCGACTTCGAGATCTTCTGCCCCTGATCATCGAGAAAGAGCTCATAGGTCAGCGCCTCCGGCGGCGCCTTGCCGAGCGCCCGGCAGATCTTCGAGGCCTGGGTGACCGAGTCGATCAGGTCTTTGCCCGACATCTCGTAATCGACGCCCAAAGCCGCCCATCGAAGCGCCCAGTCGGGCTTCCACTGCAATTTGACGTGGCCGCCGGTGACCGGCAGCTCGACCCGCTCGCCGTCGGGCTCCGCATAGACGATGGTGCCCGCCGCCACGTTCCGTTCCAGAGTCGGCACCTGCAGCACGTGCCCCGTCTTCGGGCTAACGGGCAGGAACGGCGAATAGGTCGCCCGGCGGTCCGGCCCCAGCGTCGGCAGCATGATCTCCATGATCTTGTCGAAGCGCTCCAGCGCGGTCAGCAGCATCGCGTCGAACCGGCCGGCCCGGTAGTATTCGGTCGATGAGGCGAACTCGTACTCGAACCCGAACGAATCCAGAAACGCGTTCAGCCGCGCGTTGTTGTGCGCGCCGAACGACTCGTGCGTGCCGAACGGGTCGCGCACCTTCGTCAGAGGCAGATGCAGGTCCTCGGCCATCTGCGCCTGGTTCGGCACGTTGCCGGGCACCTTCCGCAGCCCGTCCATGTCGTCGGAAAAGCAGATCAGCTTGGTCGGGATGTCCGACAACAGCTCGAAGGCGCGCCGCACCATCGTCGTGCGCATCACTTCGCCGAAGGTCCCGATATGCGGCAGCCCGCTCGGCCCATAGCCGGTCTCGAACAGCACATAGCCCTTCTCGGGCGCCGTCCCGCTGGTGCGTTTGATCAGCTTGCGCGCCTCTTCGAACGGCCAGGCCTTGGAACGCATTGCGGCATCGCGCAGATCGGACATGGTGTCGGCTTTCCTCTCAGAGACGCCACTGACTATTGCCGCGCCCGGTGCCCGTCAATATGCTGCACCGCAACATGACCGCCCGAGGACCTGGCCCTTTGACCGACGACACCCCCTCTCTTTCGCCGCAGGATGCGCTGGTCGCCGTGATGATCGCGATCTCGGCCTCGGACGAAAACATCCGTACGTCCGAGCTTGTCACCATCGAATCGGTCGTCGACCACCTGCCGGTCTTCGCCGATTACGACAAGGACCGGCTAAAGCGCGTCTCGACCATCGTCTTCGACCTCTTCAGCGAGGTCGACGGGCTCGACGCGCTGTTCGGTCTGATCCGCGACAGCCTGCCGCGGAAACTCTACGAGACCGCCTATGCGCTGGCCTGCGACGTGGCGGCCGCCGACGGGCTCTTAGGCGAACAGGAGCTGCGGTTTCTGGCCGAAATCCGCTATGAGTTGCAGATTGACCGCCTCAACGCCGCCGCCATCGAACGCGGCGCCCGCGCCCGGCATCTGACGATCTAGATCCTGCGCGCACCCTGCCCCCAGAAATTTTTCCGCCCCGCGCTCGTCGATACGCGGCAGGATCTTCCGCCCGAGTTCCTCGCCGTGCCGCTCAGGGCGCACCAGCATCGGCCCCATATCCTAGACGTCTGCGCCGGGAATCTTCGGCACAACATCCGCAAGTCCCACTAACACTCCGCGATTGAAGGCGCCGAGCTTTATCCTGACGGCCGGGTCTCGCCATCGCAGGCGAGTGCAGGCGCTGTGACGGCGTCGAGGACGCGCGCCCGTCGTAGCTGCAGGATCTCCACCAATGATGACGTCCGAACCCTCTACGCACCCGACCTTCACCCGGTATGCGCCGCGCCCCAGCGTTCGATCAACCGCAGCTGCAACCGGCGCGAGGCCGATTTCCACGCCCGCGTGCCCTCGGGCACCTCGTCCGCCGCCCTGTCGATTTGTGCCCGACGGTCGAGATCGGCGGTGAAGATCGCGAAGGCCAGCTCGCGCCCGCCCTGCGCCGACATGTATCCTGCAAGCGCGCTCACGTAGTTCAGCGTCCCGGTCTTGGCCTTGATCTTGACCGGATGGTTGGGCAGCACCTCGCCCTTCGCGTTGCGCATCGGGATGTCTTTCAGGATCGGCGGCAATAGCCCGGCGCGGCGCACGCGCACCAGCGCCTTGACCATGTCCGCGGCCGACATCCGCGACGCGCCGCCCAGCCCTGAATGGTCCACGAATTTGGCTTTGTTCACCCCAAGCTCGCCCTTCGCCCAGCGGGTCATTGCCGCGGCCGAGGCCTTCAGGCTAGTCGGTGCCTTGCCGCCAGCGGCGGACGCCGACAGCCCCACCACCTCGGCGGTGAGGTTGGTCGACCATTTCAGCATGTCGCGCAGGATGTCGCGCAAAGGCGCGCTGGTCCGCGCCACCAACACCGTGCCGTTCGCGGCGCCGCGGGCCACCTCGGCACGCGGCAGCACGATGCCGTGGCTGCGGGCCAGCGTCTGGAACACCTCGGCGGCATACATCTGGGGCTTGCGTACCGGCAGCCAGCGGCTGCCGGCCTTGCCGAGCGCCGGTTTCGCCACAGTCCACTGGTCGGCGCCGCCCTTGTCGGCGTAGGTGTAGACCGGCAGCCGGCGGTTCACCACGGTCATCCGGGCAATCGCCACCTGCGGGCTGTACTTGCGCGCCCGGGCGTCCATTTTCAGTGCATAGCCGCCGGCCTGGCGTTTCCATTCGAAATGCACCCGGTTGTAGTTCAGGTTCAGCCCAGAAATCGTTGGGTTGTAGCCCACATGCGCCGGCTGGTCGGGATCGATAGAGGGGATCGTTGGTAGGGCCCGCGAATGCACCTTGAACCGGCCGGTGATCTCGCGCAGGCCGGCGGCTTTCAGCTGCCGTGCCATCTCGCCCAAGGCATCGGTGTCGAGCGTCGGGTCGCCGCCGCCCACCAGGATCAGGTCGCCCTTGAGCCTCCCGTTCGCCAACACCCCGTCGGCCACCAGCCGGGTGCGGAACCGGTAGCCCGGCCCCAGCCGGTCCAGCGCATAAAGCGCGGTGATCGCCTTGGTCACGCTGGCCGGCGGCAGCGGCAGGACCGGGTTTTTCGCCTCCAGCACCTCGCCGGTGCGTGCATCAGCCACCGCAAAGCCGATCTTGCCGGATAGCCGCGCCTCGGCCATCAGATCGTCGACTGCGCGCGCCGAACGCCGAACCACCTCGGACGAGCGCGGCTGCGGCCGAACCGAAGTCAGGGGCGCGTTCGCCAATGCTGCGCCGGCCACGCTGCCCATCAGCCCGCCCAGCACGGCCCGCCGGGTTACCATTTTTGCCGATTGCCGCTCACCCATCGACCCGATTGCGCCCCGTCTTACCCAATTCCGCCCTCAGCGCACCCAATCGCCCCGAGCCCGAATGTCACTCGACGAGACGTTTACCATAGGAACATTCACAAAGCACCAGGACGGCGGGCGGCTGGAGGATAAAAGTGATGAGTCCCGGCCCCTTAGCATCGCATTTCGATATCGCGCTGCGGCCTTTGAGCAACGCGCGGCGAGGCGGTCGCCGGGCCGTGCCAAAACACCGATGGAAACATTTCGCATGATCCATTCCCATTGTTGCCACTCGTGAAACGATGCCAGGTTGTCGGCGCCCATTAGCCAGACGAACCGGACCCCGGGGTAGATCTTGAAGAGCCCCTGCAGCGTTTCGGCGGTGAACCGCGTGCTCAGCCTCGCCTCGATATCGCTGACCGAGACCTTTGGGTGCCGCATCACCGCCCGCGCTGCCGCCATCCGCCGTTCCAACGCCGCCGGACCCTCGGGTTTCAGCGGGTTACCGGGCGACACCAGCCACCAGACCCGGTCCAGCGCGAACCGGCGCAGCGCCGCCTTGGTGATGTGCACATGCCCCTGATGCGGCGGATCGAACGATCCGCCGAGCAGGCCGACGACCTGCCCCGCCCGCGCCTGGGGCAACCCGCAGCGGCCCGCTATGACGGTATTAGACACCATGGCCGAGTTTCACGCCGGGCAGGCCACCCCTGTCAATCGCCCGCGCGCCCGAAACGCCACCTTCAGGGGGTCATTGCGTGCCGCCGGGATCCAGGACCCCGATCACCGGCAGATGATCCGATTGCACCAGATTGACGTCGTAGCTGCGCGGCACCTCAGAGGTGACCGCCCTGACACTGTCGAAGACATAATCGCCCGGCCGACACTGGGACGAGTGGCCGTAGCACTTCCAGGGTATGTGGGTCGCACAGCAGCTGATCGGCGACGCCGCCAGCTTCGCCTGCGTCGTTATCGGTCCGTACTGCCCTGCATCGACATCCGCGAGCGGGTCGAACGTGATCGGCCCCGGCATGAACCCGTGCTCGTCGGCGTATGGAAAGTCCGCCTCGTTGAAGTCGCCGACCATGATCACACGGGCCTCGGCGAATATGCCCCGCAACGAGGTCCGGCCGGTCTTGGTGATGTGGTCGTTCACGTGGTGGCCGATTCTTTCGGTGATGTAATCGAAATAGCAGCGATCGCGGCGGTGGCAGTTGTGCAGGTTGACAAAAACGATGTGACTGCCGTCTGCCTGCACCCGGAACACGCTGATCTGCATCGGCCGTCCCCAACGGAGATCGCCGTTGATCGTATCAACCAGGTCGTATTTCGCAGGGTCGTAGAATGTCGCGATCTGGGCGTTTCGATTGTCCTTCCAGCCGAAGCCCTCGAGCTTGCCGAGCGTGCCCTTCGCCCAATCCTGCAGGATCTCCCAATTGCTGGCCTCCTGCAGTCCGACGAAATCGTAATTCGCCGCGCCGTAGAGCGCCGGAAATCCGTCGATCGCGGCGCCCATATGTTCAGCACACAGTGTCGATCGCTGCCCGTCGACGCGCGGCTCGGGCGTGACGTAGCATTTCCCGCTCAGCCCGCGCCCGACCACTGCCGTGGCGCCCGGCGGCGATTGGCAATCCCAACAGATATTGTAGCTCATGACCAACAGTCCCGGCGCGGATTGCTCGTCTGCAGCCATGCTCTGCTGCGCCGCCGCGCCAAAACTCGAAAGGGCAAATGCGGCCGCCGCGGTGACAAGTCGTTGCAACATAAATCACCTCTATCTCTCAACAATTGGTAGAACTTAGGTCAATCGCCCTCAGGCTTACAACCTCAACTGAACCACCCGTTCAAACCCATTGCCCAGGTTGTTTCTCACTCGGGCCACACCATGCGGAATTTCTGGACGGCCGAGCCATCAGTCAGCAAATCGGGTGTCTCCAGGACGTGTTCTGCGGACCTCACACCCAGCAAATTCTCGGGCGCCAACACGCGCAGGCGGGCGGCCGAACCGGCCGTTGCCAGGCCAGGACATCTCCATTAAGAGGCCGCAGGTTGATCGGATGCAGGGGTGCGTTTCAGCATGGCGAAGTACCAATACGTCTACCACATGGATGGCGTCTCCAAGACCTATCCCGGCGGCAAGAAATGCTTTGAAAACATCCGCCTGAGCTTCCTACCTGGCGTCAAGATCGGCGTCGTGGGCGTCAACGGTGCCGGCAAATCCACGCTGATGAAGATCATGGTCGGGCAAGACAAGGATTTCACCGGCGAGGCTTGGGCCGCCGAGGGCGCCAAGGTCGGCTATCTCCCGCAGGAACCCGAACTGGATCCGAACCTCAACGTCCGCGACAATGTCATGCTCGGGGTCGCCGCCAAGAAGGCCAAGCTCGACCGCTTCAACGAGCTCGCGATGAACTACTCCGACGAAACCGCCGACGAGATGGCCCAGCTCCAGGACCAGATCGACGCCGAAAACCTCTGGGACCTCGATGCCCAGATCGACGTCTCCATGGAGGCCCTGCGCTGCCCCCCCGACGACGCCTCCGTCGACACCCTCAGTGGCGGCGAAAAGCGCCGCGTCGCGCTCTGCAAGCTCCTGCTCGAAGCCCCCGACATGCTGCTTCTCGACGAGCCCACCAACCACCTCGATGCCGAGACCATCGCCTGGCTGCAACAGCACCTCATCGACTACAAGGGCACCTGCCTGATCGTCACCCACGACCGCTATTTCCTCGACGACATCACCGGCTGGATCCTGGAACTCGACCGCGGGCGCGGCATCCCCTACGAGGGCAATTACTCCGCCTGGCTCGAACAAAAGGCCAAGCGCCTCGCCCAGGAAGCCCGCGAAGACAAATCCCGCCAAAAGACCCTCGAACGCGAGTTGGAATGGATGCGCCAGGGCCAGAAGGCCCGCCAGGCCAAGCAAAAGGCCCGCATCGACCGCTACAACGAGCTCGCCCAGCAATCCGAGCGCGAAAAGATCACCCGCGCCCAGATCGTCATCCCCAACGGGCCTCGCTTGGGCTCCAAGGTCATCGAGGTCGAAAACCTCGCCAAGCACCTCGGCGACAAGCAGCTGATCGAGGACCTCTCCTTCTCGCTCCCCCCCGGCGGCATCGTCGGCGTCATCGGCCCCAACGGCGCCGGCAAGACCACGCTCTTCCGCATGCTCACCGGCCAGGAACAGCCCGACAGCGGCACCATCGACTACGGCGACACCGTGCAACTCAGCTACGTCGACCAGTCCCGCGACGACCTCGACCCCAACCACAACGTGTGGGAGGCGATCGCCGACGGCCAGGACATCATCAAATTAGGCGACGCCGAGGTGAACGGCCGCGCCTATTGCTCCACCTTCAACTTCAAGGGCGGCGATCAGCAGAAGAAGGTCGGGCTCCTGTCAGGCGGCGAGCGCAACCGCGTCCACATGGCCCGGCTCCTGCGCTCCGGAGGCAACGTCCTTCTGCTCGACGAACCCACCAACGACCTCGACGTCGAAACCCTCCGCGCGCTCGAGGACGCCCTCGTCGACTTCGCCGGCTGCGCCGTCGTCATCAGCCACGACCGCTTCTTCCTCGACCGCATCTGCACCCACATCCTGGCCTTCGAAGGCGAGGCCCACGTGGAATGGTTCGAGGGCAACTTCGAGGATTACGAGGAAGATAAGAAGCGGAGGTTGGGGCCGGATGCCGTGGAGCCCAAGCGGATCAAGTACAAGAAATTCTCCCGGTGAGAGTCAAAATTGGATTGAAATTATCCATTTTTTGAACCATGTTTCACCATGAAGTTCGAATTCGACCCCGCCAAAAGCGCGTCCAACCGCGACAAGCACGGGATCGACTTCGACGAGGCCCAGGCGCTCTGGTCCGACCCACGCCTTCTGGTCATCCCGGCGCGGACGGTCGAAGAGCCGCGCTGGATGGCCATCGGAAAGCTACGGGGCCGGCATTGGGCCGCCCTATTTACAATGCGCGGTGAGGCGATCCGCCTGATCTCGGTCCGCCGCGCCCGACGAGAGGAGACGACGCTTTATGAAAGCCCGTGACCTGGACCGTGCATTCGACGACGGCGAGGACGTCACCCGCGCCCTCGACCTGTCGCGCGCCACCCGCCCCAACCTCGCCGCCCGCCGCGTCAACGTCGACTTCCCCGCCTGGATGGTCGACGGCCTAGATGCCCGCGCCGCCCATCTCGGCATCACCCGCCAGGCGCTGATCAAGCTGTGGATCGCGGAGCGTTTGGAGTAGGTGGGGTGGTTCGAGGGCAAATTCGAGGACTACGAGGAAGAAAAGAAGCGGAGGCTGGGACCGGAGGCAGTGGAGCCGAAGCGTCTGAAGCACAAAAAATTCAGCCGCTAGGGCGGCGACTTCTTGCTGATACCCGGGCTAAGGCTTCATGGTGACCGAGAAGACGAGGGCATAGACTTCTTTCCCGGGTCCCGGGCGTCGCAATCTGAGCTTACGGTCATATGTCCAAAACTCTGCAAAGAATATAAACTACCCGGTATCAACTATTTCTATCCAAAGTGATTTGAATGATGACGCCCTGAACACAACAGCTAAACAATATACCATCGAGACGCCAAGGCAGAATGGTGGTACCAGCTCAATTATCGGATTGAGAAATTTCAGGCTTCCCCAGAAAAATATTACGCCGTCATTGTACCTGTGCGCGCCAAGGAAGTCTTTTGTTAAATCCAAAGCGATTGGTGTGAATACCAAAATTGAAACGGTAAGATAATACCGGAAAACTTTGTTTGAGTAATTCTGAATCGTCGCCCGGAGAAGACCGGCAGGGCCCTCGTCATATTTGTAAGGCGACTCTTTTGAGCCCGGTGGAGGCTTTCCGCCATTCTTCGGGTTGGGCTCGAAGACCTTTTGAGAGATAGCATTTGAAAGGGAAAGGCTACCAATCGTCAGAATGCTCATCGCCACGTACATCGCTACGAGACCAACAAACTTTAACAATGCCTGTTCGTCCACCAGCACCCCCAACTCAAGCCGCTTGGCAGATGTCCTCCATTTTCTCAATGGCTTCAAGATATTTTTTGAAAGTTGCCTTTGAGTTGGCGGACTCTGTTACAGCCGAGGGTGGAATGTAACGAATATTGTAAGCAAATACAGAGTTGTCCGGATGCAGCCCCTCTAGCCACAAAGCCCGTCCTGACGGGCCCACATAAACCGTAGGATGGTGGTTCCTGTAGTCGGCAAGGAGGACCGCTGACTCATCATTCCGGCATTCCTTCGGGGCCAAAACCACCGTGAGGCTGCCGGCATGTCCGCTCGTGGAAATCTGCTCGGCAAATTCACTAAACAACGTTTCCGTACGTTTGCTCGGATCGTGCAGTATGTAAGTGACATGGGCGCCCGCCTTAGTCCATGATCTGACCATCCGCCGCATCTGCCGCCTTCTGGACGAACGTATGTAAGAACCATCCCCCCCAACAACCGAAATCTTGGCGCCGGACATATCGAGCCGTGAAAACAGTGGAGCCAGATCACTGGCGATTGAAGCCGACTTTAAATGAAGCTCTTCACCCGCAGTCAGATCCCACTGGGCGCGCGCATTCCACTTCTTTCTGCGACTCAAAAAGTTAATGACCTGAATCAAGGCGAGAAAGAAAAGGCAACCAAGCAGGAACGAAAAAAGAACAGACATCTCATATCCCCCGATACGATGGAAAGAATCTTACAGCAATTCACCTTGACATCAAATAGCAGCGGCTTTTGGGCTGTTGCGTGCTCAGATTTTGTCTTTGGCCGCTTGGCCTTGCCGCAATCGACTTTCGGGAACTCACCTTAGCAAGTAGGGTGGGCGCGCTCCGCGCGGGTTCACCCACCCTACCACGCCGGTTCCCCGAAATCGCCATCGGTGACCTCTCCTGCGAATTCCGGATCGACCCGACCTGTCCCGATATCTCCGGTGGATCGACGAACACTGCCAATCGACTGCCCGCTCAAACAATCTATGCTTCACCGGGTCGATCCAACAATACCGCACATGCGCGTCGTAATCCGCATCATTCCGGACGTGATGCTCCCAAAACGGGCGCTGCCAAATCCCCGTTCTCCGATTTGGCAACTTTGCTGGCCGACGTTGCCATCGCTGCCACCAATCCCGCCGCTAACCGTCCCTTGATCAACCGCCACCACGTCGAAAACTACCGGTCCCTGTCCGGCAACGTCCAAACCGCATGCAGGGCTCCGCCCGTTCGCGGCTGAAACGGTTCGCCGGACCGGTTCCGAGACGCCGCTCACCCCACGCATCCACATCAAACGGCCGCTCCGCCCGCACCACCCGCACGGCTGTGCGCAACCGGTCCACCTCGCGTACCAACAAATCCGACCCTCGCTCCGCCAACGCCACGGTAAAAAACACGGTCGCGCCCGTCACCCTGGGTCTAACGCACCGAGGCAATACCCAACGCTGCCCCAGCAAAGGTCACCCCCCGTCGCCCCGGCCAGAGATCCGGATTCGCGTCTCCCGCCCTCACCCATGCTAGCACAGTCAACAAGGATTCCAATGGCTTAGCCCCTTTCCAGATCTGGCCACCCCACCACCGCGCGCCGATTTCTCTTGCATTCCCCGTCGATCCGCCCCATACGCCGCCCCGCGACCGTTCTTCTCTATCGACCACTGTCTCCGTCATCGGCTGTCAGTCTCTCGATCAAAGACGACACGAGCCGGGCTGCCGCATCCCGCGGGCAGCATCTAAAACAGGAGACTTCACGCATGGCTTCAGGCACCGTGAAATGGTTCAACGCCACCAAAGGCTTCGGCTTCATCGCCCCCGACGAGGGCGGCAAGGACGTGTTCGTCCACATCTCGGCCGTCGAACGTGCCGGGCTGACCGGCCTCGCCGACAACCAGAAAGTGACCTATGACGTCGAAGCCGGCCGCGATGGCCGCTCGGCGGCGACGAACATCCAACTCGCCTAACGCAAAAAAACCAGCGGGCGGCCCCTTGCACCGTGCGGGGCCGGCCGCCGTCGATGTCGCGCGACCCGGGTGCATTGAAATCGGCCGGGGCAGCATCGGTCTCTCCCTCCGGCCGCATGTGGCCGACTAGGCATTGCGTGGCCGCCGCGGCCGCCGCGATGATCTCATCCAGTCCGCCGTTGGCCGCGGAGCTTTTGCCAAATCTCCGACATCACCGTGCGCACATCCGCCCACCACGCGCGGACGTCGTCCAGCGTTTCGCTCGTTCGCTCGGCGCGTGACACCCGGCCATCCCATTTCGACCAGTGCTCTTGGTCGCGGACCCGGCTCGCGTCGTCCCAATAGCTCATGACAGCCCCCTCTGGCCCCACCCAGATTGTGACCCGATTGGCACCAAAATGTGGCGGAAATGCGGCGGCAGGGTCCTACGGGATGCTGGAAACAGACAGTTTCCGCTCCTGCACCGACCTGGGTCCTGTTGCTATGAGGGCTAGCCGCGCAACGGCCACAAAGACATCGCCGCGAACGGGTCCCAATCCCGTTCGCGGCGCACTGCAATTGGCAGGCCCCGAAGGGCCCGCCGGTCTCGGAACCCTTACACCAGCGACCCGTAATTCGCGGCCACCACAAAGGCGGACATCGCGAAGACCAATGCCGAGAGGTAGTTGTTGGTTTTGATCGTCTTCCGGGGGCGGGCGGTCCATTTTGACCAATGCGCCTGATCCGGGGACAATCCGTTGGTTTCCCAATCGTACATGGCAGCCTCGTTCGGACACCCCCACCGAACAGGGCGACTATGGCACGGATTTGTGGCGAGATTAGGGCGGCGAGAGCGATTCTGGTTAATGCTCGTGCCTGGGTTGTATTGTTGCGCGACGGCCAATCAGTACGGCCGGAAGGGTCGCGGAGCTACGCGGCGCTTCAGCCGTCGTCGGGGCTGTATGTGGCCGCCTTGCGCGCCCCGATCTAGACCCGCCACGACGCCCTCGCTACGCTTCGACACAAACGAAGGATGCCGAATGATCAAACGCCGCTTCTTACTTGCCCTGACCTTGTTTATGGCCGCCTGCGCCGCACCCGGCAACGTGGCCGTTCCGCAGGCCACGACCCTGATCATCCTGCGCCATGCGGACCGCACCGGCGAAGACCTCAATGCCACCGGCCAGGCCCGCGCGGAAGCGCTTGTCGCCGCGCTGCAGGGCGTTCGGATTGACGCGATCTATTCCCCCGGCATCCAACGCAACCTCGACACCGCTGCGCCGCTCGCGGCGGCCCGCGGCCTGACCGTGCAACGGCTACCGGCGGAGAATCCGGCAGCCAGGCTGATGGCCGCTGGCGCAGGCAAGACCATCGTCTGGGTCGGCAACAAGGGCAATTTACAGTCGATCTGGGATGCCATCGCCGCGCCCGAACCGCCGCCGCTGCAATATGGCGATCTTTTCCTGGTCACCCGCGCGCGCGTCGGCTCGCCTCTGGTCGAGCGGCGCCGTTTCGGACCCTGAGGCCGCAAAGCCGCCTCAAAACCGCCGCGACTCGCGTGTATAGACGGGCCTCTGACTGGAGAGCCATAGATGCTGCGTTTCCTGAATGCCCTCCGCCCCGTCGCCGACCGTGCCGCCCGCGAATACCGCCGCTCGGCCTCGGTGGTGAGCTTTAATCACGACGGGCTCGAAATTGCCCGGATCAAAACGGAACGCCGTTGGCTGCCGGTTTGGCACATCCTTGTCTTCGCCTACCTCGTGCTTCTGATCCGCCTGATTGCGGTCGTCGACATCGGCCCGGCGGGTTATGCGGTGCGAATGGAGGCAATGCAGAACGGCAGCGTTCTGGAGCGTGCCGCCGCCAAGGTGATGACGATGGATCCAATGTCGCGGCAGATCGCGATCAAGATCCGCGGTGGGTTGGACGCGATCTTCTAATCAGCCTCTGCGACTTTTCCCCAGATGGCCCGCAGTTCGTCACGGAACTGCGACATCCTGCATTGTGATATGCAAGGGTCGGTGTGGCACACGAAATCGGTGCCGATACTCGACCGCCGCCAAGGGGAAGGAAGCGCTGACATGACCCGCCACAATGCGTTCACCCTGGCGGCCACGGTGATCGTCGCCGCGATCCTACCGCTTGCCGCGGCCATGCTGGGCGTCAGCCAGTGGCTCGGGGCCCATCCCTGGTGGGCCGGACAGACCGCCTGGGTTGGTGTTGCCGTAGGTCTTATCATCGGCCTTTTGTCGGTGCGGCGGACGCGTTGGTGGCGGATCGGGGTTGGCGTGGCGTTGATCGTCGTAAGTGCCATCGCGGCGGGGTATGGCAAGGCGCAATTCGCTGCCTCCTTCGCCGAGGATGCGTTCGCCGGCCGGCTATGGTATTTCGGCTGGATCGGCATCGCCGCGGGCGTCGCGTCGATGCTGCTTGGGCTTCTCTGGGCCGGGAGTGGGAGCAGCCGATAGGGCACCACCCCACTTCATCGCTGGACGACCTTGGATTTGGCGCGGAAACGCGGCGGGCAACCCAGCTCACCAAGCACTGAACCGCCGCGACAAGCCCAGAACCAGTCGAGTCGGCGTCCACCGAGGATCAACGCGATCTACCCTGCCAGGGCGTGTTCGGGCTCTGCCGTCAACACCGCTTCGACCTCGGCGGCCAGCGCTTCGACTTCCCTGGCCGCTGGACCGGAGCGCGCCAATTCCGCGACGCCGAGCCCAAGGCCCGACGCCTCGGCGAATGCGACCCTGTTGCCCAATGCTGAGGCAAGGCGCGGCGTCACCGTCGCGTCGATCTCGGCGCGCACCTGTGCCGTCAGCCGGGCCCGCGGCGGCGCCCTGTTCAATACGATCATCGCCGGCGTCGCCTCGCGCCGCGCCAAATCGAACACACCTTCCGTCGCCCAAAGATCCACTTGGCTGGTCGCCACCGGCACCAGCACCAAATCGGCGGCGCGGAGGGCAGGGCGCAGGTCGGCGTCGATCTTGGGCGGGGTGTCGACGATCACAAGATCATGCTGCCCTCGCAGTTTGTCGCATTCATAGGCCACGCCCCAGGCGCTGGCCGTGCCGAAGTCCAGCCCGCCGACATCGCCCAACCGCGTGTGTCGCGTCATGAACCAGCGGCCCAGACTGCCTTGGGGATCGGTGTCCAGCAGCGCGACCGACTTGCCCTGTATGGCGAAGCGCAGCGCCAGGTTTATGGCAAGCGTCGTCTTCCCCGACCCGCCTTTTTGCTGTGCGATGGTAATGACATGTCCGGTCATGGCGCACCTCCGCCGGAACGGGGCGTCAGATCGTGTGGGATTGCAACCACATTCTGCTGCAGTGCAGCATTATGCCGCCAATCCGGGGGAGGGGATGGTGGCTGATGCCCGGGAATCGGGCAGTTCCGGGTCTGTCGCGGCCCGTTTCATCACTGGCGCCCGGGTCCGGTACATGCGCTCAATCCGAAGGCACCTGAAAGGTCAGCGAGGCCCAAAGCGATTCCCACACCGGGTCGGATTCGGCCACCGGGTCCAATGGGCGCATCACGACCGCGTCCACCAGGTATTCGCTGCCGGCCTCAACCGGGATCATGGCGTAGCCTTCGCTGTCCGTCCGGGTCTGCATGACCGTGACCGCGCCATCCGGCACCCTGGCGAAGACCTCGACTTGGACATCAGCCCGCGCCGCGCCTTGGTAGAGCACCTGCACCGGCAGACCGTCCGACAGATCGTCGGTGAACGGATTGGCCAAAGCGATGATCTCTGTCAGAAGCCCGACCTCTTGGTCGGCGCCAGCTCCGGACCCCACGGCGATCAGGCTCTTGGCGTAGCGGCTATAGCGTTCGCGAAAGCCGGCGTCGGGCAGGCCGCGGGCCTCGTGGTCGGCCAAGACCCAGGCGAAATCCTTCTCGGTGATGAAATTGAGGAACTTCTCGGCCTCGCGGTAGGTCAAAAAGAAGTCCGAGGTCTGGTGTACCACGGTCACCAGGCCGTCCCCCGGCGCATCCATCGCCAAGGCCGGCCGGTCGCCGATCCGGCCAGTAACCGGGATCACACGATCGCCCTGCACAAGATCGAAGCGTTTGAATTGCTGGGGAATGAAAGAGTAGGCGGACCCCTTGAAGGTCTGTCCAACGCGAATGTCGGCCAGGATTTGCGCTTCCGGCGCTACGGTATATGTCTGCGGTGAAATCCAGAATTCGTGCGCGCGGCCAGGCAAGGCCAATAGGGCGCATAAAGCGAAACAAATGATGTGAAGGCGCATGGCAGGGATCCTGGGAGAGCTGACAATGGCCAAGCTGTCATGGAGGGCCGCAGTGTCAAGCGTCGCACGGCTGGCGCTCGGCCTTGTGATCCTGGTCGCGGCTGCCGCAGGCTCCGCCGCCCATGAAATCCGACCTGCCATCGCGGATGTGACGGTTGGCGCCGACGAAGTACGCTTCGACGTCGAACTGGCCCTGGAATCGATGGTCGCCGGCATCGACTTGCAGGGCCTCGACAACACCGACGCGGCGCCCGAGGCCAACCGATACGATGCGTTGCGCGCCCTGGGGTCGGACGATCTCGAAGCCGCCCTGCGCGGCCGATGGGCGCAGCTTCGCCAGGGCTTCATCCTGCGCGCCGGCGGCGCCGATCTGTCTCCCGAGATCGCCGCGGTGGAGATTCCCGAGCCAGGCGACCTCGACCTCCCTCGCGACAGCCGGCTCAGCCTGATAGCCGCCCTGCCGCCCGACGGATCGTCCGTCACGGTGGGCTGGATTGCAGCTTATGGGCCGCTGGTGGTACGCCAGGGCGGTGGCGAGGACGGCTATTCCGCCTATCTCACCGACGGACAGCTCAGCGCCGAGTTGCCGCGCGACGCCGTCGCGCAAGAAGCGATGCTCACCGCGTTCGGCCGCTACATCGTGATCGGCTTCGAACACATCGTGCCCAAGGGCCTTGACCACATCCTCTTTGTTCTGGGCCTGTTTTTCTTCTCGCTCAAATTCCGCCCGTTGCTCTATCAGGTCACCGCCTTCACCTTGGCGCATACCGTGACCCTGGCGCTCGCCGTCCTCGGCTACGTGCGCCTGTCGCCGGATATCGTCGAGCCGCTGATCGCCGCCTCCATCGTCTATGTTGCGGTTGAAAACGTGTTCTCGAAGAACATCACCCCATGGCGCACGGCGATCGTCTTTGGATTCGGCTTGCTGCACGGGCTCGGTTTCGCCAGCGTGCTGGGCGATATCGGCCTCAACCCGGCGCGCTTTCTCACCGGCCTGATCGGTTTCAACCTGGGCGTTGAATTCGGCCAGCTCTTTGTGATCGGCGTGGCCTTCTTTGCGGTGGGCTACTGGTTCGGCAGGAAACCCTGGTACCGCAGCCGCATCACCACGCCCGCCTCCCTCGCCATCGCCGCGGTCGGCGCCTATTGGTTCGTCGAGCGCACCCTGCTTTAGGGCGTCACTGCACTGATTCTTTCTCTAGATGCAGCTTCATGTCCAACAGCACCCGCTGCAATTCCAGCGTCTCGCGCAACAGCCGCTTGGCCTCGTTGATGGTGATCACCCCGTCCTCGATCGACTGGTTGTATTCGCCCATCAGCATCGCAAAGCGTTGGCTCAACGCCACCACATCCGCGTTCACCCCGCCGCGGCGGATGTTCTTGCGGTCCTCGTCGTAGCTCAGGGTGATCCCCCTGAGCTCGGACAAGGCCGCGGTGATATGCGGATAGCTCGACGCCTCTTCCAGCAGAGCCACGGCATCCACGGGCATGAACCGGTCACCGTGCTCGGGCGCGTCGGAGTAATACCGCCCCAGCGTCGCCTTCGACTTGCCGGTGATCGCGCAGGCGGCCTCCAGCCCGACATCCTTCACCAGCGTTTCGGTGTGCTTTTTCAGGTAACGCGCGACGACAGACATCGGGGCTCCAATCGGGTTTCGGCTTGCCCAGGGGAAACACGGCCGAGTTTTCCCATTCATCCCGGACGTTTGGATTGTCATAAATATCGGCGTCCCGGGCAACTGGGAAATATCGGTGGCCGGTGTCCCCAGCGCCGGACATTGGTAAGGCCCGCCGTGTGTGCGCCAGGGGGCTGGCGCAGCCGACGACAATCGGCAGCGGCACGGCGGGTCGTTGTGTGTGTGTCAGGTATTCCGCGCCGGCCAGGGCGTCATGAGGCCTTGGCCGGCGCGTCGTCCTCGACAACCTCGGGCACCGGGCCGGGCTCGGCCTCGGCGGCGACCTCCGCCGCCAACCCCTCAACCGGCGACTCAACCACCTCGGCCTCGACCGCCACCTCAGCGATCTCGGTTTCCGTCGCCTCGGGCTGGCCTACCAGCAAGGGCAGCATCTCGGCCGATCCCGGCATCGCCACTTCGCCTTCGGCCGGCACGCGCCAGGCCATGGTGTCGAAGCCGCCGCAATTGGAACAGACCGGCGCCCAGGCCCCATGAATGTTCTGGCAGGCACCGCAGACCCATTGCGGCCCGCGCGAGGCGGTCAGCGCCCGCGCCAGCCAGCCGCGCACCACCGCGTCGTCGGCACCTTCGCCGCGCTCGATGGCCGCCATGATCGTCAGCGACCGTGCGGTCGGATCCTCGGTGGCCAGATCGCCCATCGCCTTGCGCGCGGCCGGAAAGTCCTCGGCCGCGATCTGCAATTCGGCCAGCAGCATCTTGGTCTCGGCATGGTCCGGTTTCAGCGCCGTCAACGCCCCAAACCGTTTGATCCTTGCCGTCGGGGTCTCGTCCGGCGCGATCTCTGCAAAGGCCGCGGCCAGATCGGGGTGAGGCGCGGCCTCCCAGGCCTTTTTGATTACCCGGGTGGCGTAACGCGGTTTGCCCTGTTCGATATAACCCCGCGCCGCCATCACCGCTGCCGGAATCAGATCGGGCGACAGGCGGTTCGCTTCGATCGCCGCTTCGCGGGCTTCGACCGTCTTGCCCTCGGCCACCACGTCCGACGCCTCGCTGATCGCCAGAACCGCGTCGCGCCGCCGGTGCACGTCGCGTGGCAACGCACCGTGCTTCAGTTTCGCGCCCAGGGTCTTTCGCGCCCCGGTCCAGTCGGCCGACTCGGCCTGCAGCCGCAACAGCACGTCCTGGGTTTCTTCGTGTCGCGGCTTCAGCGCAAAGGCCTTCTCGGCCAACTTCAGCGCCATGTCGGTGTCACCCTCGCCGAGCTTCTGCTTCATGATCCCGCGCACGCCGACGAAACGGGTGCGCTCATCCTCCAAGAGGCGTTTATAGACTTCCTCGGCCTTTTTGCGGTCGCCCGACATCTCGGCCGCCTGCGCGGTGATCAGGTTGGTCAACTCGGGTCGGCGGAGGAACCGCTCGGCCCGCGCCGCCTTCTGCATTGCCACGCGCCCCTCGCCCGAGGCCAACGCCATCAGCCCGTCTGCCAGCGCCTGAAACCCCTTGCGCTCGCGGTTTCGGTCGAACCAGCGGCTGATCGCGGTCTCGTCCCCGTTCAGGAACCGAAGAAACGCCACAACCAGGCCCAAGAGCTTCAGAAACAGCCAAACCGCTGTTACCAGCACCACCATCGCGATGACCGATTGCAGCGGCCCGAGGTTGAATTCCCAGCCGAAAAGCGCGCCGCGGATGCCGCCGTCGCTTTCCATCAGCGACCCGGCGCCCAGCGTCAGTGCCGCGATGATGACGACGAACAGGATGACCTTGATAAGCGACCAGAGCATATTGCCGTCCTCAATCCGCGATGATTTGGTCCGAGATCGCCCCGGCCGCCGCCAAAGCCGCCATCCGGATCTCGGCTTGCCGGATCCAGTCTTCGAAGGCCGCCCGGCCGTCTTCGGGAAGGGCCGCGATCAGTTCCATGGCACCGGCAAGGTCGCCGCCGCCCAACGCGGCCTCGGCCCGGCTCAGCACCGCATCCGGGTCATCGCCTGCGCGCGGCTCCAGCGAGCGCACGCCAAGCTGGGTACGCAGGAACGCTCCGAGCCGCCCGGAGGTGCCCGCCTCGGGATCGGGGGCGATCGATACCGACAACGCCGCGCGCGCCGCATCCGGAAAACCGTCTTTTAGGGCCTGCAGAGTTGCAATGCCCTCCTCGGCGTGATCGGCCAACGCCGCCGGGGCGGCGTCGCCTGTCGTCTCGGACAGCGCCGCCAGCGCCTCGGCAAAGCCGCCGCCGGTGTCGAGCGCCACTTCGACTTCGGCCAGTGCGGCCCGCGCCTCGGCGGCCTGGGCAGCCGCTTTGGCTGCCGCTTCGGCGTCGGCCGCGGCCGCCTGTGCCGCCTCAATCTCGGACAGTTTGTCGGTCAGCGCCGTCTCGATCGCCGCAACCTCACCGCCGAGCGCGTCCTGGATGCCGGCAAACCGGTCGTCCAGCGAGGCCTGCATATCGTCCATCTGCCGCTCGAACGCAGCGACCACTTCTGCGGGCAGCTCCGCTTCCGGGATCGGCTGGGTCTCGACCTCGCCGAGCCGCGCATCGGTGTCGTCTAGACGCGCCGCCAGCGCCGCCACTTGGCCGGCGACCTCCGTCACGCTGCCCGTGACGTCGGCCACCGAATTCTGCACCGCGTCGAGCGCCCCGGTCACCGGGCTCAAATCCGGTTGCGCGCCCTGAAGCGCCACGATTTCGGCCGCAGCCCCTTTCAGAGCCGCCTCAAGTTCGGTAATGCGCGCCGCCTGCACTTCCATATCGGCGCGCATCTCGGCCGTCTCGGGGCTGCCGAGAACAATCCACCCGCGATCTGCGCTGATATAGAGTGCCGCCGCTCCGATGACTGCTGCCACGATCCCGCCGAGGATCATCGGAAACGGGCTGCGCGATCGCGGGGCAGGCGGGGCCGCGGGAACGGGCGTCGGCGCGGTCGGCTCTGATGCCGCCTCCGCGGCTACCGCAGCGTCGCTCTCCTGCTCGGAATAGACCTCGCCGACGGCCTCCGGCGCCTCTGACCCGTCCGCCAACTCGTCCGCAGACGCGTCTATGTCTTGGTCTTCCGTCGTGAGGTCGACCGGCTCACCTTCTGCCGCGGTGTCGTCTTGTAGGTTTGGGTCGCTTGCCTCTGGCGCCCCGCCCAAATCCTCGTCATAGGCCTCGCTGGGGCTCCAGGGCTCATCCGTGCCCGAGGCATCGATGTCGGTCTGTTCGGCGAGATCTGTCGGCGTCCCCGCGCCTTCGTGCAAGGGCTCGGCAGCGTCCTCCGGCGCCTCCGCCTCCGCGTTAACCTGCTCGGTTGCGTCCGGCGGCGCCTCCGCGCCCGTGTCACCCTCTGCTGCTTGGTCCGGCGTCTCTACGACCTGGGACTCGTCGGTATTCCCGCCGTCCTCCGGCGTGCGATCCGTCCCCTTTGCCTTCGACCTTCTTGATTTCGCCACGCCCCGGGGACCCTCCGAATCTCTTGCCCGGGCCCCGCAGGCCCGTCGCACCCGCGCAACTTAGCCCGCGGGTCAAACCGCCTCAAGCCGCGTTCCCGGTGTAAATCGTCACAAGCCGCTCCGTCATCGCCGCCGCATCCGGCCGGTCGGCGATCCGCAACAGCGCCGGCTCCGGCCCTCTCCAGGCCTCCGCCACCGCCGGACTTAGAGCCACCAGCCACAATGGCGCCGCCGCCCCCTGGGCCGCCGTGCCGAGCAACGCTGCAGAGCGCGGCGAGAATAGAGGCGCCACCAACGGTGCCGTGCCCGACAAAACGCCCTTCGCCTCGGCGGTTAAATCGAGCGGCACCTGGTCGTAGACCACGACCTCCCGCAGCTCCGCTCCCGTTCCTGCCAAAATCGCTGGCAGATCCCCGCGCACCTCCGCCCCGCGCAAATGCAGCAAGGGCCCGGTCAGCGCATCGTTCCGGATTAGAGCCGCCAGATCCTCGATCGCACCGCCGGCCGACACCGCGCTCAGTCCCGACGCCCGCGCCGCGTCTGCCGTCCGATCGCCCACACAATAGGCCACCAGCCCCTCTGGCACCGTCCGCGGCAGCCCCAGCACCCCGTTCTCCGAGGTCAACACCACCCCCGCGACGCCAGTCAAATCCACCAATGCGTCCCGCGGCTCGATCCGCAGAACGGGCGAGATCACCACGCGCAGGTCCGATCCCAGAACCGCCTTGCAATGGCTTGCAAATCGCTCCGCCTGAGCGTGCGGCCGAGTCAACAGAAGGGCAGGGGGACCGGGCACGTCGCGGGGCTCCACCGGCATTGAACGGATTGGGGACAGGTGTTACCTGCCGCCTCAACCCCACGCAACCGGCGAGCGCATGTCCGATACCTTGACACTCCTCGGGCTCGAAAGCAGCTGCGACGACACCGCCGCCAGCGTCGTGCGCCATAACCCGGGAGAGGCGCCAGAGATCCTGTCGAGGGTCGTTTACGGCCAGACCGACCTGCACGCGGCTTACGGCGGCGTGGTTCCTGAAATTGCCGCCCGCGCCCATACCGAAATGCTCGATCACTGTGTTGAAGAGGCCCTGTCGCAGGCCGGCCTGGCGCTGGCGGACGTCGACGCCATCGCGGTGACCGCCGGCCCCGGCCTGATCGGCGGTGTGCTGGCCGGCGTGATGTGCGCCAAGGGGCTGGCCGCCGCCACCGCCAAGCCGCTGATCGGCGTCAACCACCTGGCCGGGCACGCCTTGACCCCGCGCCTGACCGACGGCCTCGCCTTACCCTACCTGACGCTTTTGGTCTCGGGCGGCCACTGCCAGCTTCTGACCGTGCATGGTCCTGACCGCTTCACCCGCCTCGGTGGCACCATCGACGACAGCCCCGGCGAGGCCTTCGACAAGATCGCCAAGCTTCTCGGCCTGCCGCAGCCCGGCGGCCCCGCCGTCGAGGCCGAGGCGGCGGCCGGCGACCCCGGCCGGTTTGCCCTGCCGCGGCCGCTTTTGGACCGACCGGGCTGCGATCTGTCGTTTTCCGGGCTCAAGACCGCCGTGCTGCGCGCCCGCGACGCGCTGGTGGCCGAGCAGGGCGGGATTTCGCGCCAGGACCGCGCCGACCTCTGTGCGGGGTTCCAGACCGCGGTGAGCGATG
>JASJCA010000171.1 GCA_030066215.1 Rhodobacter sp. | reverse complement strand
CCATCCCGGATACCGTGGCACGAATCTCGGTATTCGCAATCGTACCAAGACCACGAGTTGTTCCGGTCTTTACGATATCGAATGTTTGCTGTGCTCCGGTAAGCCCCACTTTTTCCTGACTGAATCTTTGTTCCGCCTGGGTATAGGCCAGTTGAGCATTATCAAACTCGTTGGCCGAGATCACACCTTTTTCGAAGAGTTCTTTCTGTCGCTCGTAGATATTCTTCTCACTTTCCAGCGCCAGCCGTGCAGTCTCCACAGAAGTTCTCGCAGCCTGGATATTATTCCTGGCTGAGTTTAGCGTATTGATATTTGGAACTACTTTTACTCGTGCTATTAGATCTCCACTCGTGATGATATCTCACGCTTCCACGTAAATCTCGTCGATAATCCCGGAGATATTCGGCTTAATTAATACTTCTTCCTTCGGAACGATACTTCCCGTTGCTACAGTTTTCTTTACAATTGTATCCACAGAGGCTTGTTCGGTTTCATAGATCACAGGATCCTGCTGATTCTTCTGCCAGAAGTAATAAAGGAAGCCACTGAAGATGATCACTATTAAAATGAGAATAATGACGGTAATTGTTTTTTTCATGGGTAATTAGATTGATGATTATTCGGTCCGCAGCGCGTCAACCGGTCTTACTTTTATTGCGTTTTGGGCAGGTATCAGCCCAGCGGCCAATCCTGAAATTACTAAAATGACTAAGGCAGTTATCACAACTCCGATATTGACGCTAGGGTTCGCGAACATATCCACAGGCCCTACCGATTCCAATACCTTATTGATAATGTAAATGATGAATCCACCAAAAGATATACCTACCATCCCTGAAATAATCGTTAGGAACAATGACTCGAGCAGCACTTGGCCTCTGATAGACCAGGGTGTGGCTCCCAAAGCCCTCCTGATCCCTATCTCCTGGGTGCGTTCCTTCACTACGATTAGCATGATATTACTAATACCGATGATCCCGGATATCAATACTAGTGACCCAACGATATAAGCGATGAGCGTAAGTGCCGTAAAAAGGCCTTCGATACGCATGTATTGCTGGTAAAGGTCAAAATTCCCAATCGCCCTGTCATCCTCAGGATGGATTGTATGTCGTTGTTTGATAACATCGAAGATCTGTTCTTTCAATTGAGTGATCGAAGAACCATCCTCTGCGGTGATCGCCATCCAACCCACTCTGTCACCCTGGTTGAAGGCCTGGGAGAAAGCTGTAAATGGCACATATATCTCTTTTTGATCCTCCTCACTGTCACCTCCTTGTGATTTCTTTTTATAGGTTCCAATTACCACGAAATTCACGCCATTGATCTTGATGTAAGTACCAATTGGTTCTTCGCCCAGATCGTACATACTGGTTTTTACTCCTTCCCCGATAACGGCTACTTTTCGCTTCTCCTTAATGTCGCCGTAGTTGATGAAACGCCCACTGGTGATATCCATTGGCTGTTGCTGAATGATCTCAGGATAGTCTCCATATACATTAAAGGCCCCGGTCTTTAAGCCCCTCACGACATTGTTGCTGCCGCCAAAACCGCCCAATTGATTCCGTGGAGAAACAAATCTTAAATTGGGCACATTGTCCTTTATCGCTTGCACGTCGCCCATTCGATATCGGAATCTTCTACCCTTCGGCAGACCTTTATAAGGTTTTGACACCGTCTGGGTCCACATGAACATCGTATTCGTAGCTGTATCCCCAAAATCCGATTTCACTCCATTCTCAAGGCCTTTGCTAGCCGCCAGCAAAATGACCAGGATAAAGATCCCCCAGATCACTCCAAAAGCAGTAAGCAAGGTTCTAAACCAATTACTGCTCAAAGCTTCCAATATTTCGCTCCAACGGTCTTTACTAAACATTGCTATGCTTCTCTAAGTGCTTCTATAGGTCTTATCTTGGCAGCTCTCCATGCGGGGAAAAACCCTGCCAGGGTTCCTGCCGCGATCAATACAAAAACGGTAGTGAGTGCTACGTTAAAATTCACGGACGGGTTAACGATATAATCGATCTCCACATTGGGCCCGATGATCTCCAGTAGGCCCATACTCGTTATGAGCCCAAGGAATCCGGCAAAGGCCGTAATAAAAATTGATTCATGCAAGATCATCCCAATGATTGACCATGGCTGAGCTCCAATAGCCTTCCTGATTCCTATTTCCTTGGTGCGCTCCTTTACAATGATGAGCATTATATTACTTACACCAACCACACCTGCAATGATCGTACAGATCCCAACCACCCAAAAGAAGAGTTTGATCATGGCTATGAGATCATAATATCGCTTAGCCTCCTCAAGGGTATTAAAAACATTAATTGCACTTGTATCCTCCGGAGCCACAATGTGCCTTTCTTTTAAAAAGTTTTCTATCTCTGCTGAAAATTTAATCGACTGCTGTAATGCTTTTGCAAAACTTTCCTGACGCTGAAGGGTAAATCCAAGGTTTCGCACCCTGTTTCCGGCGTTGAATACGCGCTGGGAGGTAGAAAGCGGCAGGAAGATTCGCGACTCTTCACGCTCACCTCCGGGATCTGTGTAAACACCAACCACTTTGAAATTGATCCCTGATATCTGAACCTGCTTTCCAACGGGATCTTCATCTTCCTCGAAAAGATCAGTATAAACTTTATGTCCGATCGTAATTACTTTCTCATAATTGTCATGATCGGGATAATTGATGAAACGCCCGTGGGACAGAGAGGCGTTTTCTATGAACTGATAGTCGGGATAAACACCTTCCACACGGTAGCTCCCCGATTCGTTTTTGTAGGTAGCGACTCCACTCCAGATACGATAAACAGAGGACTTAAATTCGATATCGTCCTCGTACTTTTTTATCAGGTAATCGTAATCTTCGTTCTTTAGTTCAATGAATCTGCCGGGGTTCAGGCCCTTGTGTTCCACGGTAGTTACACCGGTCCACACGGCTATGCGGTTGGTTGCGTCCTGTTCAAACTCCTTGGTAACACCGTTTTGCATCCCCTGTCCAAACCCGAGCAAAATAACCAAAATGAAGATTCCAGAAGCCACGGAAACCCCTGTCAAGAACGTTCGAAGTTTGTTCTTGGCTATGGTTTCAAAAATCTCCTGCCAACGTTCGAGGTTAAACATTTGTCATCTCTTTTACTCGTACCTGATCGATCCTCTGATCATCAATAATCACACCATCTCTCAGGTGTACAATTCGCTTGCACATATGCGCGATGTCATCTTCGTGCGTAACGATGAGAATTGTCTTTCCCTCGTCATTGATCGCTTGAATTATTTCCATTACTTCGTATGAAGTCTTTGAGTCCAAAGCACCGGTCGGTTCATCGGCCAGTAACACTTTTGGATCACTTGCCAGTGCGCGTGCTATAGCAACTCGCTGTTTCTGCCCACCGGAAAGCTCGTTCGGCATATGTGTTGCCCAATCTCTTAAGCCTACTTTGTCCAGATAGCTCATTGCCCGCTCAGTGCGTTTGCTTCTCTTCACACCCTGGTAATACAGTGGCATGGCTACATTGTCCAAAGCCGATTTATATGAAATAAGATTAAAAGACTGGAATACAAAACCAAGAAAGCGGTTGCGGTAACGAGCAGCCAACTTTTCATTCAGGTTTTTGATGTGTGTATTGTCAAGAACATAGCTTCCTTGATCTGCTTCATCAAGCATCCCCAGGATATTCAACAAAGTAGATTTACCGGATCCGGAAGAACCCATGATAGCCACCATTTCACCGTCCTCTACATTGAAGTTGATCCCTTTTAAAACATGAAGGGAATTGTTCCCCATGTGGTAGGACTTATGCAAGTCTTTAATCTCTATCATGACAATAGTATTTAGTACAAAGTAAGCACCTTTGTAACTCGTTTATGCAAAATTCATGTTAAGACTTACAGTATAATGGCTAGTGAAAGTCTTTGTATAAGACTATTCTGAAATGAAATTGTTACAGTAAAGGTTAAAACTTAAGAAGCTTGCTCAATATTACTCACTGCATCGTCATTTTCTTTCCTGTTCTTACGATACATTCGGTAGATGAAATACCCAACTCCACCGATGAACAAATACGGGAATAGCATCAGGTAAACGATACCGTCATTTACGCCGGCAGCCATTGAAGCGTCTTCCTCACTTTCCAAAACCGCCCGGCACATAGCACATTGGGCCTCGGCAGGTAGAATTCCGAAGAGAAATAAAGCTATAAGTATGACATATTCCTTACGCATGTTGGATATAATAAGGAGAAATTAATATATAAACAATTACACCGGTCACCGCCACATACAGCCATATAGGAAATGTGATCTTAGCGATTTTCTTATGTCGTTCATAGTTACCTGTTATAGCTCTAACGTAAGTAATCAGTACAAAAGGAATGACTCCAATCGACAATAAGATATGGCTCAATAGTATGAAGTAGTAAACATAGCGTATCGCCCCTTCACCTCCAAACTTGGTTTCGTCAGAGGTCATGTGATACGCTACGTACATCGCCAAAAACAAAACAGAAAGCACAATACACGTCTTCATAAGTTGTTCATGAGCCTTTCGCTTTCCCTTTTTTATCTGAATTACAGCCGCGACCAAAAGAATTGCCGTCAACCCATTGATAGACGCGTAAATAGGCGGCAAGAATCCTAGTCGTTCCACTCCTTCGATTCGGTAGTTGAATAATACAGCGACTACAACAGGAATGGCGATGGATAGTATCCAGATCCAAACATTATATCTTTTACTTGAAGTGGCTTGCGACATATCAGTTATTTAATAATAGTTCAATATCCTGGGTGATCATCTGGATCCCATCGTCCTCAAGGCCGTCATAATAGATAATCGGATTTCCATTCTCGTCATATCGGGACCTTATCTTTCCTTCTTGGTCTATCAATGCAAAGAATCCACTGTGCTCAAACCCGCCCTCTACTTCAGGGGCTTCACCAACGTAAAGGTTGAAACCAACATTAGCCAGTTGATATATCTCACTCTTGTCGCCGGTCATCATATGCCAGTTGGGGTTCGTGACTCCGTAGTTTTCAGCATAAGCCTTCAGGATCTCCGGGGTATCATATTCAGGATTGATCGTGAAGGATGCCACTCCAAAATTCGGGTTCCCGAAGAACGAATTCTGGATCTTTACCATGTTTCTATTCATGATCGGACAAATAGACGGACAGGTGGTAAAGAAAAATTCAGCAACATACACCTTACCAGCGTAGTCCTCGTTGGTAATGGTCTCTCCATTCTGATTTGTAAAACTGAAATCAGGCACCACCGCAGGTTCCTTATTTACATCCAGGATATACGCCAGATCAGGCTCGGATAAACGATCCACGATCTTTGGAATCGCCCAAATTCCGAAGAGCAGTATGATAAAAGTGATGCCTATGTAAGAATAATTCTTCATTGTGAGCTTTTATTTTTGTTTGCTCTCTTTAAGCTTATCTCTGAACTCATCTTTCCTGTCTGCCTTGTATTTTTTCAACGCCAAACGATATTCGGCAAGTACGATCTTGATGTCGTCACTCATCTTATTGTTCAGTTCGGCATAATCACTTGCGTTGAAACCGTAAAGCAATCCCACATCCTCATCATCGTCTCGACCTCGCAAATTACGCACTTTGTCTACTATGAAAACGTAGTCACTCGCAAAATTCGAATCCAGGATAAGATCGGTTTTTAGTGACTTGAATAAACTTTCGATGTCATCTTCGGAGCCATAAACGAATTGCCAGTTCTTTGGGTCTTCGATCTCCTTAAGTTTTTCTTTTAGCTGAAGCGATTCCACCTTTTGATCTTCAGTAATAACTGAAACAAACTGAAACTCGTTGAACTGATAGTTCTTCTTATAGATCTTATGTGCCAAGTTAAAAGCATTTGCCTTTTTAGACTCCAGATCGCTTCCGAAGAACATCAAAACCGTGATGCGATCTTCAAGCTGAACCGTATCACCCGATACTGAAGTAAACTCAGAAAGCTCCTCTACATTAGTGGAAAGCGTAGCCAGATTTACGAAGTTATCCTTACCACTGGCAAAGAACATGTAAACCGTGATGGGCAACAGGAAAAGGACGCCTAATACTATGAATTTCTTTGTTTGCAAATTATCCGTTTTTTCGTCAGAAGACTATCAACAATACAACTAATTTTCAGGCTTACAAAAATACAACCCAAAGCCAGTGCAACCAACCTTTAAGGATTAATTTAACGATAATCGGCCATAAAAAAACCTTGTCAGGCGACAAGGTTCTTTAAGGTGAATTCCGACATTAAAAGTCGAATTTAATATAATTCTCTTTGTACACATCGAAGATGTAGTCTCCTTCGATCAATAAAATCAATATCAAGTAACATATGAGGAAGACCGCAGTCCAAACAACAGCACGACGAAGCGCTTTAGTCTCATCCCTCTGGTGCATGAAGTCCCAGGTGATATAATAAGCTTTTACCAGAGTAAGAATTATGAATATCCAGTTGAGAAGCTTCATTGCCAGGAACCTGGTGTCCAAAAGAAACTCGGGCTTTGTGATTCCTAACCATACTTCGATGATGGTCACGACGGATAGGAACGCGAATACACCCCAGATCTTAGTGACATTGGACTTGAAAGTAACCAGTCCTGCAAATACTTTTAATTTATGCTCGTGTGCCATGTTCTTTTTTTTCTGAAATCTTTGTTTAACGGATTATACGAGATAGAAAAAGGTAAATACAAATACCCAGACCAGATCTACAAAGTGCCAGTACAATCCAACCTTTTCGACCATTTCATAATTCTTTCTTCTTTCGTAAGTTCCAATGATCACGTTGAAGAAGATGATAATATTGATAATGACTCCCGAAAATACGTGGAAGCCATGGAAACCTGTAATAAAGAAGAAGAAATTAGCGAATAGCGGATGTCCGTATTCATTTCTAATAAGGTTTGCTCCTTCTACAACCAGTCTCCCGTCGTTTACCAGTTTATCAATCGATTCCTCCCTCGAGAGCACGGTTGGTTTACCGGTCTCATCCAAGTACTGCGTTCGTATCAAAAGGTCTTCATTCGCCAGGAATCCTGCAGTCACTTCTTCCAGAGAATAAGAAGGAAGCGTCTCTGTTTCGGTGTCGTACCACACCCCGGTGTTTCTTTGGTTTACAGCTCGTTCGGT
>JASJCA010000077.1 GCA_030066215.1 Rhodobacter sp. | reverse complement strand
CCTCGGCGACGAACACTTCGGGTACACGGGCGGATTGCGTTGCCTTGATCGCAACGGTGATAGGCTCAGGCGTCCGGCTGTCCGCGACGGCCTCGGCCTCATCCGGAGGCAGGACAAAGCTGCTTGCAAACCAACCTGTGATCCCGAGCACCAGCAAAATGGCCACCCAAATCGACCGCGACGCGCCTGGATCATCGGCGAATTCGAGAGCTTTGGGAGGCTGATTTCCAGTTTGGTCCAACATCACTTTTCGTCTGCGTAAGACTCCGGCCTGAAATGGCGGCCGATCCGACACCGGCGGAAATGCCGACACGCCCAACCTTACTGTCCCGGCGCCTCGACGCCTTGATCCTGCGCAAAGAAGCGGAAGAACCCCTGAAGTTGGTCCGCCCATTGGGATAGCAGTATTCGGTTTTCAGGAGGCCAGAGAATGGCTGGGTACTGAGACAATCACCTCGGAAGGCTCATGGAATCCTCTATGCTCGCTCGGTAGAATATTGGAAGTTTTATAGGCGTTTCACGGTCAGGCGGGATGTCGGTCGAAGGTTTCGATGCGTCGCTCCGCCAGCTGCCCTATAAGGTCCCAAGAGCCCCACCGCGACGATCTTGGAAGGTCAGAGCACCAATGTCCGATGGCACACACCGGCTGAGCGATTTTGGCCTGGACCCGACACTGATCCACGCAAACCACGGATCATACGGCGCCGTACCGCTGGTGATCCGTACGACACAGCACCGGATACAGGCAGAGCTTGATGCCAACCCAACTGGGTTTTTCCGTGATCGCTATCCCGAACTGATCCGAGCCGCAGCGTCCCGGGTCGCTGGCTTTCTTGGTGGCGACCCAGAGGACTGGGTTTTTGTCGATAACGCGACGGCTGGTGTGAACACGGTTCTCGCATGCACGAGGCTCCATCCGGGTGACGAGGTCCTGACGACCGATCAAGCCTACGGCGCGGTCAAGAAGGTCATCGCGCACCATTGCAGCCGGAACGACGCTCGCAGTGTCGCAGTGAAGCTTAAACTGCCGATCACATCGCCTAGCGACGTATTCGAGGCAGTTGTTGCCGCCGCGACGACCAAAGCCAAGTTGGTCGTTCTTGACCACGTGTCGTCGCCCTGCGGTATCGTCTTCCCAGTTGCGGAGCTATGCTCATATTTCGGTCAACGAGGTATTCCCGTACTCGTCGACGGCGCGCATGGGCCTGGAAATGTAGAGGTCGACACTGCCTCGATCGGTGCCGACTTCTACACCGGCAATGCGCATAAATGGCTTTGTGCCCCGCCGGGCGCAGCGATGCTCTGGTGTCGGCGAGAACGCCAACGCCAGTTAAAGCCACTGATCCTCTCGCACGGGCATGGGGCCGGCTTCACACAAGCCTTCGACTGGCCCGGCACGCGGGACCCGAGCGCCTGGCTCAGCATCCCGGCGGCGATCGATTTCCATCTGGAGAATGGCGGCGCCCAACTTCGAGAGAGAAACCGGAAAACGGCCCTTGATGCGGCGCAGCGGCTTTCCGATGAGTGCGACTATGTTCCTGTCGCGCCCTCCGACTTGCAATCGTCCATGATCGCGCTTCGTCTCTTGAGCGATCGAGAATTGACACCCGTGGAGTGCGCTGCGCTCCAACATCGGCTTCAAGCTGAAGAGGACGTCGTCGTGGCGATCACCAGCGTCGGCGGATCGACCTGGTTACGCCTGTCAGCCGGCCTCTACACAGACGCCAACGACCTGACCGAGGCCGGCCGGCGCGTGTGGAAAGCAATTCAACCTACGAATTCTTAGTTCCGACCTTGTTGCGAACGGCTCAATCCAGACAATGAACTGTGGTCTTTCCGCCGCGATACGGCCTCGCCAATCCGGCCATTCGGACCGCTTGAAGCACCTCCGCCAGCCGCATTCATAGACCGGCCCGGCGGGCCCATGCTAGGGAAAGATCGACCGCGGGGGAAAGCACATGACCGAGACCATTCCATCCGAAGACCTCAAGACGGCCGAGGAGGCCGTCAACCTGCCCGAAATCGGCGACCTCACCCGCTACGACGCACTGATGCAGACCATCCGCAACCGCGTAACCGTGCGAAAATTCGACCAGGATTATGTCGTGCCGGACGCGCATTTCGAGTTGATCCTCGAAGCCGCGCGGCATGCGCCATCGGGCGCAAACGCCCAGCCCTGGCAATATATCATCGTACGCGATCAACCCACCAAAGATAAGATCACCGAGTATTTCGTCGCCGAGCAGCGGTTTCGCGCCAAGGCAAAAATGAAATTCCCGACGCCGGATTATCGCGGCCTCGCTACGGCGCCCGGCTTCATTGTGGTCTGTTCCGATATGCGTTGGGTCAACGCGTTTCCGGTCTTGAACGACGGGTCTGATCTGGACCGGATGTATCACGAAAACGCAGAGCGAATTTTGCTGCAGTCGGTGGCGGCATCGACGATGTCGGCGCATCTTGCCGCCGCCGCGCTCGGCTACAACGTTTGGTGGGTCACCGCGATCGGTCAGGAAGACGCGCAGAAGGCGATGCGCCCGCTTCTGGATATTCCCGACGAAATATCGGTGCTCGACATCTTCCTGTTCGGCCCGGCGGCCGCCGCGCCGTACAAGCGCTATCGCCGCCCGATGGACGAAATCGCGCATTACGACCGGTTCAATCGGGCGCATCATATGTCGGACGACGAGTTGCGAGACTGGATCAAATCCCGTCGGCACCGGGTGATGTACAAGGATTCAAGCCGCATCGACTGACGCCCCGCGGCGAGCATTGGTGATCCTCCGCCCGCGTTGCCGGACGAGGTCACTTTAGCACGGCGCAGCAGTGCGGCTCACTCACTGGGCGCGAGGCCGAGGCGCGAAACGTGAGCACGCCAGCCGCCAGAATGCCGGACACGCAGAACGATGGCGACGACATCCAGCAACGGTCAAAAGGGATGGGGTCTATTCGGTTGGAACGCCAAACCCAGCCGATCTGACCTAGGTCAAGGGCGTCGCGGCACAGAGCGCCTATAGGTTTGTTCCTGACCAGATCACCGGCTCGGCAAGACCGGGCGAGCGCAGATGTCCAAGACCAAAGCCAAATCCCCAAAGTCACCGGCCGCCGAGCCGGCCCGCAGCCAACTTCCGGCCAAACGTCCCGAGCCGCCGCTCCGCGACCGTCCGTACCGCGATCTTGACCGTTCGCTGCACGCCGCCCTCGCCCGGCTGACCGGCGGCCTGTCGCCCCATGCCATCGCCGAGGCCTGGGCCGACTGGGCGCTGCATCTGAGCCGGGCACCTGGCCGCCAGATGGAGCTTGCCGAACATGCCGGCCGCAACGCCTTCGAGCTGATGTCTTATGCCGCCCGGGCCACAGCAGATGCCACGGCGGAAAAGCCGTTCAAGCCGCGAAAGTACGACCATCGCTTCAGCCATGAAGACTGGAACACGCTGCCCTTCGCATTCTGGCAACAGGGGTTTCTGGCGGTGCAGGATTGGTGGGAGGAGGCAACGCAACGGCTGAGTGGCCAGCGCCAGGACGAAGCCGACCGGACAAGCTTTCTCGCCCGCCAGGCGCTCGACACCGTATCCCCGTCGAACTTCCCCTGGCTCAACCCCGAGATCCTCGCCGCTACGCTCGAGGCGCGCGGCAAGAACCTCGCCGACGGTGCGGTGCACTTTCTGCAGGACGCGGTGCAGACGGCCACACAAGCCCACAAGCCTGCGCCCGAAGGCTACGTGATCGGCAAGGACCTCGCCTGCACCCCGGGTAAAGTGGTCTACCGCAACGACATTTTCGAACTGATCCAATACGCGCCGCAGACCGACAAAGTGCACCCAGAGCCGGTGCTGATCATCCCCGCCTGGATCATGAAGTACTACATCCTCGATCTGTCGCCGCACAACTCCTTCATCAAATACCTGGTGGATCAGGGCTTTACCGTTTTCGCCATCTCGTGGTGCAACCCCACAAGCGATCAGGCGGACCTGTCGCTGGAGGACTACCGCAAGCGCGGCGTGATGCAGGCGATCGATGCGGTCAGCGCAATCGTGCCCGAGCGAAAGATCCATGCCAACGGGTATTGTCTTGGCGGCACCATGCTGGCCATCGCCGCCGCCACAATGGCGCGGGATGGAGATGACCGGCTGGCCTCCGTCACGCTGATGGCCGCACAGGTTGATTTCACCCAAGCCGGCGAGCTCTTGCTGTTTCTCGACGAAAGCCAGGTCGCGTTCCTGGAAGACATGATGTGGGCACAAGGGTACCTGGACCGCCCGCAGATGGCCCGCACCTTCGCCGCGATCCGAGCCGAGGATCTGATCTATTCCCGGGCCGTCAACCGCTACTTCCTCGGCAAAGAGGACCTGCCCACCGATATCGGCGTCTGGAACGGCGACACCACCCGCATGCCGGCGCGCATGCACGCCGAGTATCTGCGTTCGTTGTTCCTGGAGAACCGTCTGACCGGCGGCCGCTTCGCCGTGGACGGCCGGGTGATCGCGCTAAAGGACATTTCGGCGCCGATGTTCGTAATCGGGACAGAGACAGACCACATCGCCCCGTGGAAATCTGTCTACAAGGCGCGGCTCTTCACCGAATGCGACCTGACGTTTCTTTTGACCAAGGGCGGCCACAACGGTGGCATCCTCAGCGAACCCGGCCACCCGCGCCGTCATTATCGGATTGGTCACCGCGCGCCCGGCGATCTCTATACAGGTCCCGACATTTGGTTCGAGGCGACCCAAGCGCAGGACGGCGCCTGGTGGCCCGAGTATGCGCATTGGCTGGTTTCGCACAGTGGGTCCAAGGTGACGCCGCCGTCCTTGGGCGCACCGAACAGCGGCTACTCGCCGCTTGAAGATGCGCCAGGCAGCTATATCCATCAAACCTGAGCCAACGGCCAAGTGGGACATCCTTTATCCGGTCCAGGTTGTTGCGCAGCTCCACCGGATCGGACGTCCGTCGACCGCGCCGCATTCTCATCCAGGCAACCGATGCGCTGCGAAACAGTCCGGCCGTTGGATGACCGGTCGCCTCTGGACCCATCGACATCGCTGACGCCCACGACTTGTGACATGGAGTGGGTCATTCGGTGCATCCGCCCACCAATTGGCTGCCGATTGTCCGTTCCGGCAGCACCTCGCACGCTTGTGACGGGTTCGAACGAGCCAGAGACCTGCCGGCTCGCCGTTTGTTTGGTCTCCGACCCAGCGAACTGCCCCACGAGCGGTTCAGTCGTCGAGGCAAACTACGGGCCGATCCTGTCGCAAGGTAGCTGCCCCCCGGCCCCGCAATCACGCAGGCCGCTCAACATGTCATACGTGCATTGATCGAGATCAATGCACGTCTTGGTAAACCGATGCAGACAAGTACGTAGATTGATCAGTACGCGCGGGCGCAAGGGTCCGCGTGATCCATGGGTGGATTTGCGCAAAGAAACTGACCTGCAAAGGCAAGCGCACTGATGCTCTGACGATTCAAACTTCATCAAAGGCAAGTCCAAGGGAGGGCTTAGAATGTCTAAGGGACGCAATGCTTTCGTGATCTTCGGTCGCGTTATCGATCCGACTGATAAAAGTGGCCTGGCAGGCCTAACAGTAGAGGCGCTCGACAAGGACCTGATTATTGATGATAGGTTGGGCACGACAAAGACCAACAAGGACGGTAGCTTTGAGATTGTCTATGACAAGTCTGACTTTCAGGAGCTGTTCTTTGATGCGAAGCCCGATATCTATATTCAGCTTCGTGCACCATCGGGTGAAATTGTCTTCACGTCAGAGGAACGGGTTCGGCACCAGGCTGCACAGGTCGAGGAATTCACCGCCGAACTTCCCCGACATGTCCTCGAACATCTGCCGGTCGAACATTCCCGGCGCTATTTCAAGCAACTGATCACGATCAATCCCAACTACTTCGGGACCTTGACGGAATCGGCGACCAAAAAGGTGGCCGATGCGGTCGTCAGCCAAAGCGGGTCCACCAAATACGAAGCGCTTCGCTGCGCCGGGCTGATGCCTGACGACGATCTGCTGGAGGCGGTTCTGGAAGTCAAACTGCCCTATGGCTTCAAGTCAGGCCTCTGCGGGGACGGCAGCAAGGAATATGTCGCCTTCTACCTCGATTATGACGACGGCACCGGCTTTGTCAGCGCCGGTCCGCCGGCCGAAGTGACCGTCCACGATCTGATGGCGGTGGACGGGGACCACCTCTTCTATGCCGTACGCAGAGCGTTTACGCCTAAGGAAATCCTGGGCTGCGACCAGCCGCAAATCGTCCGGCTGCGGGCCATATTGTCGTGGGAAAACATCCCGACCGGCCCGTCCTTCACGCCCGTCTGGGGCAATGTCATCGAGACATGGATCCAGATCAGGCCAAAAGCGCCGCTGCTGCTACCGGTCTTTCCGGATATCAATATCCCGATGATCGAAATGATCGAACCGGTGCCGGAGGCGCTCGAAATTCCAATCCCCGTGCCCGATCCGGAACCCGTCTTCTCTGCTGCCGGGAACTTCGAGGACTTGAAGAAACAGGTCGAGATCACGGTCGCATCGCTGGAGGAAGAAAAAGCCTCAGGCGAGGTCGAAGAACAGCGGTTCGAATTTGTCAAACTGATCGGCGACAACCCGAACTACTTCGGTGCGCTAAGCGAGTCCAAAGAGCCCGAGGTCATCCAGGCCGATTTGGCCAAGCTGCCGCAGATGGCCGTTGCCTACCTGACGGACAAGTACCAGCTGGACGTGGGCAAACTGACGCCCATCTTCCCGCAGAACCCCAAAACCAAGTTCGAGGAGCTGACCTGCGTCGGTCTTTACCCGGACGACGATCTTCTTGAAGCGACGTTTACGGTCAAGCGACCCAACGGGTATCAGGGAAATCTCTGCTCGTTCGGCAGTTGGGAATACGTGACCTTCTACATCGATTGGGGCACTAGCGGCTGGCAATACGTCGACACCGCCCGCCTGCGCGTGCACAACATTCCCAGCACCGACAAGAAACCGCTGAGCTACGCGGTCAGGGTCACGATCCCCAATGCCGAAGATAAACTAAAGCTGTGTACGCAGGAGAATGTCGTACGTGTCCGCGCCATTCTGTCGTGGAACCACGATCCTTCGCCCTATGGCCCAGGATTCAACCCGTCCTGGGGCAACGTGCTGGACCGTAGCGTCCAGATCCGACCCCAGAGCGGGTCAGCCGCCAAAGCCTATATCGAGATCGTCAACGATGTGCATCAGGGCGAGATCGCGCAAAGCGGTGCCGATACGGGGTACGCCTGGGATCCGGCGGATACGATCCCACCGCTGGATCACAACCGACCGTTCGGCGGCATCATCGCGGTCTGGGGCAAGACCAATGTGTCCGGTGCTGCCTATTACAGGTTCCGCTACAGTTCGGACGGTGGCACGACGTGGAACACGATCACCGATCCCCGCTACGCGCGAAATCCGGCGGTCTTCCCGCCAGTGGTCAAACGGGTGCCGGTCGGCGATGGCTGGTTCTCCAGGGCGCAATACCAAACCGACGTCGACAATTACACGCTGTCGCCGCTCATCCATTGGCGCTCCTACGGGCTGAACGGCGAACACATCCTGCGCCTCGAATTGGCGAACGCCTTCCTGGTGCCGCTCCCAGGAAAATCGTCAGAGATCACGGTGCATCTGGACAATACGGGCATCGACTTCTTCGACTTTGGCGGTACGCCTGCAAACCTGCCGATGAGCGGCGTGGCCGTGAAGGACAGTTCCGGCAACTTCAAGAAGTGCGAGTCCTTCGAGGGCGCTGCCTCGATACATGTCCTCGGGAACTTCCGGGATGACCACTTCCGCCACTTCGACGTGACGGTGTTCGGCGGCAACATCCCGACGACGGGAACCTCCGTTGGCAGCGGTAGCTTCAGATCGCCCGTCGCCGGCGTTTTCGACGACCAAGGCATCTTGGCCGCGGCCAACGGCGGCGCCGGAAAAGAGATCGCGCAATTCGATCTCTGCAGCGTTCCGCAGACACCAGAAAGGGTCAAATGCGCCTATGCGGTTCGGTTGAGGGTCTGGGACCGCGCCATCGTCGGCAGCGTTTCGGGCTATGAATTCAACACGCATTCGCGCGGGAAGACCGGCGTCGTCACGTTCGACTGGGATCCAGCCGGACAATGCTAGGCAGAGACTGTCCGGGCGCACCAAGGCAGTAGAGTGGGGACGGTGCCGTAGTCGCGATCTCGCTTCATAGCACCGTCTCCGATGAAGCCGCTCAGGTGTTCCTCACCTTTGTCACCGGACAAAGGTGAGGAACCGGAATTGCCAAACAGCTGGCCGCCGGCCCGCCAGGGCCGGTTTCCGATCTCTATCCTCCATGCAGCGTATCGAGCCCTGCCGATGAAATTCGGACCCTGCATGGTTGGGCGAGCGTTGCCCGTGCCCGACCTTCGCCGCCTGAAACTGAGACGCCTCGATCGGACTCACGGCGGAAAAGGGAGCGACTGCCACCGATAGTGCCGCGAACCGGCGGCAGGTGCGTCGTCCGTCGGGAACCAACGCGTGTTTGGCGTTTTTGGCTGGTCTCCGCTGCTCGGGACAAATAACCGAGTTGGGAAATTCGCGCTCGATCCTCGCGGCGCCCTGAGCCAAGGTCCGGAGCGGGGGTCCGGTCCACCGTTCAATCACCTCGCACGAGTGGCTGGTATCTGCATTTTGCAACCACTGCGAAGGCAGCTGCACCGGAGTTTTTGCTCTGCCGCAGCCGAAAATCAGCTCAACCCAGGTTGAGGAACGGTTGTGCATCCAAGAGACGACCGACTGCAACGATCCAGTGGCAAAAAAGCCCAAGGCGGCCGTCGAACCACAGTCCACTGGCGGGGCTGCGGCGATGCGGTTGTCAAAAGCCGTTGGCGAACTGCTTGCTGATTTTCCGCGCGCAGACGGCTGCAAGCAGACACAAAACGCACATCGCGAGGCCAGAATATGCACCTTCTGTCTGCGCGAAGATGGCAACCGTCGCAATCCCTCCCAGTCGGGCAAAGGTGATGTCCAGGCTCGTCGATACGGCGCTCATTCCGTCGGGAGCGAATTTCAGGATCAACTGCGTGGATGGCGCGTTGCTGCACGCGAGACCAGCCCCGACCAGAACCGACGAAATGATGAGGACCGGAAGATTTTGATCCTCATACGAAAGCAGTAATCCGGTGGCGATGAGGACCGGAGCTGCGAGCATGATCGTTTGGATATGATGTCGATCGACCATATTCCTAAGCAGAGCGCTTAAAGCCGAGAAGGTCAGCCAAACTGTCGACAAGACAAGGCCGATGCTGGTTGTGTCGACTTCATTCCCAGACAGCCAGACCGGGAGCCGAAAAAGGAAGTAGGTAATCGACCCATAGGTGCAAAACACATAGACGAACGTGAGCCACAGGTCAGGAGCACGGAAGATTTCCGAATAGTCTGTCTTCTGGCGAGAGCTGGGTGCTGGATCATCGACGACCTGCGATCCGATCAAGATCAATAGGGCGATCGCCGCTATGATTGCGATGAAGATGAACGCGACATTCCAGCTATACCCGTTGAGAAAACTGCCGAAAATGAGCGGCGCGAACGCGGCGACATAACCCGCAATGCTCCCCCACAATATCAGTATCCGGCCCGGTTTCCGCGGCGAAGCCCGTGTCAGGAGAAGGGGCACAAGTGGTGAAAAGACCCCGCCGCCGAAGCCCTGCAAGATACGCCCGATGATGAGCGTCTCAAAACTGGTCGCGGCCGCCGCCACAAGCGACCCGGCAGCGAAAAAGGCAACACCACAATTGAAGACCTTCCTCGTATTGAAGACGTCGCCGCACCAGCCCCCCACAAGAACGCCAAGGGCAACCGCGACGCCGTACGAATTGAAGACCCACGCCAGATCGCTGATCGACAATCCGAATTGCGACCGGATCGCGGGCAGCAGAAGAGGAACCAGCGTAAGTTCCAGCACGAAGGCGATATTGGCCGCGATCGGTCCGCAGATCGCCGCGCGCGACGACCGGGTCACGGGATCAGGCTTGCTGATTTCGAACGTATAGGATTTTGACTGCCGCTGCCGATGGTCAAGCATTTGATGCTGCATCCAGGTCAGCATTTGCTTCAACGAATGCGTTGGCAGGCCGTACATTTGAAAGGCGGACAGTGTGTTGCAGCCTTTGTGGCGCGTGCGCCAAGCCACCCGCCAGGTCCTTTGCCGCCATCCAGATCAGATAGTCTTCATCGGTCACCTGTTGGTCCGGGCCGAGCCAGCGCCCCGGTTCGCAATGGCTGTAGCCGTAGCGAAGATGTGCCCCTTTCGCGGCGAGTTGTTTTGGCACCAGCGCAAAGACAAAAGATGGGTTCCAGACCCCGACCATGAGTTCGAGCAGGACGCGCGACAAAAGCGCCGTCGCGCCCAAGCTGCGCGGACCGCCAAGGCCCTGTCCGCGAAGCCAGAAATCGCCGTGGTAACAGACCTTTCCGGTGATCGTGTGGAGCGCTTCGGGTCCCGAAAAAAAGGTGCGGTCCGGGTCAGGCGTCGAGTCGGGCGTGATGTATTTATGGCGATGGGTGTCGAGGTGCGCGCCGAGGGACATACCCGACAGGTCCAAAAGACGCACGGCCTGCGTATGGATCAGCTCTCCGTTTGATTGGAACCCACAGATCCAGAAGCCGTTCGTATGGTCGACGTATGAACTCTCCACGTCGAACATCGGGTAGATCGGTCCGCGATCGGACTGCCGATTCCGGTGGGCGCGGTACTTGACGAAGTCGTCGCCGACCTCAACCCGAATTCCTGCCTCGTCAAGATCGCATAGAATACCAGACAGGTTTGTTACCAGTTCAAACAGCCCACTTGGTGACGTCGCCATCCAAATGGCCCTTTTTTCGTTTCAATACCCTGGCTAGACCATCAAACGGTTAACAAAGCGTTAGCCGCGCTTCGTGATCTGTGAGATTTCGAACCGAACTAGCGAGCATTTTCAAAGCTCTGAAATCGGTTGGGCAGCCAGCCCGAGCGAGGGGCTTGTCCGATGTGTTTTTGATGGACCGGTTGGTTTGCGGTCCATGTCAAAAGTGTTCATCCGTTGCGCCGACACCTGGCCCGACGCTTAGAGGCCCGTGCCTCGCCGGAACGAAATTCTCCCTTAAATGGGCCCGGGTCGACCTACCGTCGTCGTACGGCCGTTTTGGTAGTCCTTTCGATGGCGTCTCTAACGCGCCTCAGCGCCGCTTGGCTACATTGGATTTGGTGCCATTTTCGACGGTATCGGAGGCGAATGCGGCCGTGGCGAGGAAGACGCTTAGAATTGAAGGGAACCTCACTCTCATTCCAAATCTACCCCAACCTCCCGTATTTATATCGTTTTTTTGGGTCTCTTGGAGGTGTGTCGGCCCGCTGATCCGTGGTCCTGATCCAATCTCGCCGCCCCGCGCGACCGAAATTCGACGCCCAGGGGGCAGGACCGCAAGTACAGCCATATTTTGGCCAAGTCGGGCCCGGATCATCTCCGGCCAAAGGGGTGAGCCATGACTCTCGAAACGGTGTTTGACAAATCGGTTCTCGTGTCCGTCCCGCCGCCGGGTTCCGTGAACGTGCGCGTTGGGAAAGCCGTCGAAGGTCCGGGAGGGCGATGGATTCCCTGCGCGTCGGTCATCGCGGATGGGGTCTATTTGCCGTGTGTTTACGAGGTTGGGCCCGGTCGAAGTCAGGTGTGCGACCCCACTGATCCCACGTACAACGAAGACGAGGCGTTTTCCCGCGCGATGGAGCTCGCTGCCACTGCCGCAGCGTAGGGCGGTTTGCGTTGGGGTGACCCTGACTGGAGCGCCTCTCAATCGGCAACAAGCTGATGTCGAAAGCATATTCCGATGCCGGGGGCATTGTTGAACACCCAATCGACCTTTGGCTAGCCGCTGAGATGGGTTTGTAGTCGGGCAGCCCGCCGAGGTGGGCGAAACGGAAGCAGACGGGCCCGACGCTCGCGCGTGAACTCGCTAACGGATCGACACAACAAACCCACGCTCTCCAGGGTGTTCGGGGCCGGCCAAATCCGTCAGACCGCGCGACCGATCGCACGTGGCGTATTGCGCGCGAAGTACGACGGAGCACCGGTCCAAAACGTGCCGCCCGTCTCCATAAGCCTGTCGCGCAGATCGTGCTCGCTCATCGGTCTGCCGAAGTAATAGCCCTGCAGATAGTCGCAGCCCATATCGCTGACGATCCGTGCGTGTTCCTCTGTTTCAACACCTTCGGCAACCACCCGCATACCAAGGCTTTTTCCGATTCCGATGATCGATGCGACCACTGGCCTTGTGCTTGCCTCCTCGACGATGGGTTGGATGAAGTGGCGATCGATCTTCAGGATTGCGGGCCTGATTTCCAGCAGCGCCCGCACGGACGCGTGTCCGGTTCCGAAATCGTCTAAAGCGAGCGTGACCCCCAATTCGTCAAGCTCGTCGATGATCCACCGAACCAAGCCACCCATCCGATCGAGATACACCGACTCGAGAATTTCAACGGTCAGCCGCCCCGGATCGATGCCGGAGCTCTTGATGTCATGGATGAAACTTGGGTCGGCCAAACGCGCCGCGGAGACGTTCACTGCAACCCGAGGAAGGTCGACACCAGCATCGTCGAGATTAGACAGCGCGGTCTGCAGGGCAGCGAAGACGATTTCATCGATCCTCTTCAGGAGGCCCATGTTTGCCGCGGTATCGAGAAATTCGCCCGGCGCGAGAATTCCCCGGCTTGGATGAGACCATCTCACCAACATCTCGGCAGAAACGAGTCTGCCGGTCTCTGCATCAATAAGAGGTTGAAAATATGGAATAAATTCACGTCTCTCGCATGCGAGCAGAAGATCTGACGTCAGTTGTTTGGTCGCAATGGACTTGGCATGCATCTCGTCTGTGAAGAACGACCAACGCCCCTTGCCCTGCGACTTGGCGTGATAGAGCGCCTCATCGGCATCCACGAGCACCCGCTCCGGGTCCTGCATGGTCGCTTTGGCAATCGCAACCCCGATGCTGGTGGTGCAGGCGGTCGACTTTTCATCGTAGATAAACGGGGCCTGCATCCGCAGAACGATTTCGTCCGCCAGGCCGCTGATACTGAGGGCACTCTTCGCGAGCGGCCTCAGGATCACGAACTCGTCGCCGCCAAGACGGGCCACCAGATCGGTGTCGTCGGTCAGGTCCCGCAGCATATCGGCGACGGAAACCAGCAGCCGATCCCCCGCATCGTGACCCAGCGTGTCATTCACGAATTTGAAGCGGTCCAGGTCGATGTAGATGACCGCAAATTCGGTTCCGAGCGATTTGAGGTCTTCGATCCAGGACTTGAGCTCGACCTCGAAGTGCCGGCGGTTCGAAAGGCCCGTCAAAGCGTCTTGGTTCGCGTCCCTGGCCACCGATTTTGCGAGTTCGTGAAGTCTCGAGTTTTCCCGTTCCAGGCGGCGGATCTTCTCCAAAACCCTTGAGTGGTTGTCTGGGTCCGTCGCATCTTGCAACCCAGTTTCGCGGTTGAGAATTTTGGGTCGTTCGTCCCCGAGTTCGATGATCGAGCAAAGCCACCAATGATCCCCGGTCTCGGGATCGGACAGGTGCGTCCAGTTCATGCGCTGCCGATACACGTCCCCGTTTTTGCGATTGTTGCGCGCTTCGGTCGAAAAGTTCTCCCAGTTCATCAGTTTTTCGATGATGTGGAGATGAACGCCTTGCTCCAGATCCGGGCCGATAAGGATGGTTCCACGCTGACCCACAGCTTCAGAGGCGTCGTACCCGGTGATCCTGGTGAATGCCTTGTTGCACCACCGCAATTCCATGACCGCGCCGTCATCGTCAGATGCCAAAGCAAGTGCGAGGCCTTCGGTGCACTTGTCATTGATTTGATTGAAGATCTGAGGCGGGACCACGTGCTCAATCTGTGTAGGTTTTCGTCCGCAGTAGCACTCCCGGGCGTAGGATCCGTTAAGGCAGCACTGCGCTCCAGAGTTCTTTATTGAAAAGTCGACGCATTGATGGGGCACATTCAAAACACACGACCGCACTTATCCTCGCAACCGTTCCGTACCGGCCGCCGACCAGGCGACTTGTATCCGTGTTCAAGCGTTTGGAGAATGGGACGGCCGAATCGTGGGTTCGACTGCCTTTGGCACTCCCGAACGTAGATCATCCATCGACGTTTGGCCTCGACGATAGCCCGCTTGGCCGCGGTCTAGGGTTCAGCCCGTGTTGCGCAAACACCGGCCATTTGTCGCGATCCCGGTTGATGGTCACCAGCGGTCTTTCAATGCGTTCGAAAGCTGACACACGAGATCAAAATGCGAACCCGTCCATCAGTTTCCGTGCGGTACGAAGCACCTCGGCGCGGGTCATTTCGCCGTTGTCGACGTGGCAGATGACGGTTGTTTCGCCGGTAGGATGCTCGATGGATATCGGCTTCGTAGAGCCTTCGGGGATATTGGCGAGATCGTTGCCGATGCCGCCGACGGTCAAACAGGCGGTGGCGGTGCTGACGGCGCCGAGCACACCGATGGCTTTGTGGCAGCGGTGCGGGATGAAGGTGCGGGTCGCGATGGCACCGCCGCGGCGGGGCGGGCTGACCAGTGTCATCTTGGGCACCGATTTCTCGGCAACGTCGCCGAGGGCCATCATCGGTCCGACCTGGTGCCGGATCGATTCGAGCCGGGCGCGCAGGCCGGTGTCGGCGTCCAGGTCCGCCGGGTCCTCGTCGCCTCTCAGCCCCAAATCCGCCGCCCGCAACACAACGCATGGCATGCCGTTGTCGATCAGCGTGACCTCGACGCCGTCGATCACATCGCGCGCACGGCCCGAGGGCATCAAAGCGCCGCAGGTCGATCCGGCGGTGTTACGGAACTCGATCGGAATGGGTGCGGCGGTGCCCGGGACGCCGTCGATGCGCGCCTCGCCCCGATAGGTGACGGCGCCGCCCGGCGTCTTGACCCGCAGGCTGGCGATCTGTCCGCTGTTTTCCATGAAGACCGTCACCGGCGTCTCGCCGTCCCGCGGCGCGACCAGGCCGCGTTCGATGGCGAAGGGGCCGACGCCGGCGAGGATGTTGCCGCAATTCTGCGCATCCGTGACGACGGGCCGGTCGACGAAGACCTGCAGGAACAGATAATCGACGTCGATCCCGGGCCGGTCCGAGCGCCGGACCACCGCGACCTTGGAGGTCAGCGGGTCGGCGCCGCCCATGCCGTCGATCTGTCGGGGATCGGGCGCGCCCATGATCCGCAGCAGCAGCGCATCCCGTGCGGCGGGGCCGGCGGGCAGGTCCTCGGCCAGGAAATAGCCGCCCTTCGAGGTGCCGCCGCGCATCCACATCACGCGGGTGCCGTCATTCATATTTGAGGCCCTTGTCGGCCAGGCGCCCGCGCATGTCGTAGATATCGAGCCCCAGTTCGCCCTCGGCCAGCCTCTGGCGCCTGGACTCTTCGGCCGCCAGCCGATCCTGCGCGGCCGCCAGGACCGCCGCCGCCTCCGCCCGCGGCACCACGCAGACGCCGTCGTCGTCGGCCACCACCACGTCGCCGGGCCGCACCGAGGCGCCGGCACAGACGATGGGCACGTTGACCGAGCCGAGCGTCTCTTTCACCGTGCCCTGAGCCGAGACCGCGGTCGACCACACCGCAAAGCCCATGGCGCGTAAGTCTCGCGTGTCGCGTACGCCCGCGTCGATCACCAGCGCCCGGCAACCCCTCGCTAGGGCCGAGGTCGCCAATAGCTCACCGAAATAGCCCATGTCGCAGGGCGCGGTGGGCGCGAGCACCAGGATGTCGCCCGATTGCAGCTGTTCGATGGCGACATGGAGCATCCAGTTGTCGCCGGGTGGCGCGCTGATGGTGACGGCGGACCCGGCGAGGCCGAGATCCTGCTGGATCGGCCGCATGTTCGCCGTCATCAGCCCGGTGCGCCCCTGCGCCTCGTGCACGGTGGCGACACCGGCCTCGCCGAGGCGGCGGATCACCTCCGGCTCGGCCCGCGCAATGTTCTGAACCACGACCCCGCCCATCTGACGCCTCAGGCCGCGCCGTCGGTGCCGGACGAGGTCTTGACCGGCGGCGTGCCGTGGGTGTGGAAGCTCTCGATCGTTTTCAGCCCCCAGGCCTGGCCCTTCTTGCGCTCGGTCTCGGTCCAGACCACGGGCTGCCAGTCGGGCGCCAGGATCAGCCGCGCGCCGGCATTGGCGAGCTCGACCCGATTGCCCGCGGGCTCCCAGACATAAAGGAAGAACGTGCCCTGGATTGCGTGCTTGTGCGGGCCGGTTTCGATATGGACGCCGTTTTCGAGGAAGATGTCAGCGGCGCGCAGGATGTCCTCGCGCTGATCGGTGGCGTAGGTCACGTGGTGCAGCCGTCCCATGCCGCCGCCATGCTCTTCGGTGCAGGCCAGGTCGTAGGTCTTGTTGTTGACCGTGAACCAGCAGCCGCCGAGACGGCCGTTGTCGAGCTGGATCATCTCGGTGACGCGGCTGCCCAGGCAGGTCTGCATGAAGCGGCGGAATTCGGTGACGTCCTCGGCCAGCAGGTTGAGGTGGTCGAGCCGCCGCGGCGCGCAGCCATTCTGCTGATACCGGCTGGCTGTGTTCTTCAGCGCCGGGCGGTCGTTGCCGGTCGCCGCGTAACGCCGGGTGTCCCAGTAGATTTCAAAGACATGGCCGAACGGGTCCTCGAAGCGATACGCCGGCCCGTGGCCCAGATCGCCGTCGTGCCAACCGTGGGCCGCAAAGCCGGACGCCTCGATCGCCGCGACCCGCCGGTCCAGAGCCTCCGCACTCGTGGCGCGATAGGCGACGTGGCCGACCCCGGTCGTCTGGGCCTCGGTCAGCTTCAGCGTGTGGAATTCGTAGTCGTCCCAGGCCCTGAGATAGGCCGAGCCGTCCGCCCGCCCGGACAGCTTCAGCCCGTAGACTCGGGTGAAGAAATCGAGGCTTTCCTCGAAGCGGTCGGTCAGCATCTCGACATGGCCGAGATGGGCGATATCTCCGGTCATTTTGGTAGCTTCTCGAACGCAGGGAGCCCCTCTGGGATGAGGTGAAAGGGCTGCATGTCCTCGGTGTAGATCGCGGCTTTCGGGCCGCCGTAGACGGCCGGGTCATCCAGCGTTCCGACCTTGACCACGATCTCCGGAGCATGGGGCCGGATCGTGGTGAGATGCGTGCCGCAGGTGGCGCAGAACTCGCGGGTACGAGGGCTCGGAAGATCCGGCCGGGCGTAACGGGACGGGCGGCCTTGGATATAGGCAAACCCGTCGGGCGGGATCAGCATGAAGTAGTTGGGCCCGCCGCCCGAGAAATGCTGGCAGGCGCGGCAATGGCATTGAGCCTTGAACACAGGGCGTGCGGTAATCCGATAGCGGATGGCGCCGCAATAGCAGCCGCCGGTGAGGTCGTCGACGCTCATAACTCGTCCACCGTGCGTGGGAAGACCGATTGAAAGGCCTCGGCGTATTTCGCGGCGCGCCCCCCTGCCTGCCCGCCAGAGTTTCGGCGGAAGTGGTTGGCGCGGTTTTCGGCCACGTTGGTGTAGTAGTCCCAAAGGTGCTGCTGGCCCTCCATGCATTCGATGGCGGCGCGTTTTAGGTCCCAGACCTCAGTGATGTCGAGGAAGGTGTCGGGCGTCCAGCCCATCCGTTCTGTCTGGTGCGGCTCGAAAAGATAGAGCTGCGGCGCGCCAAGCACCTGTTCGCCGGGCCTGTGCCCCCAGGCCTGGGCAATCATCCGGCAGGTCAGCACGAACTCGGTGGTGCGCATGTGGTCGGTGTTGTAGGGGTCGTGTGTCGAGTGGGTCAACATGAACTGCGGTTGCACGGCGCGGATGATGTCGACGACCCGATCCTGCGCCTCACGCCTCAGATCCAGCGGATAATCCCCGAGGTCGAGGAACTGCATGTCGTGCACGTCCAATTCGCTGGCCGCGTTTTCAGCCTCGCGCCGCCGGATCGCCTTGACCTCGTCGAGGGTCTTGCCCTCTTTCCAGAGCCGCGCACTTTCTCCGCGCTCACCATAGGACAGGCAGGCCACCGTGACCTCGTAGCCGAGCTTTTGGTGCAGCGCGATCGCCCCGCCGCAGCGCCACACGAAATCCGCCGCGTGGGCCGAGATCACCAAGGCTGTCCTTTCGCTGTGCAAATAGCGCTCCTGCGTGTTGTGTTTAGTCTACATTCAACGGCGAGAACCTATTCCCAAACACCGGTCGTCATCCCTGATTGAGCCCCATCATATCGCTCGTCATCATGGCCGATATCCCACCATCGATCAGGATGTCCTGGCCTTTGATCCAATGGCTTTCTGGCGATGCAAGGAAGGCGATCAGATCGGCGATTTCTTCAGGGGTACCAGGCCGGCCCGCCCGTTCGATAGAGGTTTTGGCCCGGTACCCCTGAAGAAATCGCCGATCTGATCGCCTTCCTTGCATCGCCAGAAAGCCATTGGATCAAAGGCCAGGACATCCTGATCGATGGTGGGATATCGGCCATGATG
>JASJCA010000170.1 GCA_030066215.1 Rhodobacter sp. | reverse complement strand
CCGCGGCGCACCGGGAACTTGCCCTCGGGCGCGATGCGCAGGATGTAGCTGTAGCCCTCATCCATTACGAAGTTGACGAAGGCGATCGACGCGTCGGTGTCGGCGTCCGAGGTGATGCCCATGTACCTGATGTCGGCCCAGCCGGCGCCGTCGGGGTTCGACGGTCCCGCGACGCGGGTGATGAAGCCGGTCTTCGAGGCCAGCTCGGTCGAGGTCGGGTCGTCGTTGATCGTCGGCGGCGCCGAATCGCGCAGGCCCGCCAGTTCGTCCATGATGAACGGCGACCAGATGATCATCGCGGCCTTGCCGGCGAAGTAGAGCTCACGGCTCTGCTTCCAATAGAGCTCGCCGTCCGGCGACGCATCCGCCATCTTCTTGTAGATGTCCATCGCCTCGACCAGCTTTTGGTCGTTCTCGGCCGAATCCACGAGCGGTGAGTAGCCGTTGGCCAGAAGCACATGCTCCAGCACCTGGATCATGAACGTCTCGTCGATCTTGGTCGCGGCGACGAAGCCGAACATGTCGTTGCCGGGATCGTGCAGCGCGTCGATCGCGGCGGCGATGTCGGCGTAGCTGTCAGGCGCTTCCAGGCCGTTCGCTTCGAAAAGATCCTTGCGGTAGACCACCATCTGGGTCCAGCCGTCGACCGGGACAGAGGCGTATTCGTCACCGAAGGCGGCGATTTCGACGGGGCGTGCAGCAAAGGTGTCGGCGCCCAAGGCGTCCATCACTTCGGTCGCGGCGCCGCTGTCGAGGATACCCGCCTCGGCCCAGGGCTGCAGGTATTGCAGCGAGTGATAGACCACGTCGGGCAGATCACCGGCGGCGAAGGCGGCGGTCATCCGCGTGCCCAGGTCCTTTTCCGACACCGGCACCACCTCGACATCATGACCGCTCATTTCCTTGAAGGCCGCCGCCATCTCTTCCTGGATTGCCAAGCGATCGGGCTGCTCTTCGGGGGTCCAGAAGGTGATGGTGTCGGCTTGCGCAGCACCGGCGATCAGCGCGGCGAGCCCCGCAGTTGCTAAGAGATTTCGCATGGTGTCCTCCCTGACTCATGCTGTTTGGCCGGTTTCGCTCCGGCATGGGAAATGCGCTCTGGCCGCGCATCCGTCGACCTCGGTACTATCGGGGAAGCGATTTTGCCGGGTCAAGGTCTAACTGACCGCCGGGGGACGTCTTTGGTGCAACGAACGCCTTGTTCGAACGACGAATTTCGTGACAGTCTACGACAAGGCGGCGGTTTTGGGGGAGAGACCGATGGCAAAGGCAACGGCGGCCGACCTGGAACGGGCCCGCAGACGCATCGGCCCGATCGAGCGGCGCGAGATGCGGTTGGCCTTCGGCATGCTCTCGCCGACCGTGGCGGCGGTGCTGCTGGTGGTGCTGATCCCGGTTCTGGCGAACTTTTGGATCAGCGTGAAACCGATCGAGCTGGCCGATCTGCGCGCCGCCAAACCTTTGGTGCGCGAACGCGTGCAGGGCGAAGTGACAAAGCCTGGCGATGCCTTCGAAGTGCGCTACCGCGCTCGATCCAGCGCGCCAAGCGAGGCTGTCCGGGAGGTCGTCTTCACCCACGAATTGCCGTCCGGCGTGACGCTCACCGGCGGCGACGACCGCTGCGCGCAGACGGGTGCGGTCTTGCGTTGCGACGTCGGCGTGCTGGAGCCGCGCGCCCGTGTCGACTTCAACGTCACGTTGAGCGTCGACCAGGCCTATTTCGATGCCGGCGCGCCGTCTTTGCGCGACACCGACCCCGAGGCCACCGGCAAGTCGAAGAACGCACTGACCAGTTTCGAGTTCACGTTCGAAAACTTCCGCAAGGTCTTCGACGCCTCCGAGTTCTGGGACGTGCTTTGGGTCAGCATCGTCTACACCATCGGCGGCACCGGCGGGGCGCTCTTGCTGGGCCTCTTCGCGGCGCAGCTGATGATGGTGGCCTTTCCCGGCCGCGGCATCATGCGCGGGCTGTTCCTGTTCCCGTATGTCTCGCCGGTCATCGCCGTCGCCTTCACCTGGATTTTCCTACTCGACCCGTTCTCGGGCACAATGAACGCGATTCTGACCAAGACCGGCGTCACCGACGGCAACATCAACTTCCTCGGGCAGCGCGGCATCGCGCTTTGGACCGTGATCGCGTTCGAGGCCTGGCGCTATTTCCCGCTCGCCTTTCTTTTCATCCTCGCGCGCATGCAGTCGCTGTCGTCCGACCTCAACGAGGCCGCCGAGATGGACGGCGCCACCCCGTTCCAGAAGTTCTGGTACATCTCGCTGCCGCAGCTCGTCGGCATCATCTCGACGCTGTTCCTCTTGCGCTTCATCTGGACCTTCAACAAGTTCGACGACATTTTCCTGCTGACCGGAGGCGCGTCGGGCACCCGGACGCTCACGGTCAACGTCTACGAACAGGCCTTCGCGCTTTCGAACCTCGGCGCCGGCGCCGCGGTGGCGGTCGTGATCTTCTTCATGCTGGCGATCTTCCTGGCCTTCTACTTCAAGTTCGTCCCGAAAGAGGAGGGCATGTAGATGACCCGCGGTCTGACCCTTGCCGTGATCCTCGGCGCGATCTGGGGATTTGTCGCCGCCGTCGTGATCGGCGTCTCGGTCACGCTGGTCTTCGGGGTCGACGCCTCGATGACCGCATTCTCGGCCCTGATCGCCGGCATTCCCGGCGCGCTAGCGCTGCTTTATGCGCGCGAGCTGACCGACAACCCCACGGCGCAATTCGCCATCGGCATGGGCGTGTTCGCCGTCGTGCTGGTGCTGCTCACTGGCCTCGCGCCGCTCGGCCTGCCGCTCGGCACCGTGCCGATCACCTCGGTCCTGGTCCTGGCGACGCTTGCGGCCACCACCATCGGCGCCGTCGCCATCGCGTTCCACAAGAAAGACTGGAAGACGCTGAACCGCTACCGGATGGAAGAGGTGTTAGTGCGCGCGCTTAAGGGCCTCGGCTTCGTCTTCTTCACCGCGATCATCCTCTTGCCGTTCTACGCCATGCTGATGACCAGCTTCAAAAAGCAGGCCGAGCTGTTGCAGAACCCGCTCGACTATTCGATCAACATCACCCAGGGCTTCGCGGGCCTCTTCAGTTCCTACATCGAGCTTTTCGTCAATTTCGACTTCGGCCGCTTCATCCTGATCTCGACCATCGTGTCGGTGACGACGGTGTTTCTGACGCTCGCCGCCTCGATCCCCGGCGCTTACGCGATCTCGCGCCTGCGGTTTCCGGGCCGGGTGACGTTCTCGCGCTCGATCCTTCTGATCTACATGGTGCCGGCCATCGTCCTGGTGATCCCGCTCTACGCGGTTTTCTCGCAGCTGGGCCTGCGCGACTCGCTTTTGGGCCTACTGATCGTCTATCCGGCGACCACGATCCCGGTCTCGCTTTACATGCTGCAGGGTTATTTCCGCGGGCTGCCGAGCGAGCTGGAAGAGGCCGGCATGATGGACGGTTGCACGCGCCTCGGCGTGATCCGGCGCATCACCCTGCCGCTGTCGCTGCCGGCCATCGCCTCGGTCGCGCTTTACGTCTTCATGATCGCCTGGAATGAATTCCTCTTCGCCTTCATGTTCCTCGACAGCCCGGAAATCTTCACCCTGTCGCGCGGGGTGGTGTCGCTGAACTCGTCAGAGGTCCCGCGCCAGCACCTGATGGCCGGGGCCGTGATCGTCACGATCCCGGTCCTGGTGATCTTCCTGTGGTTCGAGCGCTTCCTGGTCACCGGCCTGACGGCTGGGTCCGTTAAAGGCTGACGCGATGGACGACCAGACGCCCAAGTCCCACGACGAGGCCGCCCGCGACATCCTGCGCGGCAACGACCGTGGCGGCTTCACGGTGCCGACGGCGGGGCTCTATCCCTATCAGTGGAACTGGGATTCGGTTTTCGCCGCGATGGGCTTCGCCACCTTCGACCGCGACCGCGCCTGGCGCGAGCTCGAAACCCTGTTCGAGGCGCAGTGGCCCGACGGCATGGTGCCGCACATCGTGTTCCGCGCCGACGAGCCGAGCTATTTCCCCGGTCCCTCCGTCTGGCAGGCCGACAAGGGCCCGCTGCCGTCATCGGGCATCTCGCAACCGCCCGTGGCCGCCACCGTGATCGCCCGTCTCGCCGCGCAAGACCCCGACCGCGCCGCGCGCCTCTTCGACCCGCTCGACCGCTGGCACCGCTGGTGGCACGCCGCCCGCGATCCCGACGGCACCGGCGTGATCGCCATCACCCATCCTTGGGAATCGGGCCGCGACAACCTGCCGGACTGGGACCGGCCCGGCGACGCCGTCGACGTCAGCGGCGTCGGCACCTACACCCGCCGCGACACCTCGCTGGTCGACACCGATCAGCGGCCGAAAAAGAAGGACTACGACCGCTATCTCGCCCTGGTGCAGTTCGGCGTCGACCGCGGCTGGGACTACGCCCGCATCGCCGCCGAAACCCCGTTCTTCGTCGCCGACCCGGGCATCACCGCGATCCTCTTGCGCGCCGAACGCGATCTGCGCGCGCTGGCCGAGGCCTTCGGCCGCGACCCCGTCCCGATCGACGCCCGCATCGCCCGACTGGAAGCGGGGCACGAGCGCCTCTGGAACCCCGACGCCGGAGCCTATGTTTCGCGCAACATGCGCACTGGCGAGCGCGCGCCGTGGGCTACCTCGGCCTCGTTCCTGCCGCTCTTTGCCGGCGTGACCGCCCGCAAGGCAGAGCTTTTGGGCACCCTCGACCGCTTCTCCCGGTCCGTGCGCTACCTGGTCCCCAGCTTCGACCCAGACAGCGAACTTTTCGACCCACTGCGCTACTGGCGCGGACCGGCCTGGGCGATAGTGAACTGGATGATCGCCGACGGTCTGCGCCAGTGCGGCGAAGATGCATGGGCCGCGCGGATCAGATCCGACACCGCCAAGCTGATCGGCGAAAGCGGTTTTGCCGAATATTTCGGTCCACTCGGCGCCGAACCTTGCGGCGGCGGCAGCTTTTCCTGGACCGCGGCGATCTGGCTCGCCTGGGGCCTTGGGACGATAAACGAAGGGACGGTGTAATGGGCGCGATCAATCTCGACGACATCCACAAGTTCTTTGGCGAAGTCCATGTCATCAAAGGCGTGGACCTGGAGATCACTGAGGGCGAGTTTGTGGTCTTCGTCGGCCCCTCGGGCTGCGGCAAGTCGACGATGCTGCGCCTGATCTCGGGGCTGGAAGAGGCGACCAGCGGTCATGTGCAGATCCAGGGCAAGGACGTCACCGCGCTCGGCGCTGCGGAACGCGGGCTGGCGATGGTGTTCCAGTCCTACGCGCTTTATCCCCACATGACGGTGCGCGAGAACATGGGCTTCGGCCTGAAGATCGCGGGCGAAGGCAAGTCCGCGCAAGCGGATGCGGTGCAGCGCGCCGCCGACATCCTACAGCTCGGGCCGCTTCTGGACCGCAAACCCAAAGAACTCTCGGGCGGCCAGCGCCAGCGCGTCGCCATCGGCCGGGCCATCGTGCGCGAGCCGGCGGCGTTTCTCTTCGACGAGCCCTTGTCGAACCTCGACGCCGCCCTGCGCGTGCAGATGCGGATCGAGATCGCCCGGCTGCACCGCCGCCTGGGCAAGACCATGATCTACGTCACCCACGACCAGGTCGAGGCGATGACGCTGGCCGACCGGATCGTGGTGTTCGACGCCGGCGTGATCCAGCAACAGGGCGCGCCGCTCGATCTCTACCGCCGGCCCTCGAACCTCTTCGTGGCCACCTTCATCGGCTCGCCCAAGATGAACATCTTGCCGTGCCAGCCCACCGACGGCGGCGTGCGGATCACCGACGGCACCGACATCGTCCGGCCCGGCATCCAGGGCGAGCCGCGGCATTTCGGGATCCGCCCGGAACACATCCGCCTGGTGCCCCCCGACGAGGCGATCCTGACCGGCACCGTGGGCGTGGCCGAGCATCTGGGCGGCGACAGCTTCATCTATGTCGACATCGAAGGCCTCGACCCGGTCAACGTCCGCGTCGCCGGCGGTGCCGAGATCACCGAGGACCAGACCGTCGGCCTGGCCTTCGATCTCGCCGACACCCATCTCTTCGGCGCCGACGAGCTGCGGATCGAGGTCGCCTAGGGCGCGCCGCGGTCAGCCGTATTGCCAGAGGCTCGGGACGAAGCGATAGCCGCTGCCGGCCTTTTCGAGATGCCCCAGCCCGGGAAAGCCGATATGCATTCCCGCCACCCGCAGCCGGTCGGTGGCCGCCATGTCCAGCACCTTGGCCCGGGTCGCGCGCGCCATGTCCTGGTCGACGTCGAAGCCGATGGTGACCTCGGGCCGGGCGAACTGGACCGGCGGCACGTGCACGATGTCGCCCCAGATCAGCAGCGCGTCGCCGCCGCTTTCCAGCATCACGCCGCTGTGGCCGGGGGTGTGGCCGGGCAGCGGCATCGCGCTCAGCCCGGGCCCGAGCGCCGCGGCGCCCGTGAATCCTTCGACCCGGTCGCCGAACGCCGCCACCGCCGCCATCGCGAGGTCGAAGAACTGCCGCACCTCCTCGGGCGCCTGCGCCTTCACGTCTTCGCTGGTCCAAAAGCCCAGATCGGTGTCGCTGACCTTGAGCGTGGCGTTGGCGAAGGGGTTGCCGGCCTCGGTCACCACGCCGCCGATATGGTCGGGGTGCAGGTGGGTCGCAACCAGCGTGTCGATGGCGCCCGGATCGACGCCGAGCGCGGCCATATTGGCAGCCAGGTGCCCCAGGCCGGGGCCGAACACCGCGCCGGTGCCGGCATCGACCAAGACCGTGCTGTCGCCGGTTTCGACGAGATAGGCGTTGACGCCGGTCGGATGCGCCTCGGCATCGATATAGGCCGCCTGCAGGAGCGTCCGGAACTCCTCCGCCGTCACCCCGATCAGCGCGTCGGCTCCGATCGGAAGAAAGCCGTCGGAAAACGCCGTCACCACGGCCTCGCCGATGCTGAAGCGCTGCGCCGCCGCGACGCCCATCGTCCCGTCCTGCGCCAAAACCGGGGCCACCCGGACCCCGGCCGCAACGCCGATCCCGGCCAGCGCCGCAGTGGTCATGAAGTCACGCCTTTTCATCATTGATCCTCTCAAATTGCATTTTTTGAACCGCCGCCCCGTCTCACCTGGAACCAGGATACCCCCAGGCAGAGCATGGAGCCAGTGACATTCGCTGGAGCGATGGGAATTGGGGGTTGCGGGGGTTCGTTTGACCGGGTTCGGCATGGCGTGGACGTCGCGCAATCGCCCCAGGCGCGGAATCAAGGCCGCAGGCCGCCGCGCCATCGCCGACCCGCCCCGGTGGGGCGGCGATTG
>JASJCA010000073.1 GCA_030066215.1 Rhodobacter sp. | reverse complement strand
CTGGCCGGTCTCGGCCTCCAGCGCGCCGGAATAAAGGCCGATGTTGTAATCGACGCATTTGCCCAAGCTGAAGGAGCTGGTCGAATGGGTGATCTGCCCAGCGGCGTGCCAGGTGGAGCCGCTGGTGAGTTCGGCCTTTTCCAGCAGCACGACGTCGGTCCAGCCCTCGTGGGCCAGATGATAAGCGACCCCGCAGCCCATGATGCCGCCGCCGACAATGACCACGCGGGCGTGGGAGGGAAGGTCTGCCATATTAGGGCCTCTGATTTGTTGTGGACAGGATAATCGCACATCTGTACCATCGTCAATCATGAATGGTACAGATGTCTCAAATGGCGGGCCGGAAGGAGCGCTGGACGCCTTGGCGGCGGGGATCGACGGCTTGACGCCCGAGCTCAGGAAGGCGGCGACCTATGTGCTGGAGAACCCAGGCGATGTGGGCGTGTCTTCGATCCGCGAGCTGTCGGCGGCGGCGAAGGTCAAGCCGAACACCTTCGTCCGGATGGCGCGCGAGGTCGGGTTCGAGGGGTTCGAAGATTTCCGGGCGCCGTTCCGCGAAGAGATTCGGCGCGGAATGGTCAGCTTCCCGGATCGGGCGCGCTGGCTGCAGTCGATCGAGGCGCAGGGTCGGCTCGGCGGGCTTTATGCCGACATGGTGGCGGCGACGTTGCGCAATATCGAAGAGAGCTTTGCCGGGATTTCGACCGAGGCGCTGAAGGCGGCGGCGGACGCGATCTGGTCCTCGCGGCAGGTCTTCGTGCTGGGGGTCGGGGCGAACGCGTCGGTGGCGCAGAATTTCGCCTATCTGGCGGGCACCGGGATGGACGAGTTCCACGCGATCCCGCGGGTGGGCTCTACCCCGGCCGACGATCTGGCGCGGGCCGATGGCCGCGATGTGCTGATCGCTCTAACCTTCCGTCCGTACCGCAGCGAGGTGGTCGATGCGGTAGAGATCGCGCGGGAACAGGGTGTGACGGTGGTGGGTATTTCCGACAGCCCGGCCGCGCCGATCGTGCTGGGCGCCGACCACGGGTTCGTCCTGTCGGTGGACACACCGCAGTTCTTTCCGTCCTCGGTGCCGGCCTTGGCGCTTTTGGAGACGCTTTTGTCGTTCGTCATCGCGGGGGCGAGCCCGGATATCGTTAAGCGGGTCGAGAGGTTCCATGCCCGGCGGCATCAGTTGGGGATCTATGCGGAGGAGGCGCGGTGAAGGACGACGTCGTGCGGTCGCTGGAGGCGCGGTATTACACCGATCCGGAGCTGTTCCGGTCCGAGCAGCAGGGGCTCTTCGCGCGGACCTGGCAGCTGGCGGGCCATGCCTCGACGCTGGCAGCTGCGGGCGACTATTTCACGGTCGAAATCGCAGGCGAGTCGCTCTTCTGCATCAAAGGCCGCGACGGGGTCATCCGGACCTTCTACAACGTCTGCCAGCACCGCGCGCATCAACTGGTCGAGGGGGCGGGGACGACGCGGGTTGTGGTGTGCCCGTACCACGCCTGGACCTACGAGTTGACGGGCGCGCTGCGCGCCGCGCCAAACAGTGCGGCGGTGCCGGGGTTCGATCGAACGACGGTGTGCCTGACGGAGGTACGGACCGAGATCTTTCTGGGCTTCATCTTCGTCAACCTCGATCCGGACGCCGCGCCGATGGACGATTGGTTTCCCGGCGCGCGGGAGGAGATTGCGGGATTCGTGCCAGACTGGGAGCGATTACAGCCCCTTGAATGGGTAGAAATACCGGAACAGTGCAACTGGAAGGTCTCGGTGGAGAACTATTCGGAATGCTACCACTGCGCGCTGAACCACCCTACCTTCGCCACCGGCGTGATCCGGCCCGAGACTTATGACATCCAGCCCCAGGGCCATTGCCTGAGGCACACGACCGAGTGCCAGAACCTCGACGCGATGACCTACGACATCGATTTCGGTCAGCCGCATGCGGGCGACTATTCCTCGTGGTTTTTGTGGCCGATGGTGTCGTTCCAGGTCTATCCCGGCAACCGGTTGAACACCTATCACTGGCGGCCGGTGGCGGTGGACCGGGTCACGGTGTGGCGCGGCTGGTATTCGGTGGACGGCACCGAGGACCCGGTGGTGCGGCAACTGGCGGTGCAGGACCGCGACACCACGGTGGCAGAGGACATCCGTCTGGTCGAATCGGTGCAGCGGGGCCTGGGCTCACGCGGGTACCGGCCGGGGCCCCTGGTGCTCGATCCTGGCTCCGGGGTGAATTCGGAACATTCGATTGCCGCGCTGCAGGGCTGGATGCGCGAGGCCGTGGATGGCTGAGCGGCGGCAAACTCTCGCCGAGAGTTTGCGGCCAAAGTTTCGGCGAAACTTTGGACCCCTGGGGCGGGCCGAGTGAACGGTCCGATGGCCATGCCCGAGACCTGGCGGCCCGAGCACAAGCTCTTTCCGCATCAGGTGGGCTTTACCTGCCCGCCCTTCGATTTCGACGCCGCGCCGTCGGACTTTCTGCGCATCGCGCCGCCCTCGGTGGGCGTGCATGGCTGGATGCTGCACGCGCCGGAGTATGCACACGGGCTGGACCAGCGGCGGACGCGCTTCGGGATGCTCGAGGACTTCTGCCATGTCTGCGCGCGGAACGGCGTGGACGTGGCCGCGCAGGTCGGCTCGAACTGGGTCCATGCCAGCGGGCTGGGGGTCGCCGGCATCCGCGACCACTGCGCACGGCTGGCGGACCGCTACGGCGTGGCGTTTCACATGGCCGGCTACGCGATGGTCGAGGCGTTGCGCGCGCTCGGGGTCGAGAAGGTGGCGTTGAACGCCGCCTATCACTGGCCCGAATGGTGGCAGGGCACGGCCGGCTTTCTGCGCGAGGCGGGGTTCGACGTGCTCTGGGCCGGCAATTTCGTCGACCAGGGTTGGTTCGCCGACCAGGACGCGGTTAACGCGCAGCGCTGGGTGTTCGACGGCGACCTGGCGCTGAAGTCGTTCCAATACGTGGCCGACCGGGCGCCGGCGGCGGAGGCGATCCTGATCAACGGGATGTGCAATTTTCGCGGCCTGGACGGGCAGCCGCAGCGGCCTTTGCACCTGACCCCGATGCTGGAGGAGGCGCTCGGCATGCCCGTTCTGGGCCACGACACGGCGCTTTATTGGCGCGTGTTCAAGACGCTGGGGATCGCGCCGGTCGGGCGCCACGGGCGACTGTTGGAGCGGTTGGGTGGGTAGAGCGGGTGCCCAGATTGGCAGGGGTGTGTGGCCGCAATTTGCTGCGCAATCCGCTTTCCCGCACCATGCACGACGCGTGCGCCGTGCATAAGATCCTGGCGCTTTGGGCCGTTCCGCGGTCGACCTCGACGGCGTTCGAATGGATGATGCGCCAGCGCGGCGATTTCGACTGCCTGCACGAGCCCTTCGGCGAGGCCTGGTACCAGGGCGAGGCGCCGCTGTGGCACCGCTGGCAGCCGGGAGACAAGGTGACGCCGGGGCTGACGCTCGACAGCGTCTGGGCGGACATCCAGGAGCGCGCCCGCAACGGGCCGGTCTTCCTCAAGGACTTCCCGCATTACATCAGCCACCTGTGGACGCCGGCGTTCCTGGCCCACTTCACCCATGCCTTCCTGATCCGCGATCCGGCGAAGACGCTGACCTCAATCCACGACAAATGGCCGGATTTTCACGAAGGCGAGGTGGGGTTCCCCGAGCAACGCGCGCTGTTCGACCTGCTCTGGGCGCTCCACGGTGCCGCCCCGCCGGTGATTGACAGCGACGACCTGTTGGAACGCCCGGTGGAGATGACTCGCGCCTTCTGCGCCACCGTGGATATCCCGTTCATCAGGGAGGCACTCAGGTGGGAACCGGGCGGCGACCCGGCGGCGCATAGCTGGTGGGACGGGGGGTCTTTTCACCACAACCTGGCGCGGTCCACCGGTCTGACGCCGCAGCCGCGGCGCTATATCGACCTCGCCGCGGCGCCGGACCGCGTGCGGCAGGTTCATCGCCGGATGAAACCGCATTACGATCACCTTTACGCGCACCGCATTACCGTTTGAGGAGACACCCATGACCGACATCGCGCCGTATTGGCGGAACTATATCGACGGCGCCTGGGTCGATGGCGGCGCCGGGCGGCTGCAGGTGGACGACCCCGGCACCGGCGCGCCCCTGGCCGAGCAGGCCGTCGCCGACGCCGCGGACGTGGACCGGAGCGTTGCGGCGGCGCGGCGGTGCCACGAGGCGGGCGCCCTGCGCGACATGCGCCCGATCGAGCGCGGGCGCCTGGTGCAGGGCATGGCGGCCTATTTCCGCGCCCATGCCGACGAGATCGCGCCGGTTCTGACCCGCGAGGCCGGCAAACCCTTGTGGGAGGCCCATGTCGAGATCGAGGGCGCGGCGAAATACTTCGAGTATTACGGCAACCAGGCGGCAACGGTAGAGGGCCGGTCGATCCCGCTCGGCGCCTCCTATTTCGACTTCACCGCGATGGAGCCCTTCGGCGTCTCGGCGCAGATCATTCCGTGGAATTACCCGCTGGAAGTCGCCGCGCGGTCGATCGCGGCGGCGCTGGCGACCGGCAATTCGGTGGTGGTGAAGACGCCCGAGCTCGACCCGCTGACCTCGATGCACTTCGCTTTGGCCGCCGAGGCGGTGGGGCTGCCGCAGGGCGCGCTGAACGTGATCTGCGGACACGGGGCCGAGGCGGGGGCGGCCCTGGCGGCGCATAGGGATGTCAACCAGATCGTGTTCACCGGCTCGGTGGCGACGGGGCAGAAGATCGCGGCGGCGGCGGCACAGACCGTCGTGCCCTGCGTGCTGGAGCTCGGCGGCAAATCGGCGGCGGTTGTGCATGCAGACGCCGATCTCGACGCCTTCGAAGAAAACGTCCGCTGGGGCATCTATTTCAACGCCGGGCAGGTGTGTTCGGCGATGAGCCGGGTGTTGGTGCATGCCTCGATCCATGACGAACTGGTCGAGCGCATCGCGGGCGTGGCCAAGTCGCTGTCGGTGGGGCCGGGGATCGAGCGAGCGGAGTTTGGGCGCAACATGGGTCCGATGGTGAGCCTCAAGCAACGCGACCGGGCGGTGGGCATGGTCTCGGCGGCCGAGGCCGAGGGCGCGCAGGTCGTGACCGGCGGGCAGGCGATGAACCTGCCGGGGTTCTTCATGGAACCGACGGTGCTGTCGGACGTCGCGCCCGACATGACCATCGCCCGGGACGAGGTGTTCGGGCCGGTGGTCTCGGTGATGGCGTTCCAGGACGAGGACGAGGCGATCAGGATCGCCAACGGCACGTCCTACGGGCTTGTGGCCGGCGTCTTCACCCGCGACGTTGACCGGGCGATGCGGGGTGCCGCCCGGCTGCGCGCGGGCCAGGTCTTCGTCAACGAGTGGTTCGCCGGCGGGGTCGAAACACCGTTCGGCGGCTACGGCAAATCCGGCTATGGCCGCGAGAAGGGGCGCGAGGCGTTGTGGAACTACGTGCAGACCAAGAACGTGGCGATCCGGCTGGGCGCCGCGGTGCCGGGGAGGGCGTGATGGACGGCTATTTTGACAAGGGGCTTAAGCAGCGCAAGGCGACGCTGGGGGCGGAGTATGTAGAGCGGAACCTGGCGGCGGCGGACGACTTCACCCGCCCGTTCCAAGAGGCGATGACCGCCTGGTGCTGGGGCTTCGGCTGGGGCGACGAAGTGATCGATGCCAAGACCCGGTCGATGATGAACCTCGCCATGATCGGCGCCCTGGGCAAGATGACCGAGTGGGAGATCCATTGCCGCGGCGCGCTCCGCAACGGCGTCACGAAGGACGAGATCCGGGCGATCATCCATGTCGTCGGCATCTACTGCGGCGTGCCGCAGGCGCTGGAATGCTTCCGGGTGGCCAGGAAGGTGTTGGATGCGACGGAGTGAGCAGGCATTCGGGATAGCCCCCCAAAAAAAGACCCCTTCTCCATTGCGCGGAAGGATCGCGCCCAGCCCCGAGGGTGGGCGCATCACAACTCGTGCTCCGAGCTCTTCGAAGCGCGTGAGTTTCAAGAATTGCAGGAGTCTCAACGCATCGCGCCCGCCCTGGGGGGCGGGGCTGGGCGCGATCCGCGGCTGATGCCGCGGGGAACGGGTGATCGGAGTGAGTTCGCGATTTGGTGACTAAGGAAGGACCTAGTTGGACCGATGGCGTGCTCGACTCGACGGCAATGCTCTACAGTTCTAACCGCATGCGGTTTTTTGTCGACGGCGTTGCCAGGATGCGGGGCGACGAGTCGAGTGGGGCAGAGGAACCTCGATCCAACTCTGGCGGTGAAAGCCGCTTCGAAGAGCCTTCCGCCGTTGGCCAATCAGACCTCGCCGCGTACCCGAACCGCGCCACCGCTGGCCGGCGGTCAGTCGGGCACGTTGTCGATGCCCGATCCGCCTAAGGGGTGGCACCGGGCGATGCGTTTGGCGGCGAGCCAGGCGCCCTTAAGCCCGCCGTGCTTTTCCAGCGCTTCCAGAGCGTATTGCGAACAGGTGGGCTGGTAGCGGCAGTTGAAGCCGACCCAGGGCGAGAACAGCAGCCGGTAGCCGCGCACCGGCAGGGCGAAGAGGCGCGCCAAGAGCGTCATGCCCCGTGCACCCGGGCGAGCGCGGCTCGCAGGTCGGTCTGCATCTGCCCGAACTCGCGCGTGGCCGTCACGCCGGCCCGCCCGATCAGCACATAATCCCAGCCGGCACGCCCCTCGCCGGGCAGGACCAGCCGCGCCACCTCGCGTAGCCGCCGCTTCGCTCGGTTGCGTCGCACGGCGTTCCCGACCTTCCTTGAGCAGGTAAATCCCACCCGGATTGCAGGCACATGCGGTTCGTCCGCCCCGCGTCGCCGGGCCTGCAGGATGAAGCCGGGCATCGCCTGGCGCCGCCCCTTTGCCGCGCGCAGAAAGCCGGCGCGCGTCTTCAGCCCACCAATCGAAAGCGCCGGCGCTGCCGCAGCTTGGGCCGTCGGGCCTGCCGCGGTCGCCACCGGCGCTGTCATCGGGTCCCCGGGAAGGATCAGGCGGACAGGCGCTTCCGGCCCTTGGCGCGGCGCGCGTTGATCACCTTCTGACCGCCTTTGGTCGCCATGCGCGACCGAAAGCCATGGCGCCGCTTGCGGACCAGGTTCGAGGGTTGATAGGTGCGCTTCATCGCGGTCGCTCCGTCTGCATCGGCCCATACCCCGGACGGGTTTCAGGGCCGCATCTCGTTCGAAGCCCTGGCTTTAGGCGGGCCGGCATCGCTTGTCAATTCGGCCCCGCCGCAAATGTTTCAACCCCCTCGCCTTCCGGGCGCCAGCGCGCGGCGCAATGTTTCAGGCAAGCGGCGCGGGCCCTGGGTTCCTTGCCCCGCCGCCTCACCGACGATCAAGGGGGCGTGATCGGGCTAACTCCGGCGCTGCCCGCGGCGCATCTAACGTGGCAAGAACGGACGAAGGATGCGTGACGATGAGCGACATGACTGAACCCCAGGCGGGCGGGATCGCGCGGCGGCTGCCGCTGATCGCGATCCTGATCGTGGCCGCGATCGGCGCCTTCACCTTGCGCGACTTCCTCAGCTTCGAGGCGCTGCGCGACAACCGCGAGGCGCTTCTGGCCTTCCGCGACGCCAATTACCTGGGCACCGTCCTGGCCTTCATCGCCGTCTACGTCGTGATCGTCGCCTTCTCGTTGCCCGGCGCCACCGTGGCGACGCTGACCGGCGGGTTCCTCTTCGCCACCTTCCCCGGCGCGCTTTTCAACATCACCGCCGCCACCATCGGCGCCACGGCGATCTTCACCGCCGCACGCTGGGGCTTCGGCGAGCGGTTGGGGGCGAAGCTGGAGGGCTCGGAAGGGGCGGTGAAGAAGATCAAGGACGGGATCGACGAAAACCAGTGGTCGATGCTGTTCCTGATCCGGCTGGTGCCCGCGGTGCCGTTCTTCGTCGCCAACCTGGTGCCGAGCTTCATGCAGGTGCCGACGCATCGCTTCGTGATCTCAACCTTCCTCGGCATCATCCCCGGCGCCGTGGTCTACACATCCGTCGGCGCCGGGCTGGGTGAGGTCTTTGCCCGCGGCGAGACGCCGAACCTCGGCATCATCTTCGAGCCGCAGATCCTGCTGCCGATCCTGGGGCTCTGTGCCTTGGCCGCGCTGCCCATCGCGATCAAGGCCCTGCGCGGCACAAAGGGCCTCTGAGGATGCAGCGGATCAAGACCGATGTCTGCGTGATCGGCGCGGGCTCGGGCGGCTTGAGCGTCGCCGCTGGGGCGGTGCAGATGGGCGCCAAGGTGGTCCTTCTGGAAGGCCACAAGATGGGCGGCGATTGCCTGAACTATGGCTGCGTGCCCTCGAAGGCGCTGATCGCCGCCGGCAAACAGGCCCAGGCGATGAAGACCGGTGAGAAATACGGCGTGACGCCGGTGATGCCCCAAGTCTCCTACGCCGCCGCCAAGGACCACGTCCACGACGTAATCGCCACCATCGAGCCGCATGACAGCGTCGAGCGCTTCGAGGGCCTCGGCGTCCATGTGATCCAGGACTACGGCCGCTTCATCTCGAAGACCGAGGTGCAGGCCGGCGACACGGTGATCGAGGCGCGGCGCTTCGTGATCGCCACCGGCTCGTCGCCCCTGGTGCCGCCGATCCCGGGGATCGAGGACGTCGCCTACCACACCAACGAGACCATCTTCGATCTGCGCGAGAAGCCCGAGCATCTCTTGATCGTCGGCGGCGGGCCGATCGGGATGGAGATGGCGCAGGCGCATATCAGGCTGGGGTCCAAGGTCACGGTGATCGAGGGGCTCAAGGCGATGGGCAAGGACGACCCGGAACTCGCCGCCATCGTGCTGGACAAGCTGCGCGCCGAGGGCGTCGAGATCGCCGAGGACGCGATGGCCGCGCAGATCACCCAAGCGGACGGCCGGATCACCGTCGAGACGAAGGACGGGCGCCGCTTTACCGGCTCGCACCTGCTGATGGCCGTCGGGCGCAAGGTCAATCTCGACAAGCTCGACCTCGACAAGGCCGGCATCGCCCATGACCGCGCCGTGACGGTCGACGCCGCCCTGCGCACCACCAACAAACGCGTCTACGCCATCGGCGACGCTGCGGGCGGGCTGCAGTTCACCCACGTGGCGGGATACCATGCTGGCGTCATCATCCGCTCGATGCTGTTTGGCCTGCCGTCGAAGGCCGCGACCCACCACATCCCCTGGGCCACCTACACCGACCCCGAACTCGCCCAAGTCGGTCCGACCGAGGCCGAAGCGCGGCGGAAATTCGGCCCCAAGCTGGAGGTCGTGCGCTTCGAATTCTCCGGCAACGACCGCGCCATCGCCGAGGGTAGGACCACCGGGTTGGTCAAGGTCATGGTCCATAAAGGCCGCCCCGTCGGCGCCTCGATGGTCGGCCCCCAGGCGGGCGAATTGATCCAGGTCTGGGCGCTCGCCATCGCCAACAAGCTCAAAATGAGCGCTGTCGCCGCCATGGTCGCCCCCTATCCGACCCTTGGAGAGGTTAACAAGCGCGCCGCAGGGGCCTATTTTACCCCCAGGCTGTTCGAGAACCCGACAGTCAAACGCGTCGTGGGCTTCGTGCAACGCTGGATCCCCTAGGCGCCCGAACGGTAGGTCGCATGTTCCTCAACTCGCTCTCCGGCCGGTTCCTGATCCTGACGACGGTGTTCGTCATGCTGGCCGAGGTGCTGATCTTCGTGCCCTCCGTGGCGCGTTACCGCGAGGATTATCTGCTGCTGCGCCTGGAAAAGGCGCAGATCGCCTCGCTGGCGCTTTTGGCCAATGAGATGATCGACATGGAGCTCGAAAAAGAGCTTCTGGAGAACGCCGACGTCTTCAACGTCGTGTTGCGCCGCGACCAGGTGCGTCAGTTGGTCCTGTCCTCCGACATCCCCTCGCCCATCGTCGCGACCTTCGATCTGAGGGAACCCGGCGCCTTCGAGCTGATCGGCGACGCGATGATGCGGCTGGCGCGGCCGCGCAATGAGGTGATCCGGGTGATCGGCAGCCCCCTGCGCGAGGCCGGCCTGCTGATCGAGGTGACGATGGAAACCGCGCCCCTGCGCGCCGCGATGATCGACTACGGCCTGCGCATCCTGGCCCTGTCGGCGGTGATCTCGGTGATCACGGCGATGCTCTTGTTCCTGGCGGTGCGTCGGTTCCTGGTCAAGCCGATCGAGGGCGTGGTCGGCGCGATGAAGACCTATGCCGAGGCGCCCGAGGATGCCCGCCGGATCATGAAGCCCACAGCCGGGGTGACCGAGTTGCGCGAGGCCGAAGAGGCGCTGGCCACGATGCAGACCCAGCTGACCGGCGCGCTGCGGCAGAAGGAACGCCTGGCCCAGCTCGGCGGCGCGGTCGCCAAGATCAGCCACGACCTGCGCAACATCCTGACCGTGGCGCAACTCTTTTCCGACCGGCTGGCGCGGTCGGAGGACCCCACCGTGCAGCGCGCGGCGCCCAAACTGGTGGGCTCGATCACCCGTGCCGTGAACCTCTGCGAGACCACGCTCGCCTTCGGCAAGGCCGAAGAGCCGCCCCCGACGCTCGACCGGGTTCTGCTGGCGGGCATCGTTGGCGACGTGGTGGATGCCGAACGGCTGGCGAGCGGAGACCACGACCTCAGCTATTCCGAGGACGTGCCGGCCGGGCTGGTGGTGCGCGCCGATCCCGAACAGCTCTACCGCGTGCTGTCGAACCTGATGCGCAACGCGCGCCAGGCCATCGTCGCCACCGGTGAGCCCGGCGAGATTTCTGTGCACGCGCGCGAGAACGAGACCGACTGGGCGATCCGCATTACCGACACCGGCCCAGGCCTACCGGACAAGGCCCGCGAGCACTTGTTCCAGCCGTTCCAGGGCGGCACCCGCAAGGGCGGCTTCGGCCTTGGCCTGGCCATCGCCTCGGAACTCATCCGCGGCCATGGTGGCCAACTTCTACTACTCTCGACCAGCGCCGAGGGCACATCGTTCGAGATCTGCCTGCCCAAGTCGGTCGCGGTTCTCGACGAAGCGGCGGAGTGACGAATCCGCCTTGCAAAGCCGCGCCGGTGCGGCTACATCCAGCCGGCCCGCGCGCTGGTAGCTCAGTTGGATAGAGTACTTGACTACGAATCAAGGGGTCGGGGGTTCGAATCCTCCCCAGCGCGCCATAATACCCCGCTAACTAGCTAAATTTGCGAAACAACCGAGTGTGTTATTGCCATTCTGCTTCGAGGAACCACCCCGGAAATTCACCGGGCATCCGCTGGAACCTTCCCACAAAAGGGGGAAAGAAATGGCAGAGAGAAAGGACAAGGCTTACTGCCTTCAGGATACACCTGTTCAAGTGCGTCGCGGCTGCGGGTCTTGGACTTTCGCCGCCAAACTCGAACGATACAGCCCGTTCTGATACCCACCATAGGATCACAGGCGATTGGAGCGCTGGCAGCCTTGCACCCCTCAGACGACCACATCAGCTGATTTGCGGACTAGGGCTGCGGCGCGGATTGACCGGGCAGCCTGTTGGTCCGGGATGCGGATTTCATTCCAAACCAGGCCAATCCTGGCTGGTCGGAGGTTTCGCGTAGGCGAACCGCCTCAGGCACAGATGAGGTCGACACCGGGCACTTCCTGAATACCTTTGATGTCGTCGTCGTAATCTCTGGTCATGGTTTCGACGATGTCGCTAGTCCAGCCAGGCAGATCGATTTCGTCCCAAGCGGCGTCTTGTTTTCGGAAGTACTTGAGGAAAATCTTCTTTACCTTGCCGCGATGTTCATTTGGCATGTCGGAATGTCCGGCCAAATAGCCCGACAACGTGCTGAACTCGTCCTTCGAGATCATCTTTTCTATGATGTCCAAGTCGCCCGAAAACCCGGCTGGGGTAGAGATCTCCGTCACCGCGCTGAGGATGGCCGGCCAGCTGTGCGGTGCGTCCTCGATGCGCCAGACCGTGATCCGGCAATCCGGGTTCTGGGCCCGAATGCGGTCGATAACATCGGACCAGCGCAGGCCGCGGGCCTCTAGGTTTTCAAAGAAATCCTCCGGAGGTGCCTCGGTTTGCGATTGGACGGCCTTGGCCACGATGGCCGCGGGATTTTCGATCGCCAGACAAAATCGGCAGGCGTGGTCCGGAAACAGATTGCGCAGGGCCTTGGTGGCGTCGCCGGCCCGCGGAAAAAGCCGGTCGCCGTCCGGCACCGACACCGGCTCGCCCAGGAACGCGCTGTTCGACAGGATCAACCGCTTGGCCGGGTAGTTTCGAAGGATGCCGTTGAGCAAGGCCTGCTGATCCTGCTCGGTGGCCGGCCCGCCGGCGAGCTTGTCCAGCGTGGCGTCCACCGTCGCGCGGTATCCGCTGGGGCGGCGCAGCAAGACCCCGTGATCCGCCAACACGTCCGTGTCTTTGCGGAGCGACCAGGTGAGCTGATCGAAATCCGGATGGGGCGCCCCGATATGGAAGACGATTTCAGGATCTTTCGGCATGATCGGGCTCATCTATATCAAGATATGCGCAAGGTTGGCATCACCAATACGAGATGTTCTTCGCGCCGCCAAGATCGGATCATTCCGCCGCCCCCCGGACCCGGTCGATCAGCGCAACGGACCGATGTCGCGCCTCGACGCGCATGGACCTCCTGCCACCGGCTGACAGGTTGAAATCTGCAGCGAAGACTTAGCCCGTTGGGCAGGGTTCGCCGGGTCCACCTGAAACTCCGGTGCCGCATATCGATCGCGGCCCCGAAAAAGGGCGTCATTTTCAATCGACTCGTCTGGCCGCGCGAATGTTGCAACTCTGCCTTAACGTGCGCATGGAATACTGGCCTTGGCCGATGCCGCTTTCAATTCGCATGGCCTGAGCCTATAGCCGGGATACGCCTGGGAACGACGGAAACGCACTCCAGTGGATAGACATGCTTCCTGAAATTGCGACGCTTTGGATCGGTGGGCGCTTGTCTTGGCTGGAACAACTTTGCCTCAAATCCTTTGCAGATGCGGGTCACGACACGACCGTCTACAGCTACGCACCGATTGAGAATGTCCCCGAAGGTGTCCATGCCGCGGATGCCGAGCAGATCTTTCCGTCGACACCGCTCTTGTGCCACGTCCGCACCGGCAGCCCGGCGATCCACGCAGATATGTGGCGGCTGCATCTGCTGAAGAAGACCGACAAGATCTGGGTCGATGCCGATATGTACTGCTATCGCCCATTCGATTTCGCGCGAAAGTCGGTCTTCGGGTGGGAAAAGGACGGGTTGATCTGCAACGCCGTTCTGGGCCTGCCCCGGACGTCGAAGGCGCTGAACGGCCTGCTCGATTTCTTCGAGGATCAGTACGCCATCGCGCCCTGGCTCCAAATCTGGCAGCAGGCGGAGCTTGAGGCGGCGCGCGATGCGGGCGAGCCGGTGCATATGACCGAGCAGGACTGGGGCTATACCGGGCCAGCCTCGGTCACCTGGTTCCTGCAGAAGACCGGCGAGATCAGGTTCGCCGAGCCGCAGACGGCGTTTTATCCGATCTCGTTCAAGGATCGGAACAAGATGATCCTGTCGCGGTTCGACATCGAAGAACGGCTGACGCCGGAAACCCGCGGCATTCATTTCTGGGCCCGGCGGATGAAGCCGCGGCTGGAAGAGAAGGAAGGCAATACCCCGCGGCGGGGCAGTTTCATGCACAAGCTCTTGCAGAAACACGACATCGACACCGACGCCGCCCCGATCCCGCGGAAGAAGACACCGCAGCCCCCAGCGTCCGAGGTGGCGGCGGCGAAAGCCGCCGAGGTGACTTATGACAATCCGGCCGACCTGTTGATCAACCGGCTCGGCGCCCGGCGGCTCACCCGCATCGTCGATGTCGGGGCAAATCCGCTGACGCCACCGCCCTACCACGACCTGCTGCAGAAACGCGGCTGCGAGGTCTGGGGGTTCGAACCCCAGACGGAGGCCTTCGAGGAGCTGCAAACGACGAAATCCGACCTGGAACGCTATTTCCCCTACGCGGTGGGCGACGGTTCGAAGGAACGGCTGAACATCTACCGCTCCAGTGGTCTGACCTCGGTTTTCGATCCCTACGAGGGCGCCTTCACCTACCTGCACCGGTCGCGCCGCAATATGGATCGGATCGACGAGGTGGCGCTGGAAACCAGGCGCCTGAACGATGACGACGAGATCGACGACTTCGATGTGCTGAAAATCGATATCCAGGGCGGCGAGGTGAAGGTGTTCCGCGGCGGCGACGAAAAGCTGCGCCGCACGATGGTCGTGATTCCCGAGGTCCGGTTCTACCAGCTCTATCAGGACGAGCCGATGATCGGCGGGATCGACACCGAACTGCGCCGGCAGGGCTTTCAGCTGCACAAACTGATGTTTCAAAAGGCCATGGTGGTGCCGAACTCGCAGATCGACCGGCTGAAGCGCGAACGCCACCGCAACCAGGTGATCGATGCGGATGCGGTCTATATCCGCGATCCCGGCGGCTGGAGGGACTGGTCAAATGAGCAACTCAAACACCTGGCGATATCGGCGGCCGCGATTTTCGAAAGCCACGATCTGGCGCTGTTCTGTCTCGACAAACTGGTGTCGCGAAAGTCGATTCCAGCCGACATGCCAGAGGCTTACGTCAATTGCCTGCCGGAAGACCTGACCAAGCACTGAGCCCGCCCCACACCAACTCGGGATACCGTTGTCATGCTCGAATACGATGAAATGATCGAGACGTTCGGCGTCAGGGTTCCCTTCTGTCCCGACATCATCACGCCGAAGATCGAGCGTCCGATGCGCAACAACCGCTACGAAGGCGGCGAAGTGAACAGCATGCGCGACATCCTGCAGCCCGGCGACCGCGTGCTCGAGATCGGGGCGGGGGTCGGGCTCGTGGCGACCGTCGCCTCCAAGTGTCCTGACGTTGCATCGGTCACGACGGTCGAGGCCAATCCAGGCCTGATCCCGCTGATCGAAGAGACCTTCCGGATCAACGACGTGCAAAACGTGACCCTGAAGAACGCCGTGGTTTCGGCCTCCGATGCCGATGCCGTCGATTTCTATCTGCGCGCCGATTTCTGGGCGTCCTCGATGGAACCGGACTCGCGCGCCTATGTCGAAAGGGCCAGGGTCCCGAATATCCACATCAAGGACCTAATGAACGACGTCGATCCGACGGTGATCTCCTGCGATATCGAGGGCGCGGAACTGGGCCTCTTTGACGAGGTCGATCTGGCCAACGTCCGGTATGCCGTGCTGGAATTGCATCCCAAGGTCTATGGCGCCGTGGGCGTTCGAAACATCGTCGATGTGATGGCGTCGAAGGGCTTTCGGCTGTCGCCCGACAACAAGGTCGGCGGCACCGTCAAGCTGTTCGAACGGATCAGCCCGGCGACCGCGAAGCCGGCCGAGCAGGTCATGCCGGTGCGCAGCTTCGCCGCCTGGCCACCCGCGAACCCGAATATCCTGATCGTCACCTGCATGAAGGACGAAGGTCCCTTCATCCTCGAATGGATCGCCTGGCACCAGGCGGCAGGCGTGACGGATTTCCTGGTCTTCACCAACGAGTGCACCGACGGCACCGACGCGATGTTGGACCGTCTGGACGCGCTCGGGGTCGTGACCCATCTGCCCAACCCGGCGCAGGCGACGAATTCCGAGTATCTGCAGCCGATCGCGCTCAATTACGCCCACTACCTGAAGCCGTTTGCCGAGGCCGACTTCGTGATCTCGATGGATGTCGACGAGTTCATCAACGTTCGGGTCGGCAAGGGCCGGCTTCAAGACCTGTTCGAGGCCGTCGGCGATTTCGACGTTCTGTCGATGTCCGAGTTGAACCATGGCTCGAACAAGAACCTGAGTTTCGAGCCCGGCTGGGTCAAAAGCCAATTCCCGCTGCACGAATCCGAAAGCCCGGGCGCCCGCAAGGCCCGCCGTGGCGTCAAAAGCATCACCCGCCTCACGCCGCGCGTACAGCGGATCCGCAATCACCGGCCCGACCTGACCACCGACAATGGCGCCGTGCGCTGGCTCGATGGATCAGGGCGCGACCTGAAATCGCTGCTGGAGGATGGCAGCGAAAACGGCATCGATGTCCGCGGCAGCTATGGCCTGGTCTCACTCGATCACTTCGCGTTGCGCTCGCTCGACTCCTACCTGGTCAAGATGTTCCGCGGCGATGTGGTGGTGAAGGACAAGCAGGTGTCTCGCCGCTATTGGCGCGTTCGCAACAGCAACGAACGACACGATTCGACCTTCGATCGCCTGGACACGGCGGCGCGCAAGGCACATGACGCGCTCATGTCCGACGAGACGCTGGCGGAGTTGCATGAGTTTGCCTGCGACGCGCACGCCGCGCGGATCGAAAAGCTCAAGACCGACCCGCATTTCCTGGAACGCCGCAACTGGATCCTCGACTCCGCATGGGAGTGATCGGACGGTCGGCGGTTGCACGAAACCGGAGGGCCTGAGGCGAATGGGCGGCGATGCCCGGACGGCCCAAGACTACTCGTTCTTCATGTGATTGGCGCCCGCCTCGAGGTTTTTGGGTTGAAAGATGTAGCCTTTCGGATGCTCCCCAAAGACCACGTCGTCGGGTATGACTTCCGGGCCGGCCAGGAAGGTATCCCGGCCGAAGAGGTGGTGCATCCGCGACAGCGTCTCCATGCGGTTGCCTGTCAGCTCGTCATAGAACGCCCTGTAGTCCTCCCGCGCCTTTAGCTCGGCGATCTTCGCCCGGTGACACCTGACCGAATGCTCATGCGCCTCGGCGACACCGTCGAGCTTTTTCAACTGCGCCAGTTCCTTCTTCACCGCCGCGCTCATCCGTTGGATCGAGCGGTCTTCTTCCTCGTTGTTGTTCATCCGAAACCAATAGCTCATGCCCTGGTCCCGATCGACATGATTGACCCGGCCGCGGTCGCGCTTGACCAGAAAGCTTTCGGCCGAGCGGACGGCGTAATGGTTCAGCGTCACCAGATCGTAGCCGACGGAATTCGTGGTCGACCGCCAGGCGTTGCGGAACATCGATTGCGGCAAGGGCCTGCCGGACCCGTTGACCCACCGGATCTGATCGACGAGCTGCGGTTTCAGTCCCTTCGGGCGATGCACGCCCAGCTTCTTGAAGAGCCCGATATTCTCGAACAGCGTCTTAAAGCCCCAGGCCTGATGCGGTTTGCGGATCAGATGCGGCGCGCAGCGGGTGAACTGGTCGATGACGAACCGGTCCTCGAAGGCGTGGATGTCGGAATTGCCGAACAGCCGCCAGGTCATCGAGATCAGATTGGCGTCGCCGACGGCTGCGAACAGATCCTTCAGGCGCCCGTTTCCGACGTGGATGTTGACGAACTCGTCCACATCCATGCAGACCGCCCAATCGGCCTTTTCGACCAGCCGTTCGCTTTCGGCGGCCTGAAGGGCGGCGTGCTGCGGCTTCAGGCCGACGCTGCGAAACGGGTTTTCGCGATGCTGCACGATCCCATGTTTTCCCAGCAGTTTCAGCATACTGTCGGTGCCGTCGGTGCAATCGTTGGTATAGACCAGAAAGTCCGAGACCCCGATCGTGCGGTGATAGCTGATCCATTCCAGGATGAATGGCCCCTCGTTCTTCATCGTGGTGACGATGGTCACGCGTTTCTTTTTGCGCCGTTTCCGGATCGGCACCTTGGGGGGGCGCAACGGATCGCAGTCGAACATCTTCCGCGCGCGCTCGATCAGCGCCTGATCCTCCACCAGGCTCGACTTCGGGACGATTTCCGAGACCTTGGCCTCGCGATGCCGCAGCGCCATGCAGCGGTCGTAGGGCAAGGCCTCGGTGGCTTGTGTGCCGACGACGCGGACATGGCGCCACACGGTATCCGGACTTACGGCCGCCGGCGCGACGCACCAGCGCGCGTTCCCCCGCGTGCCGTCGAAGCGCCGGCAGATGTGATCGCCGAAGCCTGCGGGCTCGCCCTTGCGCAGCGCCCAGGGGTAGATCCGCTCTCCGACCAGCATCACGATGCCCGCGTCCGATCGCGCGACCCTGTCGAAAACGGTCTCGCCGTCGAGCGGGCGCAACAGGTCATAGGCCTCCAGGCTCATGACGGCGCGCGCCCGGCCCAGGAACCAATGCCGGATCAATTCGAAGACCACCGGCTCGCCAAGGGGCGCCGTCCAGGGATCGGGGGCGGGCGGTGTCATTCTATCCTTGCCGGGCGCGTCCGGGGCGTTGATTGGCAGAGCCTCCGGGCCCAAGTCAGGTTTGCCCAAAGCCACGTCGCTGGTCAGTCGAACGACGGTCTCGAGTGTGGCGGGCGGCGATGTCGCCAGAGCCTCGCGCAGGCTGTCTGCAAAGGCCCTGTCCGCAGTTGGTCCCGCCATGTCGAGGATGACCGCGCCTTGCAGGCCATGAACCTCGGCGTGGTATTGAAGCCACGCGGCGACGATCGCGCCGGACTCCCCGTTGCGGATCACGATCGCGGCGGTCTTTCCGGCAAACAGGTCCTGTTCCTGCGGCACAAGCGGGATAGCGTATGTCGTCCCGTTCACCTCCAGGTCGGCGGTCCCGGATGTTGCCGAACAGGTCCCGGTGATCCGCGCGCCGCCGCCAATGCGATACGCGCCGACAGGCTGAAACTCCGGCCCGGCCACCGTCGGCATGGCGTCCAGCCCTGCGCCGAAAACCAGATCCAACCTGTCCGACCCATGCAAGGCTGCGAGAAGACGGCACGCACCGAGCCGACGCGCCGCAATCCGCCGCTCTTCATAAATCATGGGTCGGCCTCCCTCGGAGGCTCATCGGGGTCAGCAGGGGTCACCGTCCAAAACGCCATTTGAAACCGATCTACCGACCGGCCTTGGTTTTGTGAAGAGCGTCGATGGCACCGAAGCGACGTTGCGGCGGGAGTGTGCTGGCAGTGTGGAGGCGGCCGCCATTGGCCTGCTTCGGCGTGTTGCCAGGCAGCAATTCCTTGCAGCGGATAACCTTGTGATCGCCGATCCAACCAGGGATTTCGGTCAGCCAGGCTTGGATGACCTACTGCCCGAAATCCTCTCATTTGAACTGAAAATCTGCAGGTTCGGGATTCATGGATTTCGACGTCATTTGAGTCAAATCTCGTGCGTCGGAAATTAGTATCAACCATCGCTCGAAGGAACTCATTGCCTGCACGAAGGCCCCTTTATTCTTCGGCCGGGCGAGGCCGCGGAGGAAAGACGTCAAATCACACCGAAAACATCCGCCGCGATCCTTTCTGGGCATCGCAAGTCGGACTGCCCGTGCGACAGAACCGCCTCGAAAAAGCCTACCGTCTAACCTTGAATCAACATCCGAGACGACTTCACGGCCTCGAAAACCTCTATGGCTTTCCCGGAATCCAGCAATTTCGACAGCGCCGGGCTGCCGCGCCGAAGATATCGCTGCCGCAGGTCCAGACACACCGCGCCGCCATTCTCGATCGTCGTCACGAACAAGTCGACATAGTCATCTATCGGGTAGTGGAACCCACAGGAATAGAGACTGGTCACGAGGTCAAATCCCTTTGCCGGCGGTTTCCACGACGCTTTTCGCGGATTGACGGTCTCGATCATTTCCTCGCTGCAGCCATTCTCAACCAAAAGCGACTTCGCCGACTGCAGACTGGCATAGCCACTGCCCTCTTCCGCCCAAAGGTGATGCTGCGAATCCGTTTCCTCGATATCGACCAGCGTGAAACGGGGCTCGAAGTCACGGTGGAGAAACAGATTATTGATCCCCTGACCGCACCCGACATCGCAGACTGTCTCGATCTTGCGCGGTCCAAGCGCCGTCTTCAGCGGCAGGTATTCCTGGTAGATCTCGAGGAATGCCCCCTGGATGATGTCTTCTTTGCGGTCCTTGACCTCACTGAACAACGGCTGGCTATCACCCGCTTCCCACGAGATGCGCGACTTGCGTGAAATCTGCTTGGTGCGTTGATACCCCAACAAAGCACATGCGCGGTCATCGATGCTGTCGTAACGCAATTTCAGGCCGTCGAAATCTTCGACTTCAGACGGTTGGGTTTGTTCTGCGGTCAAGTCAATTATCCTTCCACTGCAAGTCCTGCCCGTTGTCGCCTACGCCTACGCTAGTTCGTTCTCAATTGGTACGGTTTTCCCACGTTTCATTGGAGTTTCCGCGGTCTCCGCGAGCCCCACTTCGCCTTTGGACCGCCATTGGCGAGGTCCGGCTTCACCAATGCGATCATCCAAAGGCCGGGTCGACCTTCGGACCACGGCGCTTTGCGGTGCATTCAGCTATCACACCACCGCGTGAAGCCAGTCCAACGCCTGCGTTCGGCCCATGCTGTTTCCGGTCCGAAAGCCGTCGGCATCTCTCTAAGAACACGACGCGGCCTATCGAAATGCGCGATCGGCCCGCAACGGATTCTCCCTTGGGTAAATCCTCGTGGAAGGAGGCATTTGCCGCAGCTGTGACATGGTGGCTTTGCCTCGGGCTGTCCGGCCATCGCAATAGGCTCAGACGCCGGCCCATTATTGTCTGGGGGATTGCCTTCGGGCCGACCCCGTTGCGCCGTTGTCGTGGACAGCATTCGGCCGGCTGTCCGCTGCTTTGCTCGCCCGCCCGGCGACCTCCATGAACGCTTGAATGACCGGAACCTCGCGGCGGCGAGAGAGACAGATCAAGGTTTCGCGCATCTCCAACTCGCAATCGGCCAAGGGCAGCGCCTGCAGGCGTTTGTCGGCGCCGAATTCGGCCCCAGAGATCACGCCGATACCGGCGCCTGCGGCGACAATGTCGCGGACGGCTTCGCGCCCCTGCGCGGTCACCGCCGGGCTCAGCTTCAAGCCACGTTTTGTCATTTCTGTCTCGAGCAGGGCGCGGGTCTTCGACCCTTGTTCGCGGCTGATAAACGGCCGGCGCGTGAGTTCGGCGAGCGGCAGGGGATCGGGCAGCGATCCGGCCAGTTCGATCGGAGCGAAGGCGACGATCGGCGAGGCGCCGAGTGGGATGGCGACGAAATCGGCCTCGTCTGCCCGGGTGCCGATGACGCCGATATCGGCCCGGTAGGCGCGCAACTCGTCCAGCACGACGGCAGAATTGCCGACCGTCACGTCGATCGTGACCTTGGGATGTTTGGCGCGGAACCGGCTGAGGACGTCGTTGATGTGGTGGGCGGCGTCGACCACCAGCCGCAACCGCCCTTTGATCGCGGCCTGCGAGGCGCTCAAGGCCTGGGCGATGCGATCCTCAAGCTCGAAATACTGCTGGGTCAGCGCGTAGAGCCGCGCGCCGGCTTCGGTCAGCACAACCTGACGGCCGGTGCGGTGGAAGAGCAGCACGTCGTGGTCGCGTTCCAACTGCCCGACTTGGTCCGAGACCGCGGGTTGCGACAGGTGCATCGCCCTGGCGGCGCGGGAAAACCCGCCGGTCTGCGCCACGTGGTGAAACGCGCGAAGCTGGGAATGGCGCATGCGAGGCCTCATCGATAGGTCTGAGTGATAGATACATCTGATCTAACGATTTCTCAAATATAACGTTTTCTGGCAGACTTATGCAAAAGCCACCGAAGGATCCGACCGATGCCAGCCATGGAGCCGCCCAGACTGGGAGAGCCCGTTTTGCTGACACCGGGGCCGTTGACCACCTCCTTTGAGGTCAAACAGGCCATGCTGCGCGACTGGGGCAGCTGGGACGGCGATTTTCGGGCGATGACGGCCGAGCTCAGGTCGCGGCTACTGGACATGATCGGGCCGGGACGCGAGGCCTTCGACTGCGTGCCGATGCAGGGCTCGGGCAGCTTCGCGGTCGAGGCGATGCTGGGCAGCCTGGTGCCGCCCGGCGCCAAGGTTCTGGTGCTGTCGAATGGTGCTTACGGCGAGCGCGCGGCGCGGACGTTGGATTACCTGGGCCGCGCCCACGTGGTGCTGGACAAGGGCGACTACCTGCCGCCGCGGGGCCCCGAGGTGGCGCGGATCCTCGCCGCCGACCCCGCCATCACGCATGTGGTCGCAATCCACTGCGAAACCTCTTCGGGCATCCTCAACCCGATCGCCGAGATCGCCGCCGCCACCGCGCAGGCCGGCCGCAAGCTCTTGATCGACAGCATGTCGGCCTTCGGCGCGCTGCCGCTTCAGGCCGAAGACGTGCCGTTCGAGGCCTTCGTGTCCTCGGCCAATAAGTGCATCGAGGGCGTGCCGGGCTTCGGCTTCGTCATCGCCAGGACCGAGGCGCTGCGGGCGGCGAAGGGCAACAGCCACTCGCTCTGCCTCGATCTCCACGACCAGTGGACGCATATGGAAAAGACCGGGCAGTGGCGCTTCACGCCGCCGACCCACGCCGTGGCCGCCTTCCTCACCGCGCTGCGGGACCACGCGGCCGAGGGCGGCGTCGCGGCGCGCGGAGCGCGCTATGCCAGGAACCGCGACACCCTGGTCGCCGCGATGCGCGCCGCGGGCTTCGAGACGCTGCTGTGCGACGCCTGGGCCTCGCCGATCATCGTGACCTTTTTCTGCCCCGCCGATCCGCGCTTCGACTTCGACACCTTCTACGAGGCGATGAAGGCGCAGGGCTTCATAATCTATCCTGGCAAGCTGACCGTCGCCGACAGTTTCCGCATCGGCTGCATCGGTCATCTCGACCACCACGTCATGACCCGCGTCGCCGAGGCCGCCGCCGCGGCGCTGGCCGAGATGGGCGTGACCAGCGCCGCACCGCCCGCCGCCGCTCTCACCGAACGCGACAAACTCGCCGCCTGACCCTCTGACAAGGACGCCCATGAACATCCATGCCCCGATCGAGGCCAATTCGCGCCTCTACCCGTACCCCAAAGGACCCGCCGTGGTCATCTGCCTCGACGGCTGCGAGCCCGCCTATCTCGACGAAGCGCTCGCCGCCGGGCTGATGCCGAACCTCGCACGGATCAAGGCCGCCGGCACCGACCGGTTGGCGCATTCCGTCATCCCGTCCTTCACCAACCCCAACAACCTCTCGATCGCCACCGGCCAGCCGCCGCGCGTGCACGGCATCTGCGGCAACTACCTCATCGACCCCGAGACCGGCGACGAGGTGATGATGAACGACGTCAAGTTCCTGCGCGCGCCGACGATCTTTGCGCAGTTCTACGCCCAGGGCGCCCGCGTTGCGGTGGTCACCGCCAAGGACAAGCTGCGCGCGCTTCTGGGCGCTGGCCTGCGATTCGACGAGGACCGGGCGCGCTGCTTTTCCTCGGAAAAGTCCGCCACCACCACGCTGGCCGAGCACGGGCTCGACGACGCCGCGGGTTGGCTCGGGCGGACGCAGCCGGACGTCTATTCGGCCGAGCTGTCGGAATTCGTCTTCGCCGCCGGCGTGAAGCTTCTACGCGACTGGCGGCCCGACGTGATGTACCTCACCACCACCGATTTCATCCAGCACACCCACGCGCCCGGCACGCCCGTCGCCAACGCCTTCTACGCCATGGTCGACCGCTACCTGGGCGAACTCGACGCGGCCGGCGCCTGCCTCGCGATCACCGCCGATCACGGCATGAAACCCAAGCACAACGCCACCGGCGCGCCGAACGTGATCTACGTCCAGGACCTGCTCGACGGCTGGCTCGGGGCCGGCGCGGCGCGGGTGATCCTGCCGATCACCGATCCTTACGTGGTGCACCACGGCGCGCTTGGGTCCTACGCCACGCTTTACCTGCCCGCCTGGGCCGAGCGCGGGCGTATCATCGACCGTCTGGCCGCGCTCGACGGCGTGACGCTGGTTCTCGACCGCGACGCGGCGGTGCACCGGTTCGACCTGCCTGGCGACCGGATCGGCGACATCGTGATGATCTCGGGCGAGACAATGACACTCGGCACCTCGGCCGACCGCCACGACCTCGCCGCGCTGACCGAGCCGCTGCGCAGCCATGGCGGGCTGACCGAGCAGGTGGTGCCGTTCATCCTCAACCGCCCGCTCGATCTGCCGCACGCGCCCGAGCTGCGCAACTACGACGCCTTTTTCTACGCCGCCACCGCCGCGGCGCGCTGAGGGGACGCCCATGCTGAAAAAACCGCCAATCCCGCCCCGCCACGAAGCCATGCGCATCGCCGGCCGGAAGGTCGACCTGAAGGAACGCATCGAGGTGCGCTACCCTTTCACCGACGAGGTCGTAGGCTCGGTCCCCGCCGGACGCGTCGAGCATGTGCGCGAGGCCTTCGACATCGCCGCCGCCTATACGCCCACGCTGACCCGCTACGACCGCCAGCGCATCCTGCTGAAGACCGCGCAGATCATCGCGGCCCGCAAAGACGACTTGTCGCGCATCATCACCGCCGAGCTTGGCATCTCGATCTCCGACGCGCTCTACGAATGCGGCCGCGCCTTCGACGTGTTCACTCTGGCCGGCCAGCTCTGCATCCACGACGACGGCGAGATCTTCTCCTGCGACCTCACCCCCCACGGCAAGGCCCGCAAGATCTTCACCACGCGCGAGCCGCTCGGCGCGATTTCCGCGATCACGCCGTTCAATCACCCGCTGAACATGGTCGCGCATAAGATCGCGCCCGCGGTGGCCACCAACACCTGCATCGTGGTCAAACCGACCGAGCTGACGCCGCTGACGGCGGTCTGGCTGGCGGATGCGCTTTACGAGGCCGGGCTGCCGCCGCAGATGCTGTCGGTGGTCACCGGCTGGCCCTCCGAGATCGGCGACGAGATGGTCACCAACAGCCATGCCGAGCTCGTGACTTTCACGGGCGGCGTGCCGGTGGGCAAGATCGTCGCCGCCCGCGCGGTCTACAAGCGCCAGGTGCTGGAGCTTGGCGGCAACGACCCGCTGATCGTCTGCAGCGACCTCTCGGACGCCGATCTCGCGAAGGCCGCCGATCTGGCCGTCGCCGGCGCCACCAAAAACTCCGGCCAGCGCTGCACCGCGGTCAAGCGCATCCTGTGCCAAGAGAGCGTCGCCGACCGCTTCGTGCCGCTGGTGCTGGAGCGGGCGCGCGCAATCCGCTTCGGCGATCCGATGGACCCCGCCACGCAGCTCGGCACCGTGGTGCATGCCGAGGCGGCCGAGTGCTTCGACGCCCGCGTCGCCGACGCAAAGGCGCAGGGGGCCGAGGTGCTTTACCACCCCGGCCGC
>JASJCA010000004.1 GCA_030066215.1 Rhodobacter sp. | reverse complement strand
TGAACGCCAAGGTGACCGCCATTCAGGCAACCGCCGCGGGCGTCCGGGTCGAGACGCCCGCGCGGAATTACGACGCCGATCAGGTCATCGTCACCGTACCGGTCTCGATCCTGCAGGCTGGAGAGATCGGTTTTGCCCCGCGGCTGCCGACACGAATGGTGCGCGGCCTGAACGGGATCACCTTCGGCAAGGGCTTCAAGGTGTTCCTTAAGTTCCGCGAACGGTTCTATCCCGATCTGTTGCTGACCCAATCGGTCGCCTCGGGGCTTGTCGATAGCTGGGACAACAAGACCTACTACGACGCCGCATTCGGCAAGGGGTCGGACGATCACGTGCTTGGGCTTTTCACCACCAACGGGGGGGCGCTGCCGCGCGCGCGGTTGTCGCGCGATGAACTGGTCGCAGATGTCGTGGCCGAGCTCGACCGAATCTACGACGTTGCGCCGTCGAAGCTCTTGCAGCGGGCCGAGGTGCGGAATTGGAGCCAGGACCATTTCATCCGCGGCACCTATTCGATGGCGTTCGACGATAGCGACTTCGACGCGCTCGCCGAAATCTTCCCATCCCTCGAAGGCCGCGTGCATTTCGCAGGGGAAGCCTTGGGTGGCGACGCGCAATCCACGGTACACGGCGCGGCGCTGTCGGCGCGGCGGGTCGTAGACGCACTATTGGGCCACTGACAGGTCGCTGGTCGGTCCGGGCCCGCCGGGAATGGGTTTGCGCCTTTGGTGCCCGCGCGCTAGAGGACGCGGCAGACGAAGCCCCGACCGGGGCCGGAGCGGAGCGCCGCGCGACGCCGACCCAACCAGGGGGCGCCTTTCGTGGCATCGTCGGTGAAAGCCCTCCTGTTCGCGGCGTGGTTCGGAAGTGGGAGTGCGGTATGACCAAGACCGGTGTGATGATCTGTGGGCACGGCTCGCGCAGCCAGCGGGCGGTGGACGAATTCGCCGTGCTGGCCCGGAAGCTGCCGGCCCATCTGCCGGACCACTGGCTGACCGACTACGGCTATCTGGAATTCGCCAACCCGGTGATCCGCGACGGGCTCGACAGGCTGCGGCTGGCCGGCTGCGACCGGATCCTCGCGGTGCCGGGCATGCTGTTTGCCGCGATGCATGCCAAGAACGACATTCCGACGGTGCTGAACAGCTATGCCGCCAAGCACGGGATCGAGCTGCGCTATGGCCGTGAGCTGGGGGTCGATCCGAAGATGATCGCGGCCGCCGGCGCGCGGGTGCAGGAGGCGGTCGACCGGGCCAATGCGGACCTCGGCGAGATGCCGCTGCACGACACCTGCCTGGTGGTGATCGGCCGCGGTGCCAGCGATCCCGACGCCAATGCCAACGTGGCCAAGATCGCCCGGTTGCTGTGGGAGGGCATGGGGTTCGGCTGGGGCGCGGTGGGCTATTCCGGCGTCACCTTCCCGCTGGTCGAGCCCTGCCTGACCCATGTCGCGCGGCTGGGCTTTCGCCGGGTCATCGTGTTCCCCTATTTCCTCTTCACCGGCATCCTGATCGATCGGATCTACGGCTTCACTGACCAGGTCGCCGCCGCGCATCCGGGCATCCAGTTCGTCGAGGCGGGGTATCTCAACGACCATCCCAAGGTGCTGGAGACCTTTGCCGAGCGGGTGCTGGAACAGGACAGCGCCGCGCCGCCGCCGAATTGCGCGATCTGCGCCTATCGCGCGCAGGTCCTGGCGCTGGAGGACGGCCGCCATCGCCATATCGAGCCGCATGAGCGCCGGCACCCGGCCTTCGGCGCGGTGCCGCCGCCGACCTGCGTTCTGTGCAAGTACCGGGTGCAGGTTCTGGGCTTCGAGGCCGAGGTCGGCGCCGTGCAGGAGAGCCACCACCACCATGTCGAGGGCCAGGGCGCCAGCGCCCCAGGCTCGAACGTGGCCGAGTGCGCCTTATGCGACACGTTTTGCACCGGGCTCTGCCGGCTTCAGGCGCAGGACCACCATCACCACCATCACCATAACGATCACGGCCACGGCCACGATCACCACCATCACCACGCGGCCTACCCCCATGCCGACCACCCGCTGGGGCCGGAAAGCGCGCGCAAGACGCAAAAGGCATGACGCTCTTCGACACCCATGTCGTGGTCGACTGGTCGGCGCGGTCGAAGCCGTCGCCGGAGCGGCGCACCAAGGACGCGATCTATTGGTGCGCGGTGTCTGACGGCGCGGTGCAGCCGGTGGCCTATGCCCGCACCCGGGCAGAGGCGCGGCGGCGGCTGACCGATCTGATCGGGGCCGAGCGTGCGGCGGGCCGCCGGGCGCTGATCGGCTTCGACTTTCCCTTCGGCTACCCCGACGGCGTGGCCGAGACGCTGACCGGCCGGCCGAGCGGCCTGGCGCTCTGGGCCTGGCTCGCCGAGCGGATCGAGGACGGCGCCGACAACGCCAACAACCGCTATGCCGTCGCCGCCGAGATCAACCGCCGCTACCCCGGCCTCGGCCCCGCCTGGGGGCGCCCGGCGTCCTGGCCGGTCCCGGAGGTGCCGACCCGCGCCAAGGCCCGGCACGGGGCGCATCCGCCGGAACGGCGCCTGGCCGATGCCCGCGCCAAGGGGGCCAAGACGGTCTGGCAACTGGCCTATGCCGGATCGGTGGGCAGCCAGGTGCTGTTGGGTCTGCCGGTACTGCACGACATCCGCGCCGCGACCGGCGCCGCGGTCTGGCCCTTCGATACCGGGCTCGACGCGCCCGACGCCCCGGTGGTTCTGGCCGAGGTCTATCCGTCGCTGCTGCAGGCCGAGGCCCATGCCGACCGCGCCGGCGACGAGCCGCTCGACGCGGCCCAGGTCCGGGTCAATGCCCGCGCACTGGCGGCACTCGACAGGGATGGGGCACTGGCGCCGCTGTTTTGCGCCGACCTAGCGCCCGCGGACCGTGCGGCGGTCGAACGCGAGGAGGCGTGGATTCTGGGCCTCGGCCACGAAGACCGGCTGCGGGCCGCAGCATGAGGCCCTATCTGCGCGACCCCGCGGCGATCTATGCCGAAAGCTTCGCCACCGTGCGGCGCGAGGCGCGGCTCGACCGCTTCGATCCGCTGATGGCCCAGGTCGCGACCCGCGTCGTCCATGCCTGCGGCATGGTCGAGGTCGCCGACCGGCTGGTGCATTCGCCGTGCCTCGGCGCGTCGGCGCGGCAGGCCCTGGAGGCCGGCGCGTCGGTGCTTTGCGACTGCGAGATGGTGGCCAGCGGGATCGTCCGCCGCAGCCTGCCTGCCGGAAACGCCATCGTCGTCACGCTGAACGATCCGGCCGTCCCGGGCCTCGCCGCCGATCTGCAGACCACCCGCTCGGCCGCCGCCGTGGAGTTGTGGCGGGACCGGTTGGCTGGCGCCGTGGTGGCGATCGGCAACGCGCCGACGGCGCTTTTCCACCTGCTCGAGCGGCTCGACGCGGGCTGGCCGCGCCCCGCGGCGATCCTGGCCTTTCCGGTGGGCTTCGTCGGCGCGGCGGAGTCGAAGGCCGAGCTGGCCGCCAACCCGCGCGGCTGCGACTTCGTCACGCTGCGCGGCCGGCGCGGTGGCTCGGCGATGGCCTCGGCCGCGGTGAACGCCCTGGCGGCGGGCCTGCCGGAGACGACGGCATGACCGGGCGCTCGTCGCTCCCTTGCGGTCGCTTCTCGCGACGCGGCACCGCGAAGAGGGACCGCAGGGACAGATGAGCGGACCCTGGCTGCATATCGTCGGCATCGGCGAGGACGGGCTCGCCGGGCTGTCGCCGGCCACCCACGCGGTGCTGGAGGCCGCCGAGGTGATCGTCGGCGGCGAACGGCACCACGCGCTGTCGGACGGAATCACCGCCGAGCGACTCGCCTGGCCGCATCCCTTCGACGCCCTGATCGGTACGCTGAAAGCCCTGCAAGGCCGCCGGGTTGTGGTGCTCGCCACCGGCGACCCGCTTTGGTACTCGGTCGGGGCCAAGATCGGGCGCGAGATCGACCCCGCCGAGATCGTCTATCACCCGCAGCTTTCGGCCTTCCAGCTTGCCGCGGCGCGCATGGGCTGGTCGCTGGCGGATGTCGAGACGCTGACCGTGCACGGCCGCCCGGTCGAGCAAATGATCGCCTTCATCCAGCCCGATCAACGGCTTTTGATCCTGACGACGGGTGAGGACACGCCGGCGCAGATCGCCCGGTTCCTGACCGAGCGCGGCTTCGGCGCCTCGCCGATGACGGTGTTGGCGGCGATGGGCGGCGACCGCGAGGCGCGGTTCGACGGCACCGCCGAGACCTGGGACCACACCGTGCCCGCCTTCAACACGCTCGCCGTCGATTGCGTCGCCGCGCCCGATGCGGCGCTGATCCCACGGGTGCCGGGGCTGGCGGACGATCTCTTCCGCCACGACGGCACGATGACCAAGCAAGAGGTGCGCGCGGTCACCGTGGCCAAGCTGATGCCGATGCGGGCGGCGCTTTTGTGGGATATCGGTACCGGTTGCGGCTCGGTAGCGGTCGAGTGGATGCGGGCGGCGCGTTACGCCCGCGCGATCGGCATCGAGCCGCGCGCCGACCGCCGCGCCATGGCTGCGGCGAACGCGCTCGCCCTGGGGACGCCGCGATTTCAGGTCATCGCGGGAGAGGCGCCGGCGGCCCTGGCCGGGCTGGCGCCGCCAGACGCGGTGTTCATCGGCGGCGGGTTGTCGGAGCCGGTGTTCGCTGCGGCCTGGGACGCGCTGCGCCCGCTGGGGCGGCTGGTGGCCAACGCGGTGACGCTGGAAAGCGAGGCGCAGCTGCTCGATCTGCACAAGCGCCATGGCGGACAGTTGGTGAAGCTGGCGGTCAACCGGGCCGAGCCGGTGGGCGAGCTGACCGGCTGGCGGCCGCTGATGCCGGTGACGCAGTGGAGCCTGGTGAAGCGATGATGGTGCGGGGTATCAGGGCGACCGATGCGCCGTTGGGTCGCCGCAACACGCCGGGGTCGGGCCGGTGACGGCGGGCGTGCTTTTTGGCGTCGGCGTCGGGCCGGGAGACCCAGAATTGGTGACGCTGAAGGCGGCGCGGCTGATCCGCGAGGCGCCGGTCGTGGCTTATCCCGCGCTGGCCGGGGCGGAGAGCTTCGCGCGCGCGATCGCCGCCGGGCTGATCGCGCCCGGCGCGCGCGAGATCGTCATCGAAGTGCCGATGACCCAGGCGCGCGGGCCGGCGCAAGCGGCCTATGAGGAAGGCGCGGCGCGGATCGCGGAAGTCCTACAGCGTGGCCAGGACGTGGTGTGCCTCTGCGAGGGCGACCCGTTCTTCTATGGCTCCTTCATGTACCTGCACGCGCGGTTGGCGGGCCGGTTCGCGGTCGAGGTGGTGCCGGGCGTGTCCTCGCTGACCGCCTGCGCGGCGCGGGCCGGACAGCCGCTCGCGGCGCGGAACGAGCGGGTGACGGTGCTGCCGGGGCCGTTGCCCGAGGCGGAACTCACGCGCCGGATCGAGGGCGCCGAGACGGTGGCGATCCTGAAGGTCGGGCGGCATCTGCCGAAGCTCCGGTCGGTGATCGGGCGGCTGGGGCTGATGGACCGGGCGGTCTATGTCGAACGCGCGACGTTGGGCGACGAACGGGTCTGCGGGCTGGCCGAGGCGCCCGATGCGGCGCCCTATTTCTCGATGATCCTGGTGGCGAAGGGGGCGGATCCATGGCTGTGACGCCGGTGGTGGTGGCCCTGTCTCGGTCGGGCGAGGCGGTGGCGCATCGGGTGGCCGAGGCGCTCGGCGCGCCGGTGCACGGGCGCGCGGGGCGGGTGGACCGGGCCGAGACGGTCTTCCCGAACGCGCTGGACCACGTGACCGAACTGTTCGCCTCCGGCACGCCGGTGGTGGGGATCTGCGCCAGCGGCATCCTGATCCGGGCCGTGGCGCCGCTTCTCGCCGACAAGACCGCCGAGCCGCCGGTGGTCTCGGTGTCCGAGGACGGCGCGGTGGTGGTGCCGCTTCTGGGCGGGCATCGCGGGGCGAACCGGCTGGCCCGCCAGATAGCCGACGCCTTGGGCGGCGTGCCGGCGGTGACCACGGCCGGCGACGTGAGCCTGGGGCTGTCGCTCGACGAGCCGCCCGAGGGCTGGCGGCTGGGCACACCGGAGCTGGCCCGGGAGGCGATGGCCCGGCTGTTGGGCGGCGCCGGGGCGGCGCTGCGGGGCGAGGCGGCGTGGCTGCGGGGTCTGCCCGAGGGCGGCGATGGCGCGGTGCGGATCGAGGCGACGGTGCGGCCGCCCGAACCCGGCGTACTGACCTATCACCCGCAACTCTACACCCTCGGCGTCGGCTGCGCCCGGAATTGCCCGGAAGAGGAGCTGCGGGCCCTGGTCTCGGCCACGCTGGTCGAGGCGGGGATCGCGGCGGGGGCCTTGCGCGGGGTCTATTCGCTGGATCTGAAGGCGGACGAGCCGGCGGTGACGGCGCTGGCGCGCGGCCTCGGGCTGCCGCTGCGGCTGTTCGCGGCGGCCGAACTCGAGGCCGAGACGCCGCGGCTGGCGACGCCGTCCGAGGTGGTGTTTGCCGAGGTCGGCTGTCACGGGGTCGCCGAGGCGGCGGCGCTGGCCGGGGCCGGAGCGGCGGCGCGGTTGCAGGTAGCCAAGCGGAAGTCGGCGAATGCGACCTGTGCAATCGCCGTGGCGCCGGAGCCGATCGCCGAGATGCGCGGCCGACCGCGCGGGCGGCTGGCGATCGTTGGCATCGGCCCGGGACAGGCGACCTGGCGCACGCCCGAGGCATCGCGGCTGATCGCCGAGGCCGACGACCTGGTGGGCTATGGCCTCTATCTCGATCTGCTGGGGCCCCTGGCGGCGGGCAAGCCACGGCACGACTTTCCGCTCGGCGGCGAAGAGGCGCGCTGCCGGTTCGCCCTAGAACACGCCGCCGAGGGTCGCTCGGTGGCGCTGGTCTGTTCCGGCGATGCCGGGACCTATGCGATGGGAGCGCTGGTCTTCGAACTGCTGGACCGAGGCGCGGAGGCGGGCGGCGTGAGCGACGCGGCGCGGCGGGTCGAGGTGGTCTCGGCCCCCGGCGTCTCGGCGTTGCAGGCGGCGGCGGCGCGGGCGGGCGCGCCCTTGGGGCACGACTTTTGCGCGATCTCGCTGAGCGACCTCTTGACCCCGCGCGAGGACATCCTGCGCCGGGTGCGGGCGGCGGCGGAGGGCGACTTCGTGATCGCCTTCTACAACCCGGTGTCACGGCGGCGGCGGGACCTCTTGGCCCTGGCGCGGGACATCCTGCTGCAGCACCGGCCGGCGGACTGCCCGGTATTGCTGGCCGCGTCGCTGGGTCGGCCGGAGGAGGCGCTGGCCTATCGCCGGCTCGACGCACTGTCGGTGGACGAAGTGGACATGCTGACGGTGGTCGTGGTGGGATCCTCGCAGTCGCGGCTGGCAGCGTTGGGCGAGGGGCCGCGGATGTACACGCCGCGCGGTTATGCGCGCAAAATCGACGGCGATCTGTCGGAGGGCGGGGCGTGACGCCGGGCCGGCGCTCGCTGCCTGCGGCAGCCTCGCCCCGCCCGCCGTCCCGTGGGGGTCCGATGGCATGACGGTCTATTTCGTCGGCGCGGGGCCGGGCGACCCGGAGCTGTTGACGCTGAAAGCGCAGCGAGTGATCGCAGCCTGCCCGGTCTGCCTTTATGCCGGGTCGCTGGTGCCCGAGGCGGTGGTGGCGATGGCGCCGGCGGGCGCGCGGGTGAGGGACACCGCGGCCATGACGCTCGACGAGACCCATGCCGAGATCGTGGCGGCTGACGCGCGCGGTGCCGACGTCGCGCGGGTGCATTCGGGCGACCCCTCGCTCTACGGCGCGATCGCCGAGCAGATCCGGCGGCTGAAGGTAGACGGGATCGCCTATGAGATCGTGCCGGGCGTGCCGGCCTATGCGGCGGCAGCTGCGGCCTTGGGGCAGGAGCTGACGGTTCCGGAGGTGGCGCAGTCGATCGTGCTGACGCGGATGGCGATGAAGTCGACGGCGATGCCAGAAGGCGAGACACTGGAGAACTTCGCCCGTACTGGGGCGACCTTGGCGATCCATCTCGGCGTGCGGGCGTTGCGCGACATCGAGCGGCGGCTGGCGCCATTCTATGGCGCCGACTGCCCGGTGGTGGTGGCCTACCGGGTGGGCTGGCCGGATCAGATGCTGATCCGGGGCACGCTGGCGGACATTAAGGCCAAGGTGCGGGCCGAGAAGATCACCCGGACGGCGTTGATCTTAGTGGGGCCGGCCCTGGGCGCGGTTGCGGGGTTTTCCGACAGCGCGCTTTATGATCCCGCGAAACCGCATGTGCTGCGGCCCCGGGCGCGGGAGCGGTAGGGCGCTTGGGCCACAGGTCGGCGCGAAAGCCGGGGCTCCGGCGACACGCGGCTTGATCGAATCGGACGGGTCGTCAGGGTGTGCGCTTGGGGGCGCCAAGAGGGTCTGGCAATGTCGGAGTTCTTGCCGAAAGAGGTGCGTGACGGGCTGGAAGCGGCCCGGAAGCGCGATTTGGAGACGAAGACGCGCTTGCAGGTGCGGGTTGGGGGCGAGGTCTATCCTTTGCTGCGGTTCTGGCAGGGTGGCTTTGCGCTCGACGCCGAGACGGCACCGCGGCTGCGCGGGTTCGTCGATCTCTATCACGCCGGGGCACATCTCTATCAGTGCCTGATTGTGGCGTCCTCGGAAGGCTCGGGCGACATGGTCTATGAGTTCAAGCGCAGTACGGCGGCGGTGGATAGGGCGCCATTGGATTTCGTGCGGGACGAGGCCGCACCGGTTGCGTTGATCTCGAAGTAACGCCGGTTGCCGGCGCGGAATGCCCCGGCCCTGGGCGCTCGCCCGCCCCGCGCGCGGACACAGGCGGACGGTGCCGTGCGTGCTCAAATCCTAGATGCGGGCAAGGATTGCGGCATCGCGCATGTGTTTTGCCGCGAGATACGGGTTGTTGGACATTGACGGGGCTGGGCGTGATCCGCGGTTGAGGCCGCGGGAGCCAGTCTTTCAGTGAAATCGCGAATAACGGCGACGAAGGCGCGGCGTCGGCCTCGGGCCAAAGAATCCTCGTCGCGACGCGCTGTGATACGTTCGTCTCAGAGGATCACGTGACTCTGCCACCGCCTATTGCAGATCGCCGAACGCCGCCTCGATCCGCTCGATGGCTTGGGTCAAAAGTGGGCGCGGCATGGCGATGTTGAAGCGGTGCCAGTCCTCGCCGCCCCGGCCGAATTGCGCGCCGGGGCTCATTGCAATTCCAGCGTTATGAAGGCGCCGTGTGGTTTCCGGGGGCGCCATCCCGGTGCCGGAGAAGTCGACCCAACTGAGATAGGTGCAGGCCATGTCCATCACCGAAATCCCCGGCAACGCGTCGATGCGGGCGCGCCAGAGCGCAAAGTTTTCAGCGAGATAGGCGCGCACCGCCTCGCTCCAGTCGTGGCCGTTGCTGAAGGCGGCCTTGGTCATCAGCATGCCGAAGCGGTTCGGCGTGCCGCCCATGTGCTTATGCGCGACATCGAAGCGGGCGCGCAAGTCTGGGTCCTCGACGATTGCGAACCCGGTCTCGCCGCCGGCGATGTTGAAGCCCTTCGAGGCTGCGGTGATCGTCACCAGGCGCGGCGTCGCCTCGGGCGCGGCGAGAGCGGTCGGCAGGTGGCGCGCGCCGGGGAAGGCGAGATCCATGTGGATTTCGTCGGAACACAGGATCAGGTCGTGGGCGGTGCAGAACGCGGCCAAATCGCGCAGCTCGTCGGCGGTCCAGATCCGGCCGCCGGGATTGTGCGGCGAGCACAGTGTCACGATCTTCTCGCGGCCGGTGAGCTGGCCGGCCAGCGCCTCGAGGTCCATGTGGTACTGCCCGTCGCGCAAGCTTAGCGGCGACTGCAAGATCTCGCGGCCCATGTTGCGCGCCTTGGTGAAAAAGGCGTGGTAGACCGGGGTGAAGAGAACGATGGCGTCGCCGGGGTCGGAAAACGCCTCGAGCACCATGGCGAAGCCCGAGACCACGCCGTGGGTATAGCGCAGCCAGTCGGGCTGGACCGCCCAACCGTGGCAGTCGGCCATCCAGGCGCAGACCGTGTCGTTCACCGGACCGGGGTCTCCAAAATAGCCCAGAAAGCCGTTGTCGATCTCGCCCTGCAGCGCGGCCCTGATGCAGGGCGCGGCGTCGAAATCCATGTCCGCCACCCACATCGCGATCGCCGTGTCCGGGGTCAGGCCGCAGAAACCCTGCATGCTATCCCATTTCGTGGCGTGGCGGCCGCTGCGGTCCTTGCTGGTGTCGAAATCCATGGGGTGCTCCGTCGCGAGGTCCGGCGCAAGCTAACGTCCGCGGCGGCGGGTGCAAGGCGGATTGCGAAGCGGCGGGGCTTGGCCTACATGCGCATTTATGAGCGTACGCGACATCCTGATCCACCCCGATCCGCGGCTGAAGAAGGTCTGCGCGCCGGTGGACGACATCACGCCGGACCTGCAGAGGCTGGCCGACGACATGTTGCAGACCATGTACGAGGCGCCGGGCATCGGGCTCGCCGCGCCGCAGGTGGGCGATCTGCGGCGCCTGATCGTGATGGATTGCGTCAAGGAGGAGGGCGCGGAGCCGCGGCCGATGGTGCTTTTCAACCCAGAGGTGGTGTGGGCCTCGGACGAAACCAACGTCTACGAAGAGGGCTGCCTGTCGATCCCGGACCAATACGCCGATGTGGAACGGCCTGCCGAAGTCACGGTGCGCTGGATCGACCGCGACGGCGCGGGCCAGGAGGAACGCTTCGACGGGCTCTGGGCGACGTGCGTGCAGCACGAAATCGACCACCTGAACGGCAAGCTTTTTATCGATTATCTCAAGCCGCTGAAGCGCCAGCTGATCACCCGCAAGATGGTCAAACTGAAGCGCGAGCGGGCGCGTTTGTGAGCGTCCGGCCAATACTGATCCACGAGCGCGCGCGGCTGCGCGGCCTGGCGGCATCGTGACGGTCCGGCCGGTTTTGCCCTGGCCCGACAAACGCCTGCGCACCGCGGCGTCGCCGGTCGGCGAGATCACGCAAGCGATCGAAGAGGTCTGGACCGACATGATCGACACGATGGAGGCGATGCCGGGGGTCGGGCTCGCCGCGCCCCAGATCGGAGTGATGCTGCGACTGGCGGTGGTCGACGCCTCGGACACACGCGGCCAGGCGGTGCGGATGGCCAATCCGGAACTTCTGGAGACCAGCCGCGAGACCCGCGGCCATGAGGAGGCGAGCCCCAATCTGCCCGGCGTCCATGCAAGGATTGAGCGGCCCGCTAAGGTGGTGGTGCGGTTTCTGAACGCGCAAGGCGTCGTCGACCGACGCGAATTCGATGGGCTCTGGGCCACGAGCGCGCAGCACCAGATCGACCATTTGAGCGGGCGGATGTATTTCGACCGGCTGAGCAAAGTGAAGCGCGAGATGCTGTTGAAGCGTGCCGACAAGTTGAGGCGGCGGGCGTGAGGGTCGTCTTCATGGGCACACCGGATTTCGCGGTGCTGGTGCTGCAGGCCCTCGTCGATGCCGGGCATCAAGTCGCGGGCGTCTATTGCCAACCGCCACGGCCGGCAGGGCGGGGCAAGAAGCCCAGGCCCTCGCCGGTGCAGGCGCGCGCCGAAGCCCTGGGGCTGGACGTCCGGCATCCGGCGACGCTGCGGGACACCGCGGCGCAGGCCGCCTTTGCCGATCTCTCTGCCGACGTGGCGGTGGTGGCGGCCTACGGGCTGATCCTGCCGCAGGCGGTTCTGGACGCACCGGCGCGGGGTTGCCTGAACGTGCATGCCTCGCTGTTGCCGCGCTGGCGCGGGGCGGCGCCGATCCAGCGCGCGATCATGGCCGGCGATGCCGAGACCGGGGTCTGCATCATGGTCATGGAGGCGGGACTCGATACCGGGCCGGTTCTGCTGCGTGAGGCGATCCCGATCGGGGCGGAGGAGACCGCCGGCACCCTGCACGACCGGCTGTCGCTGTTGGGGGCGCGGCTGATCGTCGACGCCTTGGCGCGGCTCGACGACCAGGCGCCGGTCGCGCAGCCGGCCGACGGCGTGACCTATGCCGAGAAGATCGACAAGGCCGAGGCGCGGGTCGACTGGGCGCGGCCCGCGTCGGAGGTCGACCGTCTGATCCGCGGCCTTGCGCCGTTTCCAGGGGCCTGGACCGAGGTGGCAGGCGAACGGCTGAAGCTGCTCGGGTCGCGCGTGGTCGATGGCGGCGGCCGGCCGGGCGAGGTGCTGGATGCGGCCTTCACGGTGGCCTGTGGCGACGGTGCGGTGCAGGTGACGCGGCTGCAACGGGCGGGTAAGGCTGCGGGCGACGCGGCGGAGGTGCTGCGCGGCTGGGCGGTGCCGCCCGGCACGGTGTTGGGAGGGACATGATGTATTTCGCGCTGATCGGGACGATGATCATCGCCGGAATCGTTGGCTATGTGTCCGAGCGCAGCGGGTTCACCCGGAACGGCGTGATTCCCTCGATGGTGATCTGTATCGGCGGCGCGGTGCTGTTCTTCTTCGTCCGGGTGATGTTCGGGATCAGCCTGGGCAGCCCGGGGTTCGATGCCATCGCCTCGTCGATCGGTGCGCTGGTGATCGTGCCGACGCATTACCGCAAGCGCTGACGATGCGTTGCACGACCGCGGCTTGGGCGGCATAGTGCCGCCATGGGCATCGTCTATCTGGTGATTATCGGCGCCGCCGCGGGGTTTCTGGCCACCCGTCTGATGAAGCTCGAGACGGATGTGATCACGACCGTGGTCATCGGCATCTTCGGCGCGCTGATCGGCGGGCTGGTGCTGCGGTTCCTGCTGACGGTGACCGGGTTCATGGCCGGCTTCGTCGGTGCCGTCCTGGGCGCGATGCTGCTGATCTGGCTCTGGCGGCTCTACGGGCCGAAGCGGTAGCCTGGCAGTGCCGCGCGGCGCAGGGTGTTCCCTGCTGCCGCCTCCGGCTTCGCAGGGCGGGCCAGTATCGGGTGATCTCCCAGTTTTTCGGGCGCTGCAACCGGTTGCGGCGGTGCGTCTTTGCTGCTGAGACGGCCGGCCGGGCCGGTCCTGTCCGAGCATCTGCCGCTCATTCGTCCAGTCAACCCCAAGCCGGGCGAAGCCCGGCGCCTGCGGCGGGGTTGACAGGACGCCTGAGCGGCAGCGCCTAGCTGTCGGGGGCGGCGGGCTTCTTGGGCTTGAACGGCTTCATGCCATCGCGGGCGAGCTTGTCGGCGCGTTCGTTTTCAGGATGCCCCGCATGGCCCTTGATCCACTCCCATCGCACCTCGTGGCGGGCGCGGGCCTCGTCGAGGCGCTGCCAGAGGTCGGCGTTCTTCACCGGCTTTTTGGTCGATGTCTTCCATCCGTTCCGCTTCCAGCCGTGGATCCATTCGGTCACGCCGTTCTTCACATAGGCGCTGTCGGTCACCAGCGTGATCGCCGAGGCGCGGTCGAGGGCGTCGAGCGCCTCGATGGCGGCCAAGAGTTCCATGCGGTTGTTGGTGGTCTCGGGCGCGCCGCCCTTCAGTTCGCGTTCCTTCAGCACCGCGTCGCCGTCGCGCGCGACCAGAACCACGCCCCAGCCGCCGGGACCGGGATTGCCGGAACAGGCGCCGTCGGTATAGGCAAAAAGCTCAGGCATGGGCGGCGAGCACGATCCAGGGTGCGACGGTGCCGTCCATGCCTTTCTCGGCGCCGGTGCGGCGGCTGGTGATGGTGAAGCCGGCGGCCTCTAGGAGCCCGGAGATCTCAGCGTCTGTGTAATAGGCATAGAACCGGCCGATGGCGTCGCGCCGTTCGCCCTCGCCGGTCTTGAGGCCCAAATGCAAGCGGCCCCGGGGGGTCAGCGCGCGGTGAATGGCGGCAAGGTGCCGCGGCATCTCGGATTTGGGCGCGTGAAGCAGGCTGAAATTGGCCCAGACCCCGTCGAAGTCGGCCTCGGCCCGCAGGTCGTCGAAGCTGGCAACCTGCGCCTCGACGCCGTAGAGGTCGCGCGCGGAGGCGACCATTTCAGGCGACGCGTCCCAGGCCGTCACCCGGTAGCCGCGATCGCGCATCTGCGCGGCGGCGTTGCCTGGCCCGCAGCCGAGGTCCAGCACGCGGCCGCCCTTGGGGATCGGGGCCAGGAACGCTTTCAGGTCCTGGTCGAGCTTGGCGTCCGCGATCATTTCGACGTAGTCGGCCGCGCGGGCGTCATACACCCGCAGAGTTTCGTCGTCGGCGGTCACGTCAAAGGTCCCACGGCGAGGCATGTGACGACGACGCAGGTTAGGACAGTGCGATAGGGCATCCACCACGCCGGTGTCAGGCCATATCGCGCGAACCACCTTTCGATCAGCAAGATCAGGCCGAAGCCGAGGATCAGCCACCAGGCGGCGCTGTCGGGATTGCTGCCGACGAAGAGGAACGCCCAAAGTGCCGGCACCACGCTCGCGGCATATCCATTGCGGGCCAGCCGGCCATGGGTGCGGGTCGCGAAGCCCCAAAGGACGCCGGACATGAATGACAGGATGATGACCCCATAGCTGATCTGCACAAAGGGGCCCACGAAACGGGTGCCGAACTGCTCGGCCCCGAAGACGGCCAGGGGTGGGCTGAGGAGCGTCGCAGCACCCCAAAGGAATGGAATCAACCCAGCAAAGCCGAGGATCAAGGCCGGGCGGGGCGGCCTCGACTGCCCTTCTCCTGTAATCCGGCTGCTCATGCTCGCTCCAACGCCAGACGCGCGCCGAGCGCGGCGAAGATCGCTGCGACGCCGCGGTTCAGCCAACGCATTATCCGTTCGCTGGTCAGAAGCCAGTCGCGGGCGGCCGCAGCGAAGATACCGTAGAGCACGAAGACAGCGAAGGTGAGCGCCATGAAGACGGCGCCGAGCCAGATCATTTCGGCGGTCGCGGTGGCGGGATTGCCGCTGAGGAACGGCGGCAGAAGGGCAAGAAAAAAGATCGACAATTTCGGATTGAGGATGTTGATCAGCGCGCCGCGGCGGGCAATTCGAAAGCCGGAATCGCGGCGGGTCTCGCGTCTGATCGATAGTGCGCCGCCCGACTTCAAGGCCTGCCAGGCCAGGTAGAGCAGATAGGCAACACCAGCGAATTTGACGATCTGGAAGACCAGCGCCGAAGTGTGCAGCACCGCCGCCAACCCGAAAGCAGCGGCCAGGAGATGCGGAACAATGCCGAATGTACAGCCCAGGGCGGCCATGACCGACGGTCCGCGGCCCTGGCCGAGGCCTATGGCTAGGGTGTAGATCACGCCGGTGCCAGGGGCGATGACGACGACGAAAGCGGTGACGAGGAATTGCAGGCTGAGCATGCGGTTCTCTATGGCGTTCGGTTCATGTGCGAGGCCAGCGTGGGGCCGGTGCGGAAGTAACTGACGTCATTGGTGAAGATGCTGTCGGGGTCAAGCCGGATCAATCGACCGTCGGGGTCATCGATGCGGGCGACAGTGTCGATGAACCAGACATTCCAGGTCGCCTCGGGGCCAAGATAACGGGCGAGCAAACGACGGAACAGGGCGCGGTCCATAGGCTCGATGGTCGCGGTCCCGCGCAGCCCGAGGTGGCGCAGGACGCCGCCCGCGTTGTCGTAGTCGACGATCTCGACAGCGACGCGGGGATCGCGGGAGATTCGGTGGACCGAGCTGCCGGCCCTGTCGCCGAGCATCCAGAGCGCGCCACGCTCCCACTGAAACCAGACCGGCGCGTTGCGCGGTGCGCCATCGTCGGCAATTGTCGCGAGGTTGGCCATCAACGGCAGGTTCAGGACGTCTTCGGGATCGAAGGGTTTGGGCATGGTGTTGACCTGCGGCTATTCTCGTGTCTGCGGTATGGCGGGAGTGCCAAAGTCGGCGAAAACCCAACCAGTGCAGGCCTTGACGATATCTCAGGGGGCGGCACCGGGATCGACACGCAAGAATAGCCCCGGATAACCGGTGACGAAACCTTCGCCGTCCACAGCGATCTCGGCGGTGAAGCCGGACTCGAGCCCCTCATAACGCCAGGCCAGTGGGCCAAGTCGGGTGTAGCGCTGGTGCGCGGGGCGGAAGGTCAAGTCGGGCAGCATGATGTGCAAGGCGAGGATCTCGGCGCTGTCGCCAATCTTCAGGTCCAGCCGTCGGATCGGGAGGGTGTTGGTCATCGGTGAGGCCGATAGGTCCGGGTCGGTGCATTCGGCGCAGCCGTCACCCCACTTATCTGTCTTGCTCAGTGCCAACGCCCGGCCGTCGCCAGTGTCGATGTGGACGGTGTGAGCCTGCCAATCGGGGGCGGCCTCGACTGTGTAGCGCGCGGACCAATCCTGTGATTCGGTGAGACCGGTCAGGACGATGGCGTCGGCGTCGATCCGGGCGTCTGCCGTCTTGAAGGTCCCGTCGCCGCGCCAGGACAGCGTCGTCACGCCGGTTCCCGCAACACGCGCGGCACCTTGAACTCGACATTCTCAATCGCGGTCTCGACCGTTTCCACGGTCACGTCGAACCTGGCGCGGAAGGCGTCGATGACCTCGTTCACCAGCACCTCGGGCGCGCTGGCGCCAGCGGTGATACCGACCGTCCGGATGCCTTCGAGCGCCCGCCAGTCGATGTCGTCAGCGCGCTGTACCAATTGCGCGTACCGACAGCCGGCGGCGGCGCCGACTTCGACCAGGCGCTTGGAGTTCGACGAGTTCGGCGCGCCGATCACCAGCATTGCGTCGGCCTTGGGCGCCATCGCCTTGACCGCCGCTTGCCGGTTCGTGGTGGCGTAGCAGATGTCTTCCTTATGCGGCCCTTTGATCGCCGGAAACCGGTCCTGCAGGGCGGCAACGATCTCAGCGGTGTCGTCGACCGACAGCGTGGTCTGGGTGATGAAGGCCAGTTTCTCGGGATCGCGCACCTGCAATCCGGTGACATCGTCCACGGTTTCGACCAGCAGCACCTCGCCCGGCGGCAATTGGCCCATGGTGCCGATGGTCTCGGGGTGGCCGGCATGGCCGATCATCACCATTTGTAGACCGTTCCCGTGGTGGCGTTCGGCCTCGATATGAACCTTCGACACCAAAGGGCAGGTGGCGTCGACATAGAGCATCTGCCGCCGCGCGGCCTCGGCCGGCACCGCCTTGGGCACCCCATGGGCGGAGAAGATCACGGGCCGGTCGTCAGGGCAGTCGTCGAGTTCTTCGACGAACACCGCGCCCTGGGCCCGCAGCCCGTCGACGACGAAGCGATTATGCACGATCTCGTGGCGTACATAGACCGGCGCGCCCCACTTCTGCAGCGCCATCTCGACGATCTTGATCGCCCGGTCGACACCGGCGCAGAACCCGCGTGGAGCGGCAAGGTACAAGGTCAGCGGTGGCTTGGTCATGGGCGGGGTCCTGTCGCTGGTCCAGACCTAGGCGGTGCGGCCGCGCGCGTCCAGGGGCTTGCGCCGCCTGGCGGTCGCTCACGCAGAAAGGCCACAGACACAGTAGGCAGCGGCCGTGTGGCGCCGGTTGCGGTGACCCTGCGCAACGCCGGTCCGATCCCGGAAACGCGAAAAGCCCCGCCGTCGGTATCCGGGCAGGGCTCTTTCTCGCGTGCAAGCGCCGCTACTGTTCGGCGATTTCCTCGACCTCTTCGGGCTCTCGTGCCTCGCGGCTCTCGCGCGGCTCCCTCGGCTCCCTCGGTTCGCGCGGCGGGCGGCCGATCACGTCCTTCAACTCGTCGAGTTCGATGAAGTTGTCGGCCTGGCGGCGCAACTCGTCCGCGATCATCGGCGGCTGTGACCGGATCGTCGAGACCACCGATACGCGCACGCCCTTGCGCTGCAGCGCGTCGACCAGCGGACGGAAATCGCCGTCGCCGGAAAACAGCACGATGTGGTCCACATGCGGCGCCAGCTCCATGGCATCGACCGTCAGTTCGATGTCCATGTTGCCCTTCACCTTCCGGCGGCCTTGGCTGTCGATGTATTCCTTCGCCGGCTTCGTCACCATGGTGAAGCCGTTGTAGTGCAACCAGTCAACCAGGGGGCGGATCGGCGAGTAGTCGTCATTCTCCAGAAGTGCGGTGTAGTAGAACGCCCGAAGCAGCTTGCCGCGCCGCATGAACTCCTGTCGCAGAAGTTTGTAGTCGATGTCGAACGCCAGCGATTTTGCCGCTGCATAAAGGTTCGACCCGTCGATGAACAGCGCCAGCCGTTCGTCTCTGTAGAACATCTAGAATCCTTCCGATTATTCAGTTTCGCCTATCTGGTCCCTGAGTGAGTGGTCGGTGTATTCAATTACCGGCGAAACCACCCAGCAAAATAGGGGGAAAAATTGGGCTCGCAAGACGGAGGATGTCACAAAACGGCTACAAATGCACCGATAAAACCCGCAAAAGTGATAATTGCGCTTGGCGGAAACATCGACAGCGCGATTGGCGGGCCGGCGTTAACCATAAGGGCGGCGCTGGAGCGATTGGGTGATTCGCAGCTGTCGGTTGAGGCGACCAGCAGGCTTTTCGCCACCCCGTGTTTTCCGAAAGGCGCCGGACCCGACTATGTCAACGCGGCGGCGGTTCTGTCTGGGTTGGACGATCCCCACGAAATCTTGCGGGTTTTGCATCGCGTCGAGGCGGCGTTCGGGCGCGAACGTCTGCAGCGCTGGGGCCGAAGGACGCTGGACCTGGATTTGATCGCGGTCGGCGACCGAGTTCTGCCCGATCTAGAGACCTTTCAGGCCTGGCGATCTCTGCCGCCCGAGGCGCAGGTCGCAGCGGTTCCAGACCGGCTGATCCTGCCGCATCCCCGGCTGCAGGACCGCGCCTTCGTGCTGGTGCCATTGGCCGAGATTGCCCCGAATTGGTGGCATCCGGTGCTTGGGCGAAGTGTGGTAGAGCTAGTGGCGGAGCTTCCAGGACGCGAGACTGCCAACATCCGGCGCCTCGACACACCCGAAAGTGTGCCGCATTGACTTGTCAAGCCCGAAATCTGGGCTTATGAAGACGTCTCTGGACTTCCCATGAGCTACGGAGCACAGCATGGCCCGCGTTACGGTCGAAGATTGCGTTGACAAGGTCCCGAACCGGTTCGAGTTGGTGATGCTGGCGAGCCACCGCGCGCGCGAGATTTCCGCCGGTGCGCCGATCACCGTCGATCGCGACAATGACAAGAACCCGGTCGTGTCGTTGCGCGAAATCGCCGACGAGACCCAACAGGCCGAAGAGCTGCGCGAGCGCATGATCGAAAGCCACCAGACCCAGATCGAGGTCGATGAGCCGGAGGAAGACGCGATGGCCCTGCTGATGGGGGCCGAGGTCGACAAGCCGGCCGAAGACGATATGTCCGAAGAACGCCTGCTCCGCGCGCTGATGGAAGCGCAGGAGCCGCGTTAAGGGCGGACTAGCCCGATGGCCCTGGATCGCACGATCGGTGTCGAAGACCTGATCGAGAATATCCGGGCCTACAATCCGCGCACCAATGCAGAGCTGATCCGCGCCGCCTTTGCCTATGGCGGCCAGATGCATGCGGGCCAGTACCGGCATTCCGGCGAGCCCTATTTCAGTCACCCCGTGGCGGTGGCCTCGATCCTGACCGAGATGCAGCTTGATGACGCGACGATCATCACGGCGCTGTTGCACGACACGATCGAGGACACGCGGTCGACCTATACCGAAATCCGCGACCGTTTCGGTGACGAGATCGCCGAACTGGTCGACGGCGTCACCAAGTTGACGAATCTGCAGCTGTCGTCGTCGGAGACCAAGCAGGCCGAGAATTTCCGCAAGCTCCTGATGGCGATGTCGAAGGATCTGCGGGTGATCCTGGTCAAACTCGCCGACCGGCTGCACAACATGCGTACCATCGTCTCGATGCGCCCCGAAAAGCAGGTGCAAAAGGCGCGCGAGACCATGGACATCTTCGCGCCGCTTGCTGGCCGGATGGGCATGCAGTGGATGCGCGACGAGTTGGAGGACCTGGCCTTCAAGGTGCTCAACCCCGAGGGCCGCGGTTCGTTGATGCGCCGGTTCATTAAGCTGCAGCAGGAAACCGGCGACGTTGTCAAGAAGATCACCGCGGACATCCGCGCCGAATTGCGAAAGGCCCGGATCACGGCAGAGGTGCGCGGCCGCGCCAAGAAGCCCTATTCGATCTGGCGCAAGATGCAGGACAAGGGGCTGAGCTTTCAGCGGCTTTCCGACATCTACGGGTTCCGCATCCTGGTCGAGACGGAGGCCGATTGTTATCGCGTGCTCGGCGCCATGCACCAGCGTTGGCGCGCGGTGCCGGGGCGGTTCAAGGACTATATCAGCCAGCCCAAATCGAACGGCTACCGGTCGATCCACACCACCGTGTCGGGCCGTGACGGGCGGCGGGTCGAGATTCAGATCCGCACCCATCAGATGCATGATGTGGCCGAGGCCGGCGTGGCGGCGCATTGGTCCTACCGCGACGGCGTTCCGTCGGAAAACCCGTTCGCCGTGGACCCCACCAAGTGGGTGGCGGGCCTGACCGAACAGTTCGAAGCCGCCGAGGACCACGACGAATTCCTCGAGCACGTCCGGCTCGAAATGTATGCCGACCAGGTGTTCTGCTTCACGCCGAAGGGCGAGGTGATCAAGCTGCCGCGCGGGGCGACGCCGCTCGATTTCGCCTACGCGATTCATACCCGGATCGGTGATTCCTGCGTCGGCGCCAAGGTCGACCAGATGCGGGTGCCGCTTTGGACCCGGCTGAAGAACGGCCAATCGGTCGAGATCATGACCGCCGCCGGCCAGCGGCCGCAGGCGACCTGGCTCGATATCGTCGCCACCGGGCGTGCCAAGGCGGCGATCCGGCGCAGCTTGCGCGAAGAGGACCGCGAACGTTTCGTCAAGCTGGGCTCGGAACTGGCCCGTGTGGCCTTCGAACATGTCGGCAAGCGCGCCACCGACAAAGCATTGTCGACCGCGGCGAAGCAGCTTGGTCTGACCTCCGTGGACGAGGTCTTGGCGCGGCTCGGCTCGGCCGAGTTGACTGCGCGCGACGTGGTCGAGACGCTCTACCCCGAACTTGCCGCCGACACCGGCGAGGAGATCGACGCAACTCGTGCGGTTATCGGCCTTGGTCCCGACCAAAGCTTCGAGCGCGCGCAATGCTGTCAGCCGGTGCCGGGCGAACGCATTGTCGGCATCAGCTATCGCGGCAAAGGCGTGATCGTGCACGCCATCGACTGCGAGGCCCTGGCCGAGTTCGAGGATCAGTCCGAGCGTTGGGTCGACCTGCACTGGCATTCCGGCAATCACCCTGCGGTGCACACCATCAGCCTTGATCTGACGATCTCGAACGATGCCGGCGTGCTGGGCCGCATTTGCACTTTGATCGGTGAGCAAAAGGCCAACATCTCCGATTTGCTTTTTGTCGACCGCAAACCGGACTTTTATCGCCTTATTGTCGATGTAGACCTTAAGGATGCAGAACATCTTCACAATGTTATGCTAGCGGTCGAGGCCGAAAGCGATGTGGCGTCGATCTCACGGCATCGCGATCTAGATCGAAAACCCTGAGATAGGGGCCGGGACGTAGAGTGGTCTTCAAACGACGCAATCCGCGCACGTGGCTTCAGGCCGTGGTCCAGGCGTTCTGGCCCAAGGGCGGCTGGCGGCGCGCGGTCGAATATGTCGTGCACCGCTTGCGCCGCCTGCCCGACCCGCCGCACAAGATTGCCCGAGGCGTCGCTGCCGGCGTCTTCGTCTGCTTCACCCCGTTCTTCGGTTTTCATTTCGTGTGTGCCGCGGTCCTGGCCTTCGTCATGCAGGGTAACATCCTGGCAGCGCTTCTGGCGACCTTCTTCGGCAACCCGATCACCTTTCCGTTCATCGCCGCTTTGGCGCTGGAGCTCGGCACCTGGATGCTGGGGATGCGCGGCGGCGTTCCGCTGCCCGAGGTGTTCGGCGCGTTCAGCCAGGCCTCGGTGGAGCTTTGGCACAATTTCACCGCGATCTTCACCGCCGAGGTGGCGCATTGGGACCAGCTGCGCGGCTTCTTCTGGCGGGTCTTCTGGCCCTACACCGTAGGTGGGCTGGTGCCCGGAACCATCGCCGGTGTCGCAGCCTACATGATGGCCCTGCCAGCGGTGCGGGCCTATCAGAAGCGGCGGGTAAAGAAGCTGAAGGCGCGGTACGAAAAGCGCCGAATGACGGTGGACCGCGCCAGGATCCCATTGAAATCCGATTAGGTTAGAATCGTTGACCTAGTGGACAAGGCGGATACACTAGGGCCATCGGCGGAAGGAGGCGCACATGGTTCCGGTCAAACCCTTGGGCAAGCTCAGGCTTGGCGTGAATATCGACCACGTGGCCACGGTGCGAAATGCCCGCGGCTCGGCCTATCCCGACCCGATCCGCGCCGCCAAGCTGGCCGAAGACGCCGGCGCCGACGGTATCACGGCGCACCTGCGCGAAGATCGCCGCCACATCTCGGACGACGACATCGACCGGCTGATGGCGACGCTGTCGCTGCCGCTGAATTTCGAGATGGCCGCGACGCCCGAGATGCAGGCGATCGCGTTGCGCCACAAACCGCATGCGGTCTGTATTGTGCCGGAAAAACGCGAGGAACGCACCACCGAGGGCGGGCTGGAAGTTGCGCGCGAAGAGAATTCGCTGGCGCATTTTTTGGCACCTCTGGCGGATGCCGGCTGTCGCGTGTCGATCTTCATCGCCGCCGACCGAAAGCAGATCGAAGCCGCCCACCGGATTGGCGCCGATGTGATCGAGCTGCATACAGGAGCGTATTGTGACGCCTTCGCCGAGGGCAGGTTCACCGAGGCCGACGCCGAACTGCAGCGCCTGCGCGAGATGTCCGCCTTCGCTCATTCCCTTGGGCTGGAAGTCCACGCCGGCCACGGCCTGACCTATGACACGGTCAAACCGGTGGCGGCGTTTCCCGAAGTGATGGAGCTCAACATCGGCCATTTTCTGATCGGCGAGGCGATCTTTCTTGGGCTGGCTCCGGCGATTCAGGAAATGCGCCGACTGATGGACGAGGCGCGCGAAGAAAGCGCGGTGGCGTGAAGTCAGGCCACCGGCTCGGTTCCGGCCGCGGTCAGTGTCAAATGCCCGGTCTGCGAGACCTCGCCTTGAAGCACAAGGTAGGCGGCAGCGATCAACCCCCGATCGCGGTAGGCCCGAGCTTTTGCGAGACCTGGATTCAGGGCATTGGCACGCTCGGACGCAGAGAGGGTGGGCACGGCCACGGTGACGCGGCGGTTTCCGAGGTCGCTGTCCGGGGTCAGGTCAATTGCTGGGGTCCGTTCAATGCCAGGATGGCGCGGCAGATCGACGGAATTGGCGATCAAGGTGGCGGCGGCGTCGGCAGTGGCAGCATTGGCCGCCAAGACTGTGACGCTGTCCGCGATGCCCAGCGAATGCGACCGCCCGCGCCAGCCGGAGGTGGCCAATCCGCGCACCGGCATATCGGCTGCAAGGGTAACCTTGGCCGGCAGGGACGCGGCAATAGCGGCCTGAAAGCTCTCGCCGGGGCCGAGGTGAACGGCGATGTCGCCGCCGTTGTTGACATAGGCCTTGCTGATTTCCGGAGTGGTTGTGATCACGGAGAGGATTTCGTCGGCAACAGCTCCGGCAACGGCGGCCATCGGCGTGACGAAGGTGCCAAAGAACGGTGCGACGGCCACCGCCATGCGCCGGGCGACCGCGCCTTGCACCGACGTTATACCGACGTTTTGCAGACGCAATACAGACAGCTCCGAGACAAGCTCCTCCAGCACCGTTTCGAACCGTTCTACTGCGCGGGCAAAAGCCTCTTGCCGGCCCTTGCCGGCCGCCTCGACAATCAGGTCGATCGGTCCGTGCTGCAGGTGCAGCCGCTTGCCGTCGGGCAGCATCGCGGCGTATGCGCGTTGCATCTCAGTCGTTGCCGGTCACGGGGCCCACGCCCCGCACCGCCGCGCCGTATTCGCCGCCCTTCTCAAGGACGTCGGCCATGTCACGCACCGCCGCGTCGTGGCCGCCGAGCGCCCGGTAGTCCGCGCGGCTGAGGGTGAATTCCAGCGGTGCGACAAGGGCCGGCGTGGGCACATAGCCGAAGGCGTTATCAGGCATCTGTGTCACGTCCGCCATGATCGTAATGCCGCCTCCAGGCCAGACATATGTGGTCGCTCCACCCACCGTCACATTGGTCTTAAGCGCTTGCACCGATTGGGTTAACTTGATCGGGTTCGCAGTCACCCCGGCGCGCAGCGAGCCCCCGGCCCCGCCCATGAACAGCACCGTGCACAGCGCCGGTTCGCAGTTTTCAGCAATCAGGTCGACCGTCGCGGTCAGCGCGGTCGGCAACTCGGCCGGCCGCGGCACCAGAGCGTTGTCGAGCACGTAGTAGCCCCATTGCTCGCCGGTGGTCGAGACCATCAGCAGGGTCAACCCCGGCCGCGCGCCCTTCTCCGGCCGCCAGGGGCCGAGGATGGTCAGCGGGTCCTCGATGTCGGTGCCGCCCCAGCCGCGGCCGGGCTTGGCGACCTGAAAATACCGCCCCGGCGTCGAGCGGCGTCCCTTGATCCGGATGCCGGTATCGGGCCAGCCGATCACCTTGCCGGCCTGGTGCTCCGACACCACGCCGGTGATGTGGTCGTCGACGATCACCACCTCGTCGACGAGCCCCTGCCACTGACTGGCGAACATCCCGATCGTGGCCGAACCGCAACCGACCCGCATCCGGTCCTCGCGCACCCCGTCGACAATCGGCGCCGCGCCGGCCTGCACCACCACCTCGGCGCCGCCGTCGATGGTCAGCGCCACGGCCTCGCGGTTGCAAAGCCGCAGCAGCGCGTCGCAGGTCACCCGGCCCTCGGACTTCGATCCGCCGGTCAGGTGGTCGACCCCACCAAGCGACAGTATCTGCGAGCCGTATTCAGATGTGATCACAAGACCCACGGCCTCGCCCCCGGCCCGCACCACCGCGCCTTCGGGCCCGAGATGCCGGTCGGTGTCGATCTTCACCTTGACCCCGCAATAGCTGAAGATCGCCTCGGTTACGACGGTGACGAAATCGACGCCGTCGACTTCGCGCGAGATGATGAAGGGCGCTGGCTTGTAATCGGGATAGGTGGTGCCGGCGCCGATGGCGGTGACGGTCAGCGCGTCGGTGGGGACGATGCCGCCGTCCCAGTCCTTGGCGAGAAACGGCACCAGATCTTCACCCGCGGCAAGCCGCTTGTCGACGATGGTCAGCGGGTCGCAGCGCACGATCCGGCCGTCCTGGTTGGCGTAGCGGTCGCAAGCGCCGGTCTGGCCATCGGCGACGTAGCACATCACCGGGCAAGCATCGCAGCGGATCTTTTCGGGCCGCTTGCGCGGGATTTCGCCGGACGAAGGATCGGCGCGCGTGGTCATCTGGCCGCCCTGATGGCGGCGAGCACCCGGTGCGGCAGCGCCGGCAGCCGGGTGAGGCGCGCGCCGGTGGCATGGCGGATGGCGTTCAGGATCGCCGGCGCGGTGGGGATCAGTACGTGCTCGCCCAGGCCTTTTAGGCCCATCGGCCCCTCTGGGTCCGGCACCTCGACGAAAATCGAACGGATCTCGGGCATATCGCCGACGGTCGGGATCAGATAGTCGTGCAGGTTCTCGGTGCGCCCCGGCAGATACTCCTCCATCAGCGCCATGCCGAGGCCCTGGGCGATGCCGCCCTCGACCTGCCCCTCGGCCAAGAGCGGGTTGATGACGCGCCCGACATCATGGGCGGCGGTGATGCGGCGCGCCTTGACGGTGCCGAGCCGGGTGTCGACCGCGACCTCGGCGATCTGGGCGCCGTAGCCGTAGACCGCGTAAGGTTTGCCCTGGCCGTCGGCGTCGAGTGCTTCGGTGGGCGGGTCGTAGGTCTCTTCGGCGCTGAGGACATAGCCGTCGGGGCCGGCGGCGAGGCGCGCAAGCTGCAGGTCGTGCGTGGCGGCGCCGTCGGTCAGGGTCAGGGTGCTGCCGTTCAGGTCCAGCCGCGCCGCGTCGCCCATGTTCGTGCGGGCGAGGATATCGCGGCGCAGGGCCTCGGCGGCGCGCAGCGCGGCCTTGCCCGTGACATAGGTCTGGCGGCTGGCCGAGGTCTTGCCGCAATCGGGCGTCAGCGCGGTGTCGGGGCCGATCAGGTGGATCTGGCCGACCGGCAGGCCGAGCGCATCGGCGGCGATCTGGGCGATCACCGTGTTGGCGCCCTGGCCGATATCGGTGGCGCCCTGGTGCAGCACCAGCCGGCCGTCGGCGGTGATGCCGATCCGGATCGTCGAGGGGTTCGGCAGGCCGGTATTGCCGCAGCCGTACCAGCACGCGGCGACGCCGACGCCGCGGCGGACCGCGCCGTCCTGGGCGTTGAAGGCCTGGGCCTCGTGCAACGCCTGGTGCCAGGGGTCGTGCAGCGCATCGAGGCAGGCGACGATGCCGACGCCGTGCAGGACCTGGCCGCAGACCGAGCGATCGCCGTCCCGCAGCGCGTTCCGGCGGCGAAAGGCGAGCCGGTCGATGCCGGCGGCGATGGCCAGGTCGTCATAGAGCGTTTCCTGGACGATCGCCGCCTGCGGCACGCCGAAGCCACGGAAGGCGCCCGCCGTGGGCCCGTTGGTGTGGATTGCCCGCGCCTCGGCGGCGTAGCTTGGCGTCTTGTAGGGGCCCGAGGCATGGACGGGCACGCGCACCGCCACGGTGGGTCCCCAACTGGCATAGGCGCCGGTGTTGAAATCGCCGTCGAAGGTCATCGCGGTCACATGGCCCTCGGCGTCGCAGCCGATCCGCGCGGTCATCCGCGCGGGGTGGCGCTTGGTGGTCGAGGCCATCGATTCTGCCCGGGTGTAGACCATGCGGCAGGGCCGGCCGGTCTTCAGCGCAGCGAGGCCAATCAGCGGCTGCAGCGACAGATCGAGTTTCGACCCAAACCCGCCACCGGCCACCGCAGGAATAATCCGGACCTTGTCGGGCGGCAGTCCTAGGATCCGGGCGGTGTCGTCGCGGTCCATCACCGGCGCTTGTGTACAGGCCTGAATACAAAGAGTCTCACCGTCGAGCCAGGCGATGCCGGCCTCGGGCTCAATATAGGCGTGCTCGACATAGGGCGTCTCGATTCGGACCTCGGCGGTGTGGGCGGACCACGCCAGAGCGGTGTCCGGGTCGCCGGTGCGTACGACGCCGGCGATTAGCAGGTTGTCGGGCCGGGTGTCGTGCAACTGCGCGGCCTGGCCGTCGAGGTCGGCGGCGTGGGGCTGAGGCGTCCACGCGACGGGGAAGGTCGTGACGTCGAGGGCGTCGAGCGTGGCGGTGTCGCCGACGACGATGGCGATTGCCTCGCCACGCTGGCGGGTGTGGGCCTCCGCCAAGGCGGGCTGATCGGCGAAAGGCGGGATCGCGCCGAAACGGTTACGACCGGGGATGTCCGCGGCGGTGAAGACGTGGATCTTGCCCGGTGCGCGGCTGGCCCAGGCTGCGGTATCGCCGATCTCGAACCGTGCGGCGTGGTGCGGCGAGCGGATGGCGCGGACCTCGAGCGTATCGGCGGGCCGGTGGTCGGCGCCGTAGATCTCGGTGCCGAGCACCTTGGGCACGCCGTCGAGGCGTTCCAGCCTGGCGCCGACTGCCCACCCGGCCTCTGGCGCCGGCGCTGTGGCGGGTAGGTGGTGGGCATCCAGCACCGCGTCGACGATCTTGGCGTAGCCGGTGCAGCGGCAGAGCACACCGCCAAGGGCCTCCTCGACCTGCGCACGCGTCGGGCGCGGCGTGTCCTGCAACAGCGCGGTGGCGGCCATCAGCATACCCGGCGTGCAGATCCCGCATTGCGCCGCACCGTGGCGTAGAAAGGCCCGCTGCAACGCATTGGCCTCTGGGTCGGAGAGACCCTCGACGGTGGTGATCTCGCAGCCGGTGGCACGGACCGCCGGGGTCAGGCAGGCGCAGACCGGCGCGCCGTCGATCAGCACGGTACAGGCGCCGCAATCGCCGGCGTCGCAGCCGATCTTGGTGCCAAAGAGCTGCAGATCTTCGCGCAGAACCTCCGACAGACGGCGCCCGGGCGCAGCTGCGGCGGTCCGGGGCGTCCCGTTGACGCTGAGCGTGAGCGTGCCGAACGGACGGTTCATGCCGCGGCCTCGGCCGGTGTGGACAGTTCGGCCAGCGTGCGGCGCAAGAGCTCCGTGGCCGCATGTCGGCGAAAGGCGGTGTCAGCGCGGATGTCGTCGATTGGGGACAGGCGCGGTGCGACAAGCGCCTCGTCGACACGGTGCGCTGCGTTCGAGAGCTGATGGCCGATGAGGGCGGCCTCTTGCTCGGGCAGACGGGTGGCAACAGGGCTGCAGGCGCCGATGGCGAGGGCGGCTTCGGTAATGCAACCGTCTTCGATGACGAGGCGCGCGGCGGACATGACGATCGAGATTATCAGGTATTTCCGCGCGCCGAGTTTCAGGAAGTGGCTGGTACCTTGCGCAGCGGTTTCAGGAACCAAGACGGCAGTGATCAGCTCGTCGGGTCGCCTCGCGGTCTGGCGCGGACGTGTGATGAACTTGGCGAGCGGCAGAGTGCGGATACCGGCGGCGGATTGCAACTCGACCTCGGCGTCCAAGGTTAGCAGGCAGGGCACGCTGTCGGCGGCAGGCGAGGCGGTGCAGAGGTTGCCGGCGACGGTTCCGGCGTTCTGGATCTGGACGGAGCCGATCTCACGGGCGGCGAATTTCAGGCTGTCGAAGGCTGGCGGCAGGCTGGAGTCGAGGATGTCGGTCCAAGTGGTCGTGGCGCCGAGGCGCCAGCCCTCGGCGGTGCGGGCGATGCCGCGCAACGCCTCGATCGCGGTGATGTCGAGCACCGGTCCCGGCAGCGCCTTGGCCGGGGTGGCGGGATAAAGGTCGGTGCAGCCGGCGGCGATGCACTGCGCGCCCTCGGAAAGGACACTGAGGGCCTCGCCCAGGTCGGCTGGTCGATGATAGCTCACGCCTGTGCTCCCATTGCGGGAAGTCTGCGTCCGGGTATTGGGGCTGTCAATGTGGCCACGCAGCCCCAAGCGTCTCGCGAAGGTCAGACGCCCAAGTAACGGTCGATGATCTCATGCTGTGCGCTGAGGTCCGCCGCGGCAAATGTCTCGCGGCTGCGGCCGTTTTCGATGAAGGTGACCCGGTCGGCAACCGAGAGCACGGCGTCGATCCTCTGCTCGACCAGCAGCACCGCGGTACCGTCGTCGCGCAGCCGCGTGATGACGCTGCGGATCGCCTCGATCATCGACGGCTGCAGGCCCTCGGTCGGCTCGTCTAGCAACAAGACCTTGGGCCGGGTGCAGAGTGCGCGGGCGGTGGCGAGCATCTGCTGTTCGCCGCCCGATAGGGTCTGGGCGCGCTGGTCCAGGCGCTCGCGCAGGCGCGGGAAGAGGTCGAGCACCCTGTCGCGCACTTCCGCGCCCGATCCGCGCGTCATCAGCCCAATCTCGAGGTTCTGGGCCACGGTGAGCTCGGTGAAGAGGCGCCGCCCCTGGGGCACATAACCGATCCCGGTCCTGGCGCGGTCCTGGGCGGGCAGCGCGCCGATCTCGGCGCCGTCGAGCGCGATGCGCCCGGCCCAAAGCGGCATCAGGCCGGTGACCGCCCGCATCGTCGTGGTTTTGCCGGCGCCGTTGCGGCCCAGGAGGCAGTGGATCTCGCCTGCCTCGACGCTCAGCGACAGACTGCGCAGAACCTGGGCCTGCCCGTATCCGGTGTCGATGGCGTCGAGCTGCAGCATCTATCCGGTCCCCAGATAGGCGGCCTGAACGGCGCGGTCGGCGCGGATCGCCTCGGGCGGCCCCTCGGCCAAGACTTCGCCGAAATTCAGCACGGTGACGATGTCGGCGGTCTCCATCACCACGCTCATGTTATGTTCGATGAGCAGAATCGTGGTCTGGCCGCCGAGTTCGCGGATCAGCGATTTGAACGCCTCGATCTCGCTGTCGGACAGGCCTTGGGTGGGCTCGTCGAGGATCAACAGGCGCGGGGATTGCGCCAGGCCCATGGCGATTTCCAAAAGCCGCTGGTGGCCGTAGCTGAGATCGCCGGCCAGGCGGTGGCGGTGCGCGGCCAGTGCCACGCGGTCCAGCGCCGCGGGGACCTCGCGGTCCGGATCGCCGCCGCGGCGGCGCACGGCCAGGGCGACATTTTCACCGCAGGTGAGCCGGGCGAAGACGCTGGTGATCTGGAAGGTATAGGCGATCCCGAGGCGGATGCGCCGGTGTGCGGGCAGGCGCGAGATGTCGTCGCCAGCGAAGCGCACCGATCCCGAAGTCGGCGCGATGCGACCGCAGACCAGGCCGACGAAGGTGGTCTTGCCGGCACCATTGGGACCGATCAACGCGCGGATCTGGCCCTCGGGCAGGTCGAAATCGACTCCGCGCACGGCGTGCAGGCCGCCGAAATCCTTGGACAGCCGCCGGGTGCTCAATAGCGTCACGGCAGCCAGGCCCAGACCCGGGCGCGGATCTCGCCGCCAATGCCCTGCCGCGCAAAAAGCGTGATCAACACAAGCACCACGCCGACCACCAGCATATAGGCGGTGGTCAGCCCGCTGGCGATGTCGATCAGGTAGAAGGTGAAGAGCGTGCCCAGGAACGGCCCGATCAACGTGCCGGCGCCGCCGAGCAGGACCCACAAGAGCGGCAGGATCGAGTACTGCACGGTGGCAAAGCTGGCCCCGGCATAGCCGAAAAGCAGGCCGTAGGCGGCCCCGGCGGCGGCCGAGATCGTGCCCGACAGCACCACCGCGCCGAGCTTGTGGCGGAAGGTGTCGTAGCCCAGCATCCGGGCCCGGTCCTCGTTCTCGCGGATCGCGATCAGGGTCTTGCCGAAGGGATGGCGGATCAGCCGCAGCGACAGGATCAGGCAGGTGGCGAAAAGCGTCCAGGCGGCGAAATAGCGGGCGGTGGGCTGGCTGAGGTCGATGCCCCACAGCACGCGCTGTGCCTGCTGGATGACGAAGCCCTCGTCGCCCCGGGTCCAGTCGCCGAAATAGAGGATGATTAGATAGCCGGCTTGCGCGAACATCAGCGTGACGATCATGAAGGCGACCCCGGCGGTGCGCAACGCCAGCGCGCCGACGGCGGCCGACAGCGCCAGGCCCGACAGCACGCCGATCAGCAGCGCCGGGCCGGGGCTCAGGCCCAAGTGCCGGATCGTCAGCCCCATGCCGTACATGCCGGCGGCGAAGAACATGGCGTGGCCGAGGCTCAAGAGCCCGGTATAGCCGAATAGCAGGTTGTATCCGATGGCGTAGGTGGCCAGCACCATGATCCGGCTGAGATTGCCGTGGTGATAGGCCGGCAGCACGAATTGCAGGGCGAAAAGCAGCGCCAGCAGGCCCAGATGCAGGGCCAGCGATTTCCCGGCGTCGCTCATGCCGGCCGGGCGCCGAAAAGGCCTTGCGGGCGGAACACCAGCACTAGTGCGACCAAGAGCGTGGCGAGGATCTTCGCCAGCGTCGGGGTGAAAAACACGCTGATGATGCCGTCCGACATGCCGATCAGAATTGCGGCGACGACGGTGCCGGGCAGGCTGCCGAGCCCGCCGATGATGACGACGATGAAGCTCAACAGCAGGGGATCGCCGCCCATCAGGTAGTGCGCCTGCTGGATCGGCACGATCAGCACCGCTCCAAGCGCCGCCAGCCCGGCGCCAAGACCGAAGACCAGGGCGTAGATGCGCTCGACTGGGATTCCGAAGGCCTGCGCCATCTCGCGGTCGAGCTGGGTCGCCCGCATGATCAGACCGATCTTCGTGCGCGTCATCAGCAGCCAGACGCCGAGCAGGACGGCGACGGCGGCGCCGATGACAGCGAGCTTGTAGGTGGTGGTCGACAGCCCCCAGGGCCAGTAGAGGCGCGGGCCCCCGTCCCACGTGATCCAGGGCAGCGCAAGGCGGGCGTTGAACGGCGGCTCGACGGGCCGGGCCTCGGGACCGTAGGTCATCAGCGTGGCCTGCTGGATGATGTAGAGAAGCCCGATGGTGACGACGATGGTGCGCTCGGGGTCGTATTCCACGCGCTTCAGGATCGTCATGTCGGCTGCGGCGGCGATCAGGCCGACGGCGATCGGCGCGACGAGCAAAGCGGCGAGAAATCCAAGCGCGGGGGGACCGCCGACCGCACTTGCCACGGCCCAGGCCAAGACGGCGCCGAGCATGAAGAACTCGCCATGCGCCACGTTGACGACCCGCATGACACCGAAGACCAGCGACAGCCCGACGGCGGTCAGCGCAAGGACGGCGGCCGTCACGGCGCCTTCCAGCGAGGCGAGCATCAGGTAGGGGCCGAATTCCATGGCCTCGACGTTGCCCTCCATGTCTTGGCCGGGCAAGGGAATTCCTGCCGCGGCGGGCCCATGCGGCGGCACTTGCAAGACGCCGGGCGTTTCTGCCAGGCTGAACCGCGGCCCCCCATTCCGATAAAAGGAGACAAGTCATGCGTTTCAATCGGCTCGGCCAAAGCGGCCTCTTCGTCTCCGAGCTCTGCCTCGGCACCATGACCTTCGGCGGCGGCGACGACTTGTGGGGGCAGATCGGCCAATTGCAGCAGGACGAGGCGGACGCGCTGGTGCGGACGGCACTGGACGCAGGCATCAATTTCATCGACACGGCCAATGTCTATGCCGGCGGCCGCAGCGAAGAGATCCTCGGGCGGTCGCTGAAGACCCTCGGCGTGGCGCGCGAAGAGGTGGTGATCGCGACCAAGGTGCACGGGGCGATGGGCGCGGGCCCGAACGCTCGTGGGGCCTCGCGCGGGCATATCCTCGACCAGGCGAAGGCCAGCCTGCGGCGGTTGCAGCTCGACCACATCGACCTCTATCAGATCCACGGCTTCGACCCCGCGACGCCGATTGTCGAGACGCTGGAGGCGCTGGATACGCTCGTCCGCCACGGGCATGTGCGCTACGTCGGGTTGTCGAACTGGGCGGCCTGGCAGGTGATGAAGGCGGTCGGGATCGCCCAGGCGCGGCACCTCGCACCGGTGGTGTCGCTGCAGGCCTACTACTCGGTGGCGGGCCGCGATCTGGAGCGTGAGATCGTGCCGATGCTCGTGTCCGAGGGTGTCGGTCTGATGGTGTGGAGCCCGCTGGCCGGCGGGTTCCTGTCGGGCAAGTTCGACCGCGACGGCAAGACCGCCGAGGGCCGGCGCGTCAATTTCGACTTCCCGCCGCTCGACAAGGACCGGGCATTCGACGCGGTTGACGTGATGCGCCGGATCGCGGCGGACAAAGGCTGTTCGGTGCCGCAGGTGGCGATTGCGTGGCTCTTGCACCAAATGGCGGTGACCAGCGTTCTGGTGGGCGCAAAGCGGGTCGATCAGCTGACCGACAACATCGGCGCGGTGGCGGTCGCGCTATCTGACGAGGATCTGGCGGCACTCGACGCGGCGACGCGGCTGCCGGCGGAATACCCGGGTTGGATGATTGGGATGCAGACCGAATACCGGGCCAAGCTGATGGCGACGGGCGAGGGTTGAGCGCCCGGTTAGCCGAATCCGGCCTTTCTGCAACTCGCTCTCGCTCTCTACGGAACGCGATGTCGAGGCCGGAAGGCCCGGATCAGGTCCGGAGCGGTTATAGGCTCAGAGCGGCTGCGTCGTGTAATCCACCTCGTCGGGGTAAAGCGTGTCTTCGATCGACGTGGTGTGCACGACGTTCAACCGGCCGCCCTCTACCCGGCTGATGTATTGGTGGCCGAAGACTTGGTGGGTCTTACCGTTAAAAACCTTGGCGCCCTGGGGGTGTTCCCGGCTCTCGGGCATGTCGGTCATGGCCTCGACGGCCTCGATCAGGGCCCCGCGGTCATCCGGTCCCTGGTAATTCGCGGCCTCCATACCGGCCTTGATGACATGCAGCGTCTCCCAGCAGCCGAACATGTGGGCGTAGGTCGAGACATCCGTGGGGTCGGTGACGCTGGCGCCGTTGGCGTCGACGCCGACACGGCTCCGGTAGAAGGCGTCGTGCTCGGACTGGTCGGCCTGGGCGTATCTCGGATTGCCCTCCCAGAAATAGCTGCCCTCGAGGAATTCGAGGCCAGGGGAGGTGATGTCGACGGCTTCCAGCGAGTCGATGAAGCCGAAGATTGCGGGCGCCGAGGGCCCGAAGAACTCGCCGAGTTCCTTGACGAAGGTCAGGACGGCAGGGCCGACCATGACGTGGTAGAGCACCTCGGTGTCGCGGGGGATCTTGGGGAAGTATTTGGTGAACGACGTCTCGGTCGGCGGAATCGCGATCTTGGCGAGGATCTCGCCGCCTTGGGCCTCCATCGCGGCGGAGAAATAGTCGCGGTGATCGTGGCCGAAGGCGAAGTCGGGGAAGATCATGGTGACCTTCTTGCCGAGCGAGGCGTGGACGTAAGGCGCCATGGCCTGTACCTGGGATTTGACGTCGGTGATGCCGGGCTGCAGCGTGTAGCGATTGAGCATGCCGCTGGCGACGTGGTGGCCTTCGGAGACGACGAAATACGGCAGCTTGAGCTCGCCCGCGCGGGGGGCTGAGCCGATGACGACGTGGGAAAAGAGCGTGCCGAAGCCGACGTCGCAATTGTGCTGGGTGGCGAATTTCTCCACCACTTCCGCGCCGCGTTTAGGGTCGGTGCCGTCATCCTCGGCGACGATCTCGACGGGCCTGCCGTTGATCCCGCCGGTTTCGTTGATCAGCGTGGCGGCGGCTTGCGTTGTGCGGCCGTACCAGCGGCCGTACGCCGCGCCGATGCCGGTGACGTGCTGCTGGAAGCCGATCTTGATTGGCGCGGCGGACTGGGCGTGGGTGTAGCGGGCCCAGAGCGGGAGCGTGGCGGCGGCGGTGCCGGCGGCGAGTGTTTTCAGTGCGGTGCGGCGTGTTTGATTGGTCATATTAGTACCCCCCGGTCTATCGCCCAGCTAACGCGGGCCATGTCCATAGGGAGTGTGCAAAGCGGTTTTTGGTCTGTCTACGTTTTTCTGGTGCTCAAAAGCGCGGGGAGGCGAGCAGCCAGAGGCCGAAGAGGGTGTAGGCGATCATGAAGGCGGCCAGCGGGGCTTGGCTAAGCGCGGCGCCGCGGGTGGTGCCGAAATCGCGGACGGCGATGGCGTGGGCGAGCATGACGGCGAGGATGTGGCCCGCGACGACGGCGCCGGCTTGGCTGAGGAAGATCACCCGGACGGTGGCGGTGGTGTTGAAGAAACCGGTGGTGACGTAGAACTGGCCGAGGCCCAGATAGTCGGCGCCGGTGAGGAATGGGTCGGAGAGGGCGACGAGAGCGTATTGGCCGTCGACCAGGAAGCTCGGCAGGTAGTGGGCGATGTGATAGCCGAGCGCGATGGGCAGGATCGACGGGGCGAAGAGGCGGAGGCCCTGTGCAATGCCCGTGCGGGCGCCAATGAGGCGCAGGCCTAGGGCGATGGTGACGGCCATCACGGCGATCAGGGCGGCGTTGCTGGCGAGAAGGCCAAGGGTGGATTGCCAGACGACGGCGGAGCGGCCGGGGAACTCGAGCGGGTTGATGTTGATCAGGCCGAGCCACCAGAAGGTCTCGTTCAAGCCATCGAAGCTGCCGGTGGCGAGGAGGATCACGATCAGCAACGAGGGGCCGAGCGGGAACGGGCGTTTGTGCAGGACTTGCCAGCCGGGCAGGCCGGCGTGGAGTTTGCCCTTCCAGCGGCCGAAGATCGCCAGGCGGGCATAGGCGCGGGCCATCAGGCCGAAGCCCTCGGCGCGTTGCAGCCAGCGGTGGCCGTAGATCAAGGTCAGGGCGAAGGTGAAGAGCCAGTAAGTGGCGACGGAACGGGCGAGCCGGTCGGGGTCGGACGGCGCGGGGTCGGCCAAAAGCAGGTAGGCGAAGCCGAGGAACGCGATGATGCCCAAGGTGTGGCCAAGCTCGGGCGGCAGGCGGGCGTAGCTCCAGGGGCGGAAGAGCTTGCGGGCGAGCCAGAACGGGCCGGTCCAGGGATTGAGGTAGGCCCAGAGGTCGCCAAGCGTGGCTTGCAGTGTGATGAAGCCAATCCAATAGACCGTCCAGACGAACAGCGGCAGCGGGTTCGACAGCGGATCGCGCGGACCGGTAAGGCCGGCCCAGACCAGGAGGGCGAGCAAGGCGAAGGCGGCGAGGCTGGTGAAGGGTTTAAGCGCTTTGAGCGACAGGCGGGTGAGCGGAATGGGGCGGTAGAGGCGGGCCATGGCGCCAGCGGGGAGCAAAGCGAGCAAGACGACGGTGGCCGCCACGGCGGCGACTCCGGCGCCGGTGTAGATGTCGGTGGGCAGCAGCAGGACGAGCGATTGCTCGGAGGCGTGGGCATGCGCCTGGGCGGCCGGGGCGGAGGCCAGGGCAAGGCCAAGTTGGAGCTGCTTGAGAATTCGCCTAGGCTGCATGGGTGCATGATACGGGCGGGGGCTGGCGATGAAACCCTTGGGTCTATTGGCGGCGATTCTGGTGCTGGGAGTGGCGGGCGCGGTGTTTCTGTTGGCCCCCCGCACGCCAGAGATCACAGTGACCGACGCAGTGCTGAGCCCGATGGGGAGCAGCTATGCTCTGACCGCGAAGATCGACAACCCCGGCGGGCCCGACCGGCTGATCGCGGCGGGGTCGGCCGAGGCGGAGCGCACGATGATCGCCGGGACCGACCGCGCGGATGTGATGGCGATCCCGGCGGGGTCGACACCCAGCCTGGCGATGGATGGGGCGCACGGCATGTTCATGGGCTTGCCCGAGGACATGGCCGAGGGGCGGCTAGTGCCGGTGACGCTTGTCTTCGAAAACGCCGGGGAGATTGCGACACGGGCGCGGGTCGCGGCGGTGGAGATGGATCACGGCGAGAAGCTGGAGGCAGGAGACGAGGCGCCGGAACTGGAGATGTCGGTGACTGCCGACGGCGACGGCTGGGCGGTGTCCTTGGAGGTCTCGGACTTCGTTTTCTCACGAGAGGCCGTGGATGGGCCGCATCAGCCGGGGGTCGGGCATGGGCATCTCTATCTCAACGGGCTGAAGCTGCAGCGGATGTACGGGACCGAGGCGCGGATTGGGATGTTGCCGACGGGATCCCACGAAGTGCGGGTGGTGCTGAATACGAACGACCATCGGGCATATGCCCGGTACGGCCAGCCGGTGGCGGCGGTGGCGCGGATCGAGGTGGATTGACTTGTGACCCCCGCGCGGCGTTCACTCAGGCCGCGTGAAGGGGGGAACGGCTCAGGCATGGCGCGTGAAGCAACCGGTCAGGTCGTGGGCGTCGATGTGGGCGGGACCTTCACCGATCTGGTGCAAATCGATCACCAAAGCGGTGCGGTACGTCTCGCAAAAGTGCCTTCCACGCCGGAAAACCAGGCCTATGGAGTGCTGAATGCGCTCAAGGCGGCGAGGGCGGATCTGAGCGCCTTGGACCTGATCGTGCACGGAACCACGACGACCACCAATGCGGTATTGGAGCGGAAGCTTTCGAAGACCGGATTGATCACCACCAAAGGCTTTCGGGATGTGCTGGAGCTGGGGCGGCGCACGCGGCCGCAGGCCTATGGGATGAAAGGCGAATTCCGGCCGATCATTCCGCGCGATCTGCGGCTGGAGGTGCCCGAGCGGATGGATGCCGAGGGCCGCGTGGTCGTGCCTTTGGACGAGGCGGCTTTACGGGCCGCGGCGGCAGATTTACTGGCGGCGGGCTGCGAGGCGGTGGTGGTGCATTTCCTGCACGCCTACGCGAACCCTAGGCATGAGTTGCGGGCGGCGGAGGTGCTGCGGGACGTGTGGCCGAACGGATACCAAACGCTTGGCCATGCGCTGTTGTCGGAGAGCCGGGAGTTCGAGCGGGGGGTGACGGCGGCGGTGAATGCCTCAGTGCAACCGCTGCTGGCGCGGTATATCAGGCAATTGGAGCAGGAGCTGCAGGAAGGCGGCTATCATGGGCAATTGCTGGTGATGAACGGCAACGGCGGCATGGTGTCGTCGGCGCGGGTGGCGGAAGAGGCGGCCAAGACGGTGATGTCGGGGCCCGCGTCTGGCGTGATCGCTGCGGCGTCGGCGGGGCGCGCAGCGGGGCTGCCGGATTTGATCACCTATGACATGGGCGGGACCTCGACCGACGTGGCGTTGATCCGGGGAGCGGAACCGTCTGTCTCGAACGAGACCGAGATCGAATATGCGATGCCGATCCATGTGCCGATGGTCGACGTGCGCACGGTGGGCGCGGGGGGCGGGTCGATCGCGCGAGTCAATGCCGGGGGGCTGCTGCAAGTTGGGCCGGAAAGCGCCGGGGCCGATCCGGGGCCGGTCTGCTATGGGCGCGGCGGCACGGAGCCGACGATCTCGGACGCGAACCTTCTGCTCGGCCGGCTCGATCCGGCGCGGATCGCCTCGGTCGAGGGCGGCGTGACGTTGGAGGATGTGCGGGCAGTGTTCGAGGACCGGCTTGGGCGGCCCTTGGGGCTCGAAGCAACGGGCGCGGCGGAGGCGGTGATCCGGGTGGCGAACACCAAGATGGCAGGCGCGATCCGGATGGTGTCGGTGTCGCTTGGCGCGGACCCGCGGGATTTCGCCTTGTTCGCCTTCGGCGGGGCGGGGCCGTTGCATGCCTCGGCGCTGGCGCGCGAGTTGGGGATTCCGCGGGTGTTGATCCCGCCGAGGCCGGGGATCACCAATGCGATCGGCTGCGTGGTTGCGGATCTGCGGCATGACTACGTGCGGACGTTGAACACCGGCCTCGATGCACTCGACATGGACCTGCTGCGCGGCGTGTTTGCTGAGCAGGCGGCGGCGGGGGCGGCGTTGATCAAGACGGAGCCGGTGCGGCTGTCCGGGGTCAAGTTCGTGTACTCGGTAGATATGCAGTTTGCCGGGCAGACGCATCTGTTGCGGGTGCAGTTGGAGCGGCCGGACGTGGGACGGGATGAGCTACGGCGGTTGTTCGAGGAGGTGTATTTCCGTCGGTTTAGGGTCGAATTGAGCGAGATCCGCGCGAATGTGGTGAACGTGAACACATCGGTGATCGGCGAACGGGAGCCGGCGGATCTGTCGACCTTGATCGATCCTGGTGGGCGGAAGGCGTCGCTGCAGGAAGCGCGCGTGGCAGATCGCGAGGTCTATTTCGATGGCTGGCGTGAGACGCCGGTGTACCGGCGGGATTGGTTGCCGCCAAAGGCGGTGGTCGAGGGGCCGGCGGTGATCGAGCAAATGGATACGACGGTGCTGCTGGAACCCGGTGATCTCGTGCGCAGCGAATCCGGGGGCAATCTGTTGGTCGAGATCGGGGGTGGTGCATGACCGCACCCGCGATGCCGTCACAGGTGCGGGCGGCATTCGTGTCCATCGCGAGTCCGGCGCGGGAGCAATTGTTGGAAATCCGGCGAATGATCTTCGAGGTCGCACAAGCTGCGGGCGTTGGGCCGCTGACGGAAACGCTGAAATGGGGCGAGCCGGCCTACCTGACTGAGGCCAGCAAGGCGGGCAGCACGGTCAGGTTGGGTCAGGTGAAGGGCGATGCACGGGCGGCAGTACTATTGAACTGCAACACAACTCTGGTGGCAGGCTTCCGTGAGATGTTCGGCGATGCATTCGTGTATCACGGCAACCGGGCAATTCTGATCGATCCCCACAGACCTCTGCCTGAAACCCCGCTTGCGATGTGCCTGGCCTGCGCCTTGACGTATCACCGCAACAAGAAGCTGCCGGCATGAGCCTCGACCCGATCACCCTGTCGGTCATTCAGGCCGGGCTGCAACAGGTCTGCGACGAGATGGACCTGTCGTTTTCGCGCGCGGCCTTCTCACCTGTCATCGCCGAGGCGAATGACCGCTCGGACGGGATCTATGCCGCCGAGGACGGCGCGCTGATCGCGCAAGGCGCGGGCGGGCTGCCGGTCTTCGTTGGCGTGATGCAATATTCCACCCGGCGGCTGATCGAGATGATCGCCGCCGGCGACGTGGCCGAGCCCAGGCCCGGCGACATCTACATCGTCAACGACCCGTACCTCGGCGGCACGCATCTGATGGATGTGCGGTTCGCGCGGCCGTTTTACCGCAATGGCGGGCTCTATTGCTGGCTGTCGAATACCGGGCATTGGCCGGATACCGGCGGCGCGGTGCCGGGCGGGTTCTCGGCCAGCGCCACGGCTGTGGAGCAGGAGGGCCTGCGCCTGCCGCCGGTGCGGCTCTTCAAAGAGGGCGTGCTCGATCCCGAGATCTACGCGATCATCTGCTCCAACATCCGGGTGGCCGATCAGCGCATCGGCGACGTCAAGGCGCAGGCGGCGGCGCTGCTGGTTGGCGAAGACCGGCTTGGCGCCCTGATGGACCGCTACGGCGACGACACCGTGACCGCGGCGATCGCCGAGCTCCGGCGGCGCGCGGTGCAGCAGATGCGGGCCTTCATCGCCGAGATCGCAAAGGGCACTCACACCGCGACCGCTTGGGTCGACAGCGACGGCGTGGTGAACGAGCCCCTGGCGATCAGGCTTTCGGTGACACGCGACGGCGACGACCTGGTGTTCGACTTCGCTGGGTCCAGCCCGCCCTGCCTCGGCCCGATGAACTCGGTCCGCGCCACCACGCTCAGCTCGGTCTACCTGGCAGTGCGCCACATCTTCCCCGAGGTGCCGATCAGTGCCGGCGCCTTCGAGCCGCTGAAGGTGGCGGGGATCGAGGGGACCTTCCTCGATGCGCAATACCCGCGCCCGGTGTCGGGCTGCGCGGCGGAAGTCAGCCAGCGCATCGCCGAGGCGGTTTTCGCCGCATTGGTGCCGGCTCTGCCCGATCGGGTCACGGCCGCACCGGCGGGAACCAGCGGCAACCTTGCCCTGGGCGGCCACGACCCCGAGCGCGGGCGCGATTTCGTGATGTACCAGCTTTCGGGCGGCGGCTATGGCGGCAATGCGGGCCATGACGGTTTGTCGAACGGCTGTTCGACGATCGGCATCTCCAAGGCGCCGCCGGTGGAGATCATGGAACAGGCCTTCCCGGTGCTCTACCACCATTATGCCCTGCGAGAGGGTTCGGGCGGTGCTGGCCGGGCGCGCGGCGGTTTCGGGTTGGATTACAAGGTCGAACTCCGGCGCGGGCAAGCCAAGGCGAGCTTCGTTATGGATCACGGCTGGGTCGGACCGCAGGGCGTCCTGGACGGCGGCGACGGCGCGCCGAACGAAGTATGCGTGCTGCGCGGTAGCGACCGGCATGTGCCGGCCCATCTGAGCAAGGAGCAGGACATACCGCTTGGCCCCGGCGACGCGGTACATGTCCGCACGCCGGGCGGGGGCGGCTACGGCAATCCACTCGACCGCGATCCTAACCTGGTGCAACGCGATGTTGAGTTGGGGTATTATACCGGAGCCGAGGCGCAGCGGCTCTTTGGTGTTGTCCTGAGTGGAAACGTCGTAGATCAAACGGCGACCGCCGCGTTCAGGAAAAAACAACGTTAACACCTGATAACGGGTATCTAGAGACGCCAAGCTGAGGATTTTCCGGGCGGGGCTTGTTCCAGGCCCGGCATCGGTCCAATCTAAGGTTGCAATCCGAAGTGGAGGGTGCGGGATATGCGATGTACCGTTCGCGCCATGTGTAGCAGGGCGCTTGTCGTGCTGTTCTCGGTACTTGGGTTCGCCGCGGCCGCGCAGGAACAGCCGCAGGGGCCGGTGATTCTTGAGGTCACCGGAGCGATTGGAAACACCAACGACGAAGGCGACACAGCGATGCGCTACGATCTGGCGATGCTGGACGCCGTTGGCACGCATGAATTGGTCACCAGGACGCCCTGGACGGACGGCCAAACCCGCTTCGAAGGTGTGCTTTTGCGCGATCTGATGGCTGATGTGAACGCCCAGGGCACCGAGGCCGCGGCGATCGCATTGAACGACTACACCATCACCATCCCGCTGATGGACGGCGAGTCATACGACGTGATCCTCGCCCTACGTGCCAACGGGCAGATCCTGACCGTGCGCAACAAAGGTCCGGTCTGGATCATCTATCCGTGGAGCGACGATCCCGACCTGCAAAACGAGGTCTACTATTCCAGATCGATCTGGCAGTTGAAGACCCTCGATGTGAGGTGACCCTGGGACTGGTTCCGACATGACCCCGCGTCGGCGCCTTTTCGACGTCGCGCTGATCGCAGGGACTGTGGTCATGGCGATCGCATCGCTGGCGATGCTGATCTCGACCATCTTCCTTGTGCGTGAAAGCAGCCGCACGTTCACCGGCAACCTGACCTTTTACGCCAGTCAGGTCGAATACGAAGTGATGCAGCTGATCGACCATCTCGACCGTTACAGCGACGGCGAAGAGGGCGTGACGCTGGACGACGTCTTAATCCGCTTCGATGTGCTGTGGAGCCGGGTGCATATCAACGACCCGCTGGGCACATTCGGCAGCGAGGCCTGGGGCGTTCCGATGGCGTCAGAGACGATCGAACTGACCAAGTCGTTGTTGGCCGAAGCCGAGCCGCAGGTCCTTCGGCTCGACCGCGACGACGCCGCCTCGGTGTCGGAATTGAAGACCAAGCTGCGGACCATCGTGCCGGTGGCCCACAAGCTGGCTCTGCTGGCCAAGGACGATCGCGTCAGGGCCAACACCGCCTTCCTGCAAAGCCAGTTGCGACAGGCCTATTTCACCTTTGCGTTTATCACCGGCATGGTGCTGTTTGGCGTCTTGACCATGGCGATGCTGTTCTACGATCGCCGCGAGATCAAGGTGATGAACACCCGGCTTGAGGATCGGGTGCGCGAGCGGACCGAAGATCTGCAGATGGCCAACGCGCAACTCGCGACGGAGGTGGCCGAGCGCAAGCGAAACCAGGCGCTTGCAGAAGAGCGCGAGGCGCGGCTGGAACAGGCGGTGCAACTGGCCAAGCTCGGCTATTACGTCTGGGACGCGATCGAGGATCGCTGCGAGTATTGCTCTGACCAGCATGCCCGTGCCCATGGGCTGACGCCCGAGGAATATGTCGAGCAGGCCTCGCATCTGGAAGGCGATTTCTCGTTGACGCATCCCGACGACCGGAAACGCGTACGCCAGAAATACCGGGAGCTGCGTGAAGGCAGCATTGTTGAAATGGACCACCGCGTGGTCACCCCCACCGGTTTCCGCCGGATCCGCGAGGTCGCCCGGCCGATCTTCGACGAAAACGGCAAGGTGATCAAAGAGATCGGCTCGACGCTCGACGTTACCGACCAATACGAAACCGAGATGAAGCTGTTCGAGGCGCAACGGATGGATTCAATCGGCAAGCTTACCGGCGGGATCGCGCATGATTTCAACAACCTATTGGCGGTGATCTTGGGCAACCTCGAATTGTTGCGCGAGGTGTCGGAACTGGAAGAGCGCGAGGCGATGATCGGCGATGCGATCAACGCCACCTTGCGCGGACGCGATTTGACCCTGAACATGCTCAGTTTCGCGCGCCGCGCGCCGCTCGACCCGGCCGAGATTGACCTGAACGCGATCGTCAACGGCATGGAGGGCATGCTGCGCCGGACCCTGCCCGAAAACATCAAGCTTGAAATCGCTCTGCCCAAGGAAACCTGGACGGTTTCGGCTGACCGCAGCCTGACCGAAAGCGCGCTTCTGAACCTGGTGATCAATGCCCGCGATGCGATGCCGACCGGCGGAAACCTGACGATCGAGACGTCGAACGTGGTTTTGGGCGAGGAGTATTTCGACGAACATGCCGAGGATATCGAGCCCGGCGACTACGTGATGATGGCGGTCACCGACACCGGTGGCGGCATCGACCCGCAGGTTCTGCCGCATGTGTTCGACCCGTTTTTCACCACCAAGGCAGTGGCAAAGAATTCCGGGCTCGGTCTGTCGATGGTGCAAGGCTTTATCCGGCAGACCGGTGGCGCGATCCGGGTCTATTCCGAACCCGGCATCGGCACGACCTTCAAACTGTTCTTCAAGTCGGTTTCGGCACGAAAAGAAGAGCCTGCCGGCAAGGCGACGCGGGCCCCGCTGGCAGAAACCGGCGCGAAGCTGTTGCTGGTCGAGGATGACAATACGGTGCGACGAGTGCTCAGCCGGCAACTTCGTCAAAGCGGCTACAGCGTGGTGTCGGCCTCGGAAAGCGAGAGCGCCGAAAAGGCGTTTCGCACCGACGGGCCGTTCGATCTGGTGGTGTCGGACATTGTCATGCCGGGGGATCTGCAGGGCCCGGCCCTGGCGCGGAAGCTGCGCGAGATGCAGCAGGATTTACCGGTGATCTTCCTTTCGGGGTACCCGCAAGAGGCCACGATTCAAGGCAACGGTGTCAGCATCGACGACGTGATGCTGATGAAGCCGGTCAGCCGCGATGAGTTGCTGCGTGCGGTGGCCGATGCGTTGAAGGCGTCGGCCTAGGGGGTTTCACCCGAGTCCGAGCAGTGGCCAAGTTTTTGAAATTGTTGGGCAATAGCGTTGTTGTGTCAGGCGGCCTGAAGGGTCCGGATGACCTGCCGCGCGGCATGGGTCAGGGGCGCTTCGGTGGCCGTCAGCAGCTTGATGCGGTCGAATTCGTCCGGCCTCGCGGCGAGCGTCTGCCGTAGCGAAGCTCCGAAGGTCTGGCGCAGTTCGGTGCCGATGTTGAACTTGCAGACCTTGCTGGTCCGGGCGAGGTCAGTGCGGGTGGTCGCGGCGATACCGGAGCCGCCGTGCAGCACCAGCGGCACGTCGGTCACCGCCTCGATGGCGCGCAAGGCATCCCAGTCGATCTGCGCGTCGGCGGTCTGCTGCAGATGCACGTTGCCGACCGAGATCGCCATGGCGTCGACGCCGGTCTCGGCGGCGAAACGGCGCGCCTCGTTGGGGTCGGTGCCGCGCGAGGCCGCGCCTTCGCTGTAACCGACGAAACCGATCTCGCCCTCGATTGAGACGCCGGCGGCATGGGCCATCTCGGCGATGGCGGCGGTCTGGGCGATGTTTTCGGCCAAGGGCAGTTTGGAGCCGTCGAACATCACCGAGGTGAAGCCGTTGTCGATGGCCTCGCGGCATTCGTCGGCCGAGTAACCATGGTCGAGATGGGCGACGACGGGAACGCTGGCCGCCTCGCCAAGGTATCGGAACATCGCCGCCAGGACCGGGAGCGGCGTGTGCGTCCGGCAGCCTGGGCCCGCTTGCAGGATCACCGGCGCGCCTTCTGCCTCGGCGGCGGCGACATAGGCGCGGGCGTCCTCCCAACCCAGCACCACCAGCCCGGCGACGGCGTAGCCCTCGCGCAGTGCGGGCTGCAGGACCTCCGAAAGCGTCGCCAGGGTCATTTGAACTTGGCGATCATGTCCTTGATGCCGGGGATCGTTTCGATCTGGTAGGCGTGGCTGGGCTGGAAATACTGCACCAAGGGCCGCTGCGAGGCGCCGCCGAGGATCGTGAAATAGTACATCTCGTATCCCGGCAGCGCGGCGCAGGGGTGATAGCCAGTGTCGATGCAGATCGTCGAACCGTCGACGATGTGATAGGCATCGCCCGGCTGGCCATCCTCGCGCTGCAGCATCTGCAGGCCCGAGCCGTGTTTCGGCCGGAAGCGGAAATTGTAGGTCTCGTCGTGGTGGGTTTCGGTCGGCAGCCGGTCAGTGTCGTGCTTGTGGCTCGGGAAGCCCGACCAGCCACCGGCGCCGACGGTGAAAAGCTCGCTGACCAGTAGCCGCCCCACCTTGTCCGCCTGTTTCTGGCCCAGAATGTGCTTGATCTTGCGGTGGGTCTTGGTGTCGTCGGAGCCGTATTGAACCAAGTCCAGGTCTGCGGACCGCACGGTGAAGGGGTCGAGCGCTTGTGCATACTTGGCACCGGCGACAAAGACCTCGCAATCGTCCGAGACGCTGACCATTTCCACATGGGCGCCACTCGGCACGTAGGTGCCCTCGGGCTCGCCGTCCCAGACATCCTCGCCGCGGTTGCCCAGGCTGTCGACCTTGTGGCCTTCGATGTCGAGATCGACGGTGCCGGTGGCGGGCACCACGCAGGTCTCGTAGCCCGGCGTGCGGTAGGCGAAGGCCTCGCCGCGCCTTAATTTGACGATGTTGAAGTAGTTCAGCGGCACCGTCGGATTGTCGATGTCGACGATGGCCTCGTTGTGATTGTCGAACGGCGCGATGTGCATGGGTCAGTCCTCCGGAATGGTCGGGCCGGGATGGGTTGTCAGGAAGTCGTCGAGCTCTTGCGGGGTCGGCATCGCGGGGGCGCAGCCGACGCGGGTGACCACGATGGCGGCGGCGGCGGAGCCGCGCAGGACGGCGTCTTTCAGGTCGCGGCCGGAGGCCAGGGCGGAGAGGAAGCTGCCCATGAAGGCGTCGCCGGCCCCGGTGGGTTTCAGCGCGTCAACCTTGAAGATGCCGGTGCGGTGTTTCTCGCCCTCGTGCAGCGTGATCGCGCCACGGTGGCCCATCTTGTAGACGACGATCTTGCCTTGCGCGGCCAGCGCGCGGGCGGCATCAAGCCCGCCGTGATAGTCCTCGGCCAAAACGCCGAACTCGTCGTCATTGCCGACGATGATGTCGCTGACCCCGGCCGCCTTGGTATAGGTTTCCGACGCGGTGCGGGCGTCGGGCCAGGAATAGGGCCGGTAGTCGACGTCGAGCACAATCGGAATCCCTGCGGCTTGGGCGCGTTCGAATGCGAGCAGCGTTGCGCTGCGCGATGGCTCGGAGGCGAGAACCGTGCCCGCGCCGACGACCGCGCCGAAGTCCCCGATTTCGACGGCGGCGATATCCTCGGCGGACATCTGAAAGTCGGCGGCGTTGTTGCGGTAGATGATGTTTTGGGTGGCGTCCTTGTTGGTGTCGACGACGGCGAGCGAATTGCGGGCCTCGCCGCCGACCCGGCGGACATGGTCTGTCTCGACGCCATAGTGCTGCAGCTGCCCGAGGACGTATTCGCCCACCGCATCGTCGGAGACGCAGGTGACCAGCGCCGCCTGCCCGCCTTGGCGGCAGATCGCGGCGGCAGTGTTGGCCGAGGATCCGCCAAGGGCCGTGGTGAAGCGGGCGGCGTCCTGCACCCTTGTGCCGGGCGGATCGGCGTAGAAATCCATCCCGGCGCGGCCGATGATCAGGAAGCGGTTGGATTTGGGCGCGGCGATGTCGAGGGGCCCCTATGGCATGTCGCCGGTGAGGCGGTTCCTATCAGGATTGAAAGGAAACCCCTCAACGGCGGTGATTGCATTCGCGCAAGAACTTGACGCGGAAGGCCGGGGTGACGCAAGGGACGAAAACTCGAACAAGCGCGGGTTCTATCAAACATGAGAGAGTTGGGCGTAGGCATCGTCGGCGGCGGCTACATGGGCAAGGCGCATTCCGCCGCCATGGCCTCGGTCGGCACGGTGTTCGAGACCACGCTGAAGCCGCGGCTGGAGATGATCGCGGCGACCACGGCGGAAAGCGCCGAGCGGTACCGCGCGGCTTATAGGTTCGCCCGTGCGACAGCGGATTGGCGTGAGCTGGTGGCGGATCCGCGGGTAGAGGCGGTGGTGATCGCCTCGCCGCAGGACACCCATCGCGAGATTGCTGAGGCCTGTTTTGCGCGGGGCCTGCCGGTGCTGTGTGAAAAGCCGATGGGCGTGTCGATCGAGGACGCAAGGGCGATGGTTGACGCCGCCGAAGCGTCGGGCTGCGCCAATATGGTGGCCTACAACTACATCCGCACGCCGGCCTCGCAGTACGCCCGCACGCTGATCGCCGACGGTGCGTTGGGGCGGATCACCTGGGTCCGGGCCGAGCATGTGGAGGATTTCCACAACGACACCGATGTGGCCGCCTGGCGCTATCAAGGGCGGGCCAATGGCTGCATCGGCGATCTTGCGCCGCATATCTTCAATGCCGCTTTAGCCCTGGTCGGCCCAGTCTCGGAGCTGTCGGCGCGGCTGGAGACGGTGCATGCGGAACGCGGCGGGCTGCCGGTGACCAACGACGACCAGGTTCAAATGATGGTTCGGTTTCAAAATGGCGCCATGGGCCATCTGTTTTCCAGCCGCGTCGCGACGGGGCGGAAGATGGGTTATGCCTATGAGATCTTCGGCACCGGGGGCGCGCTCCGCTTCGATCAGGAGGATCAGAATGCGCTGTGGTTCTACGATGCCACGGACCCGCCCGAGCAGCGCGGGTTCAAGAAGATCCTGACCGGGCCCGCGCATCCCGACTATTTGCCGTTCTGCAAGGGACCGGGGCATGGCACGGGCTACCAAGACCAGATCATCATCGAGGCGAAGGACTTCCTGACTGCGATCGAGACCGGCCAGGCGGTCTGGCCGACCTTTCGCGATGGGCTGGAGGTGCGGCGGATCATCGAGGCGGCCTTTGCCAGCGACGAGACGGGCCGTTGGGTCAACATGGACGATTTCTGAGGGGGGAGAGATGAGCATCGAGATCGGCAACGCACCCTGTTCCTGGGGCGTCGAATTTGCGGACGACCCGCGCAATCCGCCGTGGCGGCAAGTGCTGAAGGAGTGCAAACAGGCGGGGTTCAATGGGATCGAGCTGGGGCCCGTGGGCTTCATGCCGGAGGATCCGGTGGAACTGGGCGAGGCTTTGTCCGAGCACGCATTGACGCTGATCGGGGGCGTGGTGTTCCGCAAGTTCCATGACCCGGCCCAGTGGGACGATGTGATGGACGGTAGCGTGCGCACCTGCAAGGCGCTGGTGGCGCATGGGGCCAAGCACCTGGTGCTGATCGACGCGATTTCCGAGCGGCGGGCGCCGACGGCCGGACGGCCAAACGAGGCCGAGCAGATGGACAAGGCGGAATGGGACGCCTTTGTTGGCCGCATCCGAACCATCGCCAAGATGGGGGCGGAGGAGTACGGGCTGACCGTGGGCATTCATGCCCATGCCGCCGGATTCATGGATTTCGAGCCGGAGCTGGAACGGCTATTGGGCGAGATCGACGACAGCATCCTAAAAATCTGCTTCGATACGGGCCATCATTCCTATGCGGGCTTCGACCCGGTTGCGTTCATGCGACGGCATATGGACCGGATCTCGTACATGCATTTCAAGGACATCGATCCGAAGGTGAAAGCCTGGGCGGTGGAAAACCGGATCGGCTTCTACGACGCCTGTGCGGAAGGCATCTTCTGCAAGCTCGGGCTTGGCGATGTGGACTTTCCGACGGTGCGCCAGATCCTGCTGGATCACGGATTTGACGGCTGGTGCACGGTCGAGCAGGATTGCGATCCGCAGGGCAAGACCTCGCCGCTCGACGACAACACCCACAACGGCAACTACCTGAAATCCATCGGGTTCTGAGGGGCACCGAAATCCTAGAAGGATTTCGGACCGGAGTCTTTTCAAGACTCCGGCTTCGCACGGGGGAGAGGGAATGACGAAACTGAAATGGGGTATGGTCGGCGGCGGCGAGGGCAGCCAGATCGGCCCTGCGCATCGGTTGGGCGCCCAGGCGGATGGGCTCTATGACTTTGTCGCCGGGGCGCTCGATCATCGGCCGGATGAAGGTCGCGCCTATGCGCAGCGCCTCGGGATCGCGGCCGACCGCGCCTATGGCGACTGGCAGGAAATGCTGGCGAAAGAGCAGGCCCGTGACGACCGCGTCGATCTCGTGACCGTGGCGACACCGAACGCCACACATTTCGAAATCACCAAGCTGTTCCTCGAGGCTGGGTTCCACGTGCTTTGCGAGAAGCCCATGACCATGACGGTCGAGGAGGGTGAAGAGATCGTGCGGGTGGCGGCGGCATCAGGCAGGATCTGCGCGGTCAATTATTGCTACTCGGCTTATCCGATGGTGCGCCAGGCCCGCGCGATGGTGCGGGCGGGCGAGATTGGCAAGGTGCGGCTGGTGGTGACGAATTTCAGCCATGGCCATCACGGTGACGCCACGGATGCCGACAATCCGCGGGTGCGTTGGCGCTATGATCCGGCGATGGCGGGTGTTTCTGGCCAGTTTGCCGATTGCGGCATCCATGCGCTGCATATGGCGAGTTTCATTTGCAGCGATCAGGTGGAAAGCCTGTCAGCGGATTTCGCCTCGACGATTCCGAGCCGCGAGTTGGAAGACGACGCGATGGTCAACTTCCGCATGGCCGGTGGCACGGTCGGGCGGCTTTGGACCTCATCGGTGGCGATTGGCCGGCAGCACGGATTTGACGTCCAGGTGTTTGGTGAAACCGGCGGGCTACGCTGGGCCTCGGAGCAGCCGAACCAGTTGATCTATACGCCGGTCGGCGGTCGGACGCAGATCATCGAGAAGGGCGAAGCCGGGGTATCGGAGGAGGCAGCGCGACTGAGCCGGGTGGCGATCGCGCATCCCGAGGGGTTTCCGCTGGCGGTGGCAAATATCTATGTCGATCTCGCCGCGGCGATCCGGGGCGAGACGCGCGACGGGTTGCCGACGCCGGAGGACGGGGCGCGGTCGATGGCGGCGGTGTTCGCGGCGGTGGAGTCGGCAAAGGCAGATGGCGCGTGGGTGGACGCAAGGCCGCCGATGTTTCGGTGAGGCTGCGCGCGTCGGTACCACAGTCCGGTGAAGATCTGGTTGTTCGCGGCGGGCGTCCGGCGCGGAATTACTGATTGCAAAACGCTCAACATGCCTCAAGGATGATCGGCATTCGTGATGGGATTCCATCAAGGGGAGGAGCCCGGATGGCGCGGCGGCCGACGATTCAGGACATCGCCACCGAGGCGGGCGTCAGCGTCGCCACGGTCGACCGGGTGCTGAATGGGCGGCTGCGGGTGCGCGAAGAGACCGCGCGCAAGGTCAGCGAGGCGGCGCACAAGATCGGCTATCACGCCACCAACCTGATTGAGCAGCGACTGCGCGCGGACTTGCCCGAGCTACGCATGGGCTTTGTGCTGCAAAAAGAGCGGCAGGCCTTCTATCAGACCCTGGCAGCCGAGGCCGATCAGGCGATGCGCGTCGCTTCGGGAATCCGCGGCCGGGCCGTCATCGACTTCGCCGCATCGCAAAGCCCCGGCGAGGTGGCGCAGATGATGTTGGCGATGCGCGGACGGGTGGACGTGGTTGCTGCAGTCGCAGTCAACCACCACAAGACCACCGAAGCCGTGCTGCAGTTGAAAGACGCCGGCATCCCGACCTTCGCCCTGTTCAATGATTTCGCCCAGGGCGAGCGGCTAAACTACATTGGAATGAATAACTTAAAGGTCGGCCGCCTCGCTGCATGGATGCTCGGCACCGCGGCACGTAAGACCGGCAAGATCGCGATTTTCGTGGGTGGGCACCGCTGGCACGGACACGAGTTGCGCGAGACCGGGTTCCGCAGTTATTTCCGCGAGGCGAAGCCGCAGTTCCAGGTCCTCGACACGCTGGTGAACCTGGAGACGCGGCAACTGACCTACGAAGCGACGCTGGACCTTCTGGCGCGGCATCCGGATGTCGTCGGCATCTATCTGGCCGGCGGCGGCATGGAGGGTGCGATCCAGGCGCTGCGCGAGGTGCGGCAGGCCGGGCAGGTGTCGTTGGTGGTCAACGAGTTGACACCGGAATCGCGCACCGCGTTGAGCGACGGCTATGTCACGATGGTGATCTCGACGCCGCTGAGGCAGCTCTGCACCGATCTGGTGGGCTTGGCGAAGGCCCAGGTGATCGACGGCGGCGGACCGGTGCCGAGCCAGCAGTTTCTGGAACCGGTGCTGTATCTGCCCGAATCGGTCTGATTGATGGAATCACATCATTTGGCTCCTCTAAGCCTCCATCATTTCTGAGAGCTTCTGTGCCCGGCGGGCTTGACCCAACTTGGGTCGATACCTCAACGTGGCGCGCGTGAAGCGCCGGAAACAGGCGCGAAACCCGTATCTGCATAACGTCGGTAAAACGTCGGTATTGCGTCGGTGCGGATGCCAGGGAGGACTGCCACCGGAATGCTGCCGCGGGCGCTGAACCATATGGCTGTGCCAGGTCTGCGCTGGGACGCGTTCCTGACGCTTGCGCATGACCTGGGCTGTGTTGGCGTGGAATTCCGCGACGATTTGCCGGGGCCGCTGTTCGATGGCGACGATCCCGCGGCGGTGAAGGCGAAGGCCGGGGCGCTGGGGTTGCGGGTACTCACCTTGGCCGAGCTGAAGGCCTTCAACGACTGGTCAGAGGCGAAGCGCGGCGAAGCCGAGGCGTTGATGCGCGCGGCGGTGGCGTGCGGCGCCGAGGCGATCAGCCTGATCCCGCGCAACGATGGGCTGGGCCGCGGAAATGGCGAAAGGCAGGCGAACCTGCGCATCGCGCTTCGCGAGCTCAAGTCGATGCTCGAGGCGAAGGGGCTGACCGGTCTTGTCGAGCCTTTGGGGTTTGAGACCTCTTCGCTGCGGCACAAATCCGAAGCCGTGGACGCGATCGAAGATCTTGGCGCCGCCGGCACCTTCCGGCTGGCGCACAACACGTTCCACCACATGCTCGCGGGCGGCGGCCCGGTCTTTGCCGGCCATACCGGGATCGTCCAGGTTTCGGGCGTGACCGACCCAAGCCCCGCGGTCCGCGAGATGCGCGACGAACACCGGGTGCTGGTCGACCGCCACGACAGGCTGGGCAATATCGAGCAGATCGAGGCGCTGATTGCCGGCGGTTACCGCGGGCCGGTCTCGGTCGAGCCCTTCGCGCCCCAGGTCCACGCCATCGCCGATCCGCAGGCTGCGCTTGCCGGGTCGTTTCAGTTCATCGCCTCCCGTCTGGCCGAGATGGCCGCATGAGGGGAGGGGTGAGGAACCGCCCGACCGACGGGCAATCCGGCTTGAACGAAAGGGTGCGCCGGACACCCGCAAAGGGAGGAAACCCATGAAGACATCACTTTCGATTCTGGCCGCGGCCGCCGTCGCCGCCCTGGGCTTTGCGGCGCCGGCCGCCGCCGAGGGCGAAAAGTACGTGCTGGTCAGCCACGCGCCCGACAGCGACAGCTGGTGGAACACGATCAAGAACGGCATCGCGCTCGCCGGCGAGCAGATGGGCGTCGAGGTCGAGTATCGCAACCCGCCCACCGGCGACATCGCCGACATGGCGCGGATCATCGAGCAGGCCGCCGCGGCCGGCCCGGACGGCATCATCACCACGCTCGCCGACTACGACGTGTTGAAGGGCCCGATCATGGACGCCGTCGCCTCGGGCGTCGACGTGATCATCATGAACACCGGCACCGCCGACAAGGCACGTGAAGTGGGCGCGCTGATGTATGTCGGCCAGCCCGAATACGACGCCGGTTATGCTGCCGGTCTGCGCGCCAAGGGCGACGGGATCACTTCGTTCCTCTGCGTCAACCACACCATCCAGCAGCCCTCTCTGGTCGAGCGCTGCCAGGGCTTCGCGGACGGGCTGGGTGTTGAACTGGGCGAGTCGATGCTCGACAGCGGCACCGACCCGGCGGAAGTGAAGAACAAGGTGATGGCCTATCTGTCGGCCAATCCCGACACCGACGCCGTGCTGACGCTGGGCCCGGTCTCGGCCGACCCGACGATCGCCGCGCTGAAGGAAAACGGCATGGCCGGCGACATCTACTTCGGCACCTTCGACCTCGGCACCGAGATCGTGAAGGGCATCAAGGACGGCGTCGTCAACTGGGGCATCGACCAGCAGCCGTTCCTGCAGGCCTATATGCCGGTGGTGATCCTGACGAACTATCACCGCTACGGCGTGCTGCCGGGCAACAACATGAACTCGGGCCCCGGCTTCGTGACCGCCGACGGGCTTGAGAAGGTTGAGATGTTCGCGGGCGAATACCGCTAAGCGACCGAACGGAGGGGCGGCGGCCGCCGCCCCTTCGCCATTTCAGACGACAACAGGGAGCCGGCACGATGACCGAGACGGCGCAACCCACCCCCAAGGCCGACGAACGCGTCAAAGAGATGTCGCGGATGCGCAAGGCGCTGATCCGGCCGGAACTCGGCGGTATCGTCGGGGCCGTGGCGGTGTTCACGTTCTTTCTTCTGTTCGCCTTCGATTCGGGCATGTTCAACTCGCAGGGCGTGATGAACTGGTCGGTGGTGTCGGCGCAGTTCATGATCATCGCGGTGGGCGCGTGCCTGTTGATGATCGCGGGCGAGTTCGATTTGTCGGTCGGCTCGATGATCGGCTTTTCCGGGATGCTGATCGCGATCTTCTCGGTGACCTATTCCTGGCCGGTCTGGATCGCCATTATCGTGACCTTCGGCATCGCGCTGTCGATCGGGGCCTTGAACGGCTTCATCGTGATCCGCACCGGGCTGCCGAGCTTCATCGTGACGCTCGCGTTCCTCTTCATCCTGCGCGGGCTGACGATCTATCTGCCGCAGACGCTGGAGCGCAAGACCATCATCGGCGGCGTGCGCGACGCGGCCGAGGGCGACTGGCTGGGCGCCATTTTCGGCGGTAAGATCCTGCAGGGGCTCTTCGTCTGGCTGGGCGATACCGGCATCATCGGCGTCTTCGAGCGCGGCACGCGCGCCGGCCAGCCGGTGGTCGACGGCATCCCGATGCTGATCGTCTGGGCGATCATCCTGATCGTCTTCGGCCACGTGCTCTTGACCAAGACCCGGTTCGGCAACTGGATCTTCGCCAGCGGCGGCGACGCCGAGGCCGCGCGCTATTCCGGTGTGCCGGTGAACCGCGTGAAGATCATGATGTTCATGTTCACCGCCTTCTGCGCCACCGTCTTCGCCACCTGCCAGGTGATGGAGTTCGGCTCGGCCGGCGCCGACCGCGGGCTGCTGAAAGAATTCGAGGCGATCATCGCGGTGGTGATCGGCGGTGCGCTTTTGACGGGGGGCTACGGCTCGGTCATCGGCGCGGCGCTTGGTGCGCTGATCTTCGGCGTGGTGCAGCAGGGGCTGTTCTTCGCCGGCGTGGAATCGTCGCTATTCCGGGTGTTCCTCGGCGTCATCCTGCTCTTCGCGGTGATCCTCAACACCTACATTCGCCGACTGATCACGGGGGAGCGCTGAGATGGCCGAACCGATTATCCACATGACCGACATCTCGAAGCACTTCGGCAGCGTCATCGCGCTGAACGGCGTGTCGGTCGACGTCGTCCCGGGCGAATGCCACTGCCTTCTGGGCGACAACGGCGCCGGCAAATCCACCTTCATCAAGGTGATGTCGGGGGTGCATCAGCCCACGGGTGGCGAGATCTTCTTCGAAGGCAAGCCGATGCATTTCGACGATCCGCGCGACGCCATCGCCGCTGGGATCGCCACCGTGCACCAGCACCTCGCGATGATCCCGCTGATGTCGGTCAGCCGGAACTTCTTCATGGGCAACGAGCCGATCAAGAAGCGCTTCGGCATCCCGTTCTTCGACCACGAACACGCCGACAAGGTGACCATGGACGAGATGCGCGAGATGGGCATCAACCTGCGCGGCCCCGACCAGGCCGTGGGCACATTGTCGGGCGGCGAGCGCCAGACCGTGGCCATCGCCCGCGCGGTGCATTTCGGCGCCAAGGTGCTGATCCTCGACGAGCCGACCTCGGCGCTTGGCGTGCGGCAGACCTCGAACGTGCTGGCCACCGTCGACAAGGTGCGCAAGCAGGGCGTCGGCGTGGTGCTGATCACCCACAACGTGCGCCACGCGCTGGCTGTGGGCGACCGGTTCACGGTGCTCAATCGCGGCCAGACCCTGGGCACGGCCAAACGCGGCGAGATCACGCCCGAAGAGCTGCAGGACATGATGGCCGGCGGCCAGAAGCTCGCCGATCTCGAAAGCTCGCTCGGGGGCACGGTCTGAGCCTTGGGCGCGCATGACGACACCGGGGCCATCGTCACCGGGGGCAGCCAGGGCCTCGGCCTGGCGATCTGCCGCGAGCTGATCGCCCAGGGCTGCCGTCGGCTGGTCTTCACCACCCGCGACATCCGCAAGGGCGACCGCGCGGCGACCGAGCTGTCCGAAAGTGGCGCGGACGTGCATTTCCTGACCATGGACATGGGCGACATCGACATGGTTCAGGCGATGATGTACGCCGCCGAGACCCGGATCGGCCCGGTCAACGCGCTGGTCAACTGCGCCGCGAACACTGACCGCGGCTCGATCCTCGACACCACGCCCGAGCGGTGGGACGCGATCATGGGGCCGAACGCCAAGGGCCCGTTCTTCGCGCTGCAGGGCTTCGCCAACCACTGCCTCGAACGCGGCCATCCAGGATCTTGCGTCAACATCCTGTCGATCGTGATCTATGGCGGGCTGCCGTTCCTGGCGCCCTACGTTGCCTCGAAGGCCGCGCTCGGCGCGATCACCAAGAACGCCGCCGCCGCCCTGGCCCAGCACCGCATCCGGGTCAACGGCATCAACGTTGGCTGGATGGACACGCCGGGCGAGAACGAACGCCAGAAGGTCTCGCACGGGCGCAAGGAGGGCTGGCAGAAGGCGGCCGAGGCGAACCTGCCCTTCGGCATGCTGGTCAAACCCGAGCATGTGGCGCGGCAGACGGCGTTTCTGCTGGGGCCCGACTCGGGCGTCGTCACCGGGACCTTGATGGATTTCGATCAACACGTCGTCGGGGCCTATCCCGACACCAACGAACGCTGAGGGGAGGCGCGATGCGCTTTGCCGTTCTGGGCGCGGGCCGCATCGGCCAGGTGCATGCCGGCGCGATCGCGTCGGTCGAGGGTGCCACACTGGTGGCGGTGTCCGACCCGGTGGCGGCAGCGGCCGAGGCGCTGCACGACCGCTACGGCGCCGCGATCCGGACCATTGACCAGGTGGAGGCCTCCGGCGAGGTGGACGCGGTGGTGATCTGCACCCCGACCGACACCCATGCCGACCTGATCGAGCGCTTCGCCCGCGCCGGCAAGGCGGTATTCTGCGAAAAACCCGTCGATCTGAGCCTCGACCGGGTGCGGGCCTGTCTGCAGGTCGTCGAGGAAACCGGCACCACGCTGATGGTCGGGTTCCAACGCCGGTTCGACCCTGATTTCCTGGCCCTGAAGGCGGAAATCGACGCGGGCCGAATCGGCGATGTCGAGATGGTGACGCTGACCAGCCGCGACCCCGGGCCGCCTCCTTACGAGTACATTCAGCGCTCGGGTGGCATCTTCCGCGACATGACGATCCACGATTTCGACGTGGCGCGCTGGATGCTGAGCGAGGAGGTCGAGACGGTGCTGGCCGCCGCCTCGGTACTGGTCGATTCCAAGATCGGCGAACTCGGCGACTTCGACAGCGTCAACGTGATCCTGCGCACGGCCTCGGGCAAGCAGGCGACGATCACCAATACCCGGCGGGCGGTCTATGGCTACGACCAGCGGATCGAGGTGCACGGGAGCTTGGGCGCGGTCGCGGCCGAAAACCACCGCGCCGCACGGATCGAGGTGGCGACGGCCGAGGGCTACACCCGCCCGCCGCTGCTCGACTTCTTCATGTCGCGCTACACCGCCGCCTACGCCGCCGAAATCGCCGCCTTCGTTCGGGCGGTGACCGACGGCACCGCACCGCCGACGACTGGACAGGACGGGCTGATGGCGTTGGCCTTGGCCGAAGCGGCGGTGCGGTCGGTGGCAGAGGCGCGGGCGGTGCAGGTGGCGGAGGTCCTATGAAGGATCTCGATCTGATCACCATCGGGCGGTCCTCGGTGGACCTTTACGGTGCGCAGGTGGGCGGGCGGCTCGAAGACATGGGGTCGTTCGAGAAATACATCGGCGGTTCGCCCACGAACATGGCAGCGGGGACGGCGCGGCTGGGCCTCAAGTCGGCGCTGATCACCCGGGTGGGCGACGAGCACATGGGCCGGTTCATCCGCGAGGAATTGCAGCGCGAGGGCGTCGACACGACCTGCGTGATCACCGACCCGAAACGGCTGACCGCGCTGGTGCTTCTGGGCATCCGCGACCAGGAACAGTTTCCGCTGATCTTCGTCCGCACCGACTGCGCCGATATGGCGTTGTGCGAGGACGATATCGACCCGGCCTTCATCGCCCGTGCGGGGTGTGTGACTGTGACCGGCACGCATCTGTCGCATCCGCGGACCGAGGCGGCGGTGCTGAAGGCACTCCGGCTGGCGCGGGAGAGTGGGGCGCAGACGGCGCTCGACATCGACTATCGGCCGAACCTCTGGGGGCTCGCCGGCCACGGCGCGGGGGAGGAGCGGTTCATTGCCTCCGACACGGTCACCGAGAAGCTGCAGTCGACGCTGCATCTCTTCGATCTGATCGTCGGCACCGAGGAAGAGTTCCACATCGCCGGCGGCACCACCGACACCATCGCGGCGCTTCGCGCGGTGCGTCAGGTCAGCGCCGCGACGCTGGTCTGCAAACGCGGGCCGATGGGCGCGACGGCCTTTACCGACGACATCCCGGACAGCCTCGACGACGGCCAGTCGGGCCCGGGCTTTCCGATCGAGGTGTTCAATGTCCTGGGCGCCGGCGACGGGTTCATGTCGGGGCTCCTGAAGGGCTGGCTGACTGGGCAGGATTGGCCCACCGCGCTGACCTACGCCAATGCCTGCGGCGCCTTCGCGGTGTCGCGGCACGGCTGCACCCCGGCCTACCCGTCCTGGGACGAGCTGCAGTTCTTCCTCGACCGCGGCGTCAAGACCCCCGCCCTGCGCAAGGATGCCGAGCTGGAACAGATCCACTGGGCCACGACGCGCCGCGGGGACTGGCCCGAGCTTCGGGTCTTCGCCTTCGACCACCGCAGCCAGCTTGAAGCGATGTGCGACGCGGCCGGGGTCAGCCACCCGCATATCGGCCATTTCAAGACGCTCTGCCTGAGGGCCGCACTGCAGGTCGCGGGCGGGCGGCCCGGCTACGGCGTGCTCTGCGACCGGCGCCACGGGCGGCAGGCGCTCTACCAGGCGGCCGGCACCGGGCTTTGGATCGGGCGGCCGACCGAATGGCCGGGGTCGCGGCCGCTGGAGCTGGAGCCGGAACTGGGCCCCGATTGCGGGGGCTTGAACGAATGGCCGCTGGAGCAGGTGGTCAAGTGCCTGTGCTTCGCGCACCCGGTCGATGACGCCGCGCTCTGGGCGCGGCAGATCGAGACCGTGCACCGGCTTTTCACCGCGGCGCGGCGGAACCGGCTGGAGTTTTTGCTCGAGGTGATCCCGTCCAAGGCCGGCGCGGTCGGTGACGACACCACGGCCCAGGTGATCGAGCGGTTTTATCAGGCCGGCGTCTTCCCCGACTGGTGGAAGCTCGAGCCCTTCAAGACCGACACCGCCTGGGCAAAGGCCTGCGCCGCGATCACCCGCCACGACCCGCACACCCGCGGCATCGTGGTGCTGGGCCTCGACGCCCCGGCGGACGAGCTCGCCGCCAGCTTCGCCCTGGCCGCGCGCCACGACCTCGTCAAGGGCTTCGCCGTCGGCCGCACCATCTTCGGCGCCACCGCCCGCGCCTGGCTGGCCGGAGAGATCAAGGACGACGCGGCCATCGCCCAGATGGCCGCCAAATTTCAAGACCTCTGCCGCGTGTGGGACGCCGCACGCGCCAATGTGCAGGAGACCAACCCATGACCATCCGACTGACCGCCGCCCAGGCCATGGTCCGCTACCTGGCCAACCAGATGAACGAGGATCACCAGACTTTCATCGCCGGCTGCTGGGCGATCTTCGGCCACGGCAATGTCGCCGGTCTGGGCGAGGCGCTGCACGGCGTGCAGGCGCGGCTGCCCACCTACCGCGGCCACAACGAGCAGGCCATGGCCCATGCCGCGATCGCCTATGCCAAGCAGCTCAAACGCAAGCGCGCGATGATGGCGACGTCGTCGATCGGGCCTGGCGCCACGAACATGGTCACCGCCGCGGCGCTGGCGCATGTCAACCGGCTGCCGGTGCTCTTGGTCCCCGGCGACGTCTTCGCCACCCGCGGGCCCGATCCGGTGCTGCAGCAGGTCGAAAGCTTCGGGGACGGCACCATCAGCGCAAATGACTGCTTCCGCCCGGTGTCGCGCTATTTCGACCGCATCACCCGGCCCGAACAACTGTTGACGGCCTTGCCCCGCGCGATGGCGATGATGACCGACCCGGCGACCTGCGGGCCGGTCACGCTGGCCTTCTGCCAGGACATCCAGGCCCAAGCCTACGATTTCCCGCGGTCTTTCTTCGAGCCGCACGTCTGGCGCATGCGCCGCATCCGCCCCGACGACGCCGAGGTCGCAGAGGCGGCAGAGGCGATCCGGGGCGCCGCGCGGCCGGTGATTATCGCCGGCGGCGGCGTGCATTACTCGGATGCCGAGGCCGATCTGGTCGCCTTTGCCGAAGCCCACCAAATCCCGGTGGTCGAGACCCAGGCCGGCAAGTCCTCGCTGCCGTGGGACCATCCGCTGAACCTCGGCCCCATCGGGGTCACGGGCGCGTCGTCGGCCAATTCGATCTGCGCCGCTGCGGATGTGGTGATCGGGGTCGGGACGCGGTTTCAGGACTTCACCACCGGGTCCTGGGACCTGTTCCAAAACCCGGACCGCCGTCTCATCTCGCTGAACGTGCAGGCCTACGACACCACGAAACACGGCGCGATGCCGCTTGTCTGCGACGCCAGGCGCGGGATCGAGGCCTTGGGCGCGGCGCTGACCGGCTATACCGCCACGCCGCCCGCGGCCTCGGTCAAGGCGGACTGGTTCGCCGCCGTCGATCCGCTGACCGCCGCGCCGGAGGAGGACAGCAACGCCTTGCCAACCGACATGCAGGTGATCGGCGCGGTGCAGCGGGCGGCGGGCCCGGACACGGTGGTGATGTGCGCCGCGGGCACGATGCCCGGCGAGTTGCACAAGCTCTGGAAGGCCGGGCGGCCGATGTCGTATCACATGGAATACGGTTATAGCTGCATGGGCTACGAGATTGCCGGGGCGCTGGCGATCAAGCTCGCCGAGCCCGACCGCGACGTGATCTGCTTCACCGGCGACGGCACCTATCTGATGATGAACTCCGAGCTTGCCACCGCGGCGATGATGGGGCTGAAGATCACCATCGTGGTCACCGACAACCGCGGTTTCGGCTGCATCAACCGGCTGCAACTGGCGACGGGCGGCGAGGAGTTCAACAACCTCCTGGACACCGCGGTGCACGAGACCCCCAGCCACATCGATTTCGTCGGCCATGCGCGGGCGCTCGGTGCCGAGGCGGTGAAGGCTGCGAGCATCGCGGAACTCGAGGCGGCCCTGACCCAGGCGAAAGAGGCCGCCGGGCCCTTCGTCGTCGTCATCGACACCGATCCCTATCCGTCGACCGAGGCCGGCGGCAGCTGGTGGGAGGTCGCGGTGCCCGAGGTCAGCGAGCGCAAAGAGGTACAGGCGGCGCGCCGGGCCTACGAGGCGGCGGTGGAGGCGCGGAACGGGCGATGAGCCGCGGGCCCTTCGACGTCCAGTCGCCCTTGCTGAAGCCGCTTTGGCTGCGGCTCGGGATCGTGGCGGCGTGCCTGGCCTGGGCCGCGGTCGAGCTGAGCCGGGGTGCGGTGTTCTGGGCCATCGTTTTCGGCGCCGCGGGTGCTTATCTGGCCTATCAGTTCTTCATCGTGTGGGACCCGGAGGGAGGAGACGAGCCATGACCCTTTTGCGCAAGCCGTCGGGAGAGACCGGCAAGGTGCACGACATCACGCCGGCGACGGCGAATTGGGGCTATGTCGGCTTTGGTCTCTATCGCCTGGTGCCAGGCGAAACCGTGGCCGAGCCCACCGGCGACACCGAGGCGATCCTGGTCCTGGTCGAGGGCAAGGCCGAGATCGGCGCCGGGGCGACGTCGTTCGGCGAGCTCGGCGACCGGATGGACGTGTTCGACCGCACGCCGCCGCATTGCGTCTACGTCCCGAACGGCTCGGACTGGTCGGCGACCGCCACCACCGCGGCGACGCTGGCGGTCTGCACCGCGCCCGGCAGGGGCGGGCATGAAGCCCAGGTGATCGGGCCGGCGGGCATCGCGCTCGAGGACCGCGGCAAGGGCACCAACACCCGCTACCTCCACAACATCGCGATGGAAAACCGCGACGTGGCCGACAGCCTGCTGGTCACCGAGGTCTACACCCCCGCCGGCCACTGGTCGTCTTGGCCCGCGCACCGCCACGACGAAGACGATTTCCCCAACATGACCTATCTCGAAGAGACCTACTATCACCGGCTGAACCCGGCCCAGGGCTTCGGGATTCAGCGGGTCTGGACCGAGGACGGCAGCCTGGACGCGACCATGGCGGTTTCGAACCACGACGTGGTGCTGGTGCCCAAAGGCCACCACCCCTGCGGCGCGCCCTACGGCTACGACATGTACTATCTCAACGTCATGGCCGGGCCCTTGCGGAAATGGCGGTTCAAGAACCACCCCGACCACGACTGGATCTTTCAGCGCGATCTGGGGTGACGGAGAAGTTGCAGGGTTTGCTTGGGGCACGGGATCAAGGGGCGCAGCCCCGCCGTGCCCATCGCCAACCCGCCCGGGTGGGGCGGCGATTTGTCCAAACTCACACACCGCTCGATGCCCTACGGACTCGACCACCATAAAGCACCGCCGAACAAGCGTCGGCTCGCCACCCCGCGGGTCGGCGATGGGCCCGGCTTCGCGCCAAATCGACGACGCGAGTGGCCCTGCTCCCCGTCAGCGCTCGGTTTCTTAACCGACTGGCAAGATTGGTAAATTGTTTCGCGCGCGAAACATTCTGCGCTGCAGCATCTGCGCCGGCGGTGGACATCGCCGGGGTGATCGGGTTTAACCCGCCGCACGGTGCGCAGGGTGGGCCCGGGCTGGGGTGAGGACCTCGATGACATCGCTGTCGATCGTGATTCCGATGCGAAACGAAGCCGGGAACGTCGCGCCGCTGATCGCCGGGATCGCCGAGGCCTGCGCCGCCCTGCCGGACTACGAGATCATCGTGGTCGACGACGGCTCGACCGACGGCACTGCGGCGGCGGTCGGGGCGCTGGCGGCGACCCACCCGCTGCGGCTGATCCGGCACCCGACCTCCGGCGGGCAAAGTGCGGCTGTGCATAGCGGCGTGCTGGCGGCCAGGGGCCCAGTCATCTGTACCCTCGACGGCGACGGCCAGAACCCGCCCGCCGAACTGCCCAAGCTCTACGCCCCGCTTCTGGCCGACGACACCGGCAGCTTGGGACTGGTGGCCGGGCAGCGGGTCGGGCGACAGGACACACTGTCCAAGCGGCTCGGCTCGCGCTTTGCCAACTGGCTGCGCCGCCGGCTTTTGCGCGACGGCACCCGCGACACCGGCTGTGGACTGAAGGGGTTTCGCCGCGACGCCTTCCTTGCGCTGCCCTATTTCGACCACATGCACCGCTATCTGCCCGCGCTCTTCAAGCGCGACGGCTGGCGGGTGAAGCTGGTCGACGTCGCCCATGCCGAACGCCACGCCGGGCGGTCGAACTACTCGAACCTGCAGCGCGCCTGGGTCGGGCTCTACGACCTGATCGGCGTCGCCTGGCTGATCCGGCGCCGCAAGAAGGTGCAGGCCGAGGAGCCGGGCGGATGATCGAAACGCTGTTTGCCTGGCTCAACGTGCAAAGCTGGGCCGAGTTCTGGTGGGTCGCCTTCGGCCTCGGCGGGCAACTGCTGTTCATGTCGCGCTTCCTGGTGCAGTGGATCGTGTCGGAGCGCGAGAAACGGTCGGTCATTCCGCTGGCGTTCTGGTATTTCTCGATCGGCGGCGGGCTGATCCTCTTCACCTACGCGGTCTATCGCAAGGACCCGGTCTTCATCCTGGGCCAGTCGATGGGCCTATTCATCTATTCCCGGAACCTCTGGCTGATCTATGCCGAGCGCCGCCGTGCCGGTTGAGCGCGGCTGGCTGTGGCCCGCCGCCTGGGCCGTGCTGGCGGTGACGGCGGCGCGGGTCGTGCTGCTGGCGTTCAACCGGACCGACCTTTTCGTCGACGAGGCACAGTACTGGCTTTGGGGGCAGGAGCTGGCCTTTGGGTATTACTCGAAGCCGCCGATGATCGGCTGGGTGATCCGCTTCTTCACCGAGATTGGCGGCGACGGAGCGTTCTGGATCCGCCTGCCGGGGCCGCTTTTGCACGCCGCGTCGGCGCTGATCCTGGGCGCGGTGGCGGCGCGGGTGGTGACGCGGCAGGCGGCGTTCTGGGTGGCGCTTGGCTATGTCACGCTGCCGATGGTGGCGGTGGGCAGCCTGCTGATCTCGACCGACACGGTGATGTTTCCGTTCCTGGCCGCCGCCCTCCTGGGCTATTTGCGAGTGCTGGAGCGGGGTGAGGCCTGGGTTGCGGTCCTGACCGGCGCGGCATTGGGGCTGGCGTTCCTGTCGAAATACGCCGCGCTCTACTACCTGATCTCAGCCGCCTTGGCGGGGTTGCTGCTGCCCTCGGCCCGGCCGGGGTGGAGGGCGGCCGGATTGGCCTTGGCCGGGTTCCTGGCGGTGGCATCGCCGAACCTGATTTGGAACCTCGCCAACGGGCTGACCACGGTGCAGCATACCTTGGACAACGCCGACTGGGTGCGCGATCCCGGCGCGCGGGCTGGGCTGAACTACGGCGGGCTGACGGCGTTCGTGGCGAGCCAGTTTGCGGTGCTCGGGCCCGTCCTGTTCGCGGCGTTCCTGTCGGCGGCGCTGCGGTGGCGGCGGGCGGGGGCGGAGGGACGGCTTTTGCTCATGTTCTCGCTGCCGATCCTGGCGGCGGTCTGTGTCCAGGCGCTGTTGAGCCAGGCCTACGCCAACTGGGCGGCCTCGGCCTACCTGGCCGGCACGGTTCTGGCGGTCGCGGTGGTGCTGCGGCGGCGGGTCTGGCTGGCGGCGTCCTTTGCGGTGAACGGCGCGCTCTGCCTGCTGTTCCCGCTGGCGGCGGTGGCGCCCGAGGCGCTGGTCTGGCGCGGGCAGCCGCTGTTGGAGCGGTATATCGGGCGCGACGAGATGAGCCAGGCGATCCTGGCGGCGGCCGAGGCGCGCGGGCTGACGACCATCGTGGCCGGCGACCGCGACGTGCTGGCCGACCTGTTCTACACCGCGCGCGATCTGGACGTCGTGGTCGCTTCGGTGCCGCCCAAGGGCCGGCCGCAGCACCACTATGCGCAGCGCTTCCCCTACCGGCCAGGCACCGAAGAGGTGCTCTTGGTCCTGCGCGCCTCTGATCGCAACCCGTGCCCGGACCTCACAGCCCCGGTCGGGGACATCGCCCCCAAAACCGGCGCCTACCGCCGCCACCCCCAGGCGCTTTTCGTCGCGATGCCGGAGTGTTTTGGGTCGTAGGGGGGGCGGTTCGCCGAGACGGAGGGTGCCTTGAGCCGGCATTTGCGTGATGCCTGGGGCACGGACTCAAGGGGCGCGGCCCCGCCGTGCCCATCGCCAACCCGCCCCGGAGGGGTGGCGATCATTCGACACCAGTGCATTGCTTGAGGTCCTACGGACTCGACAGCCATAAAGTGCCGCCGATCGGAGGTCGGATCGCCACCCCGCGGGTCGGCGATGGGCCCGGCTTAACGCAATGCGGGCAACGCTCGTTCGAGTCCAGGGTATGCGAGAGGTGACGCCGCGCCCGACCGCCCGCGCCCTTCAAGCCGGTTCGGCCTGCTCCAACAGCCGGCAGAGACCCTCGTTCTCGTCAACCAGCTCGTCCAGCATCACGGTGTCGAGATGGCTGTAGAACGCTTCGACGGCACAGCGGATCTCGCCGCGCAAGCGGCAGACCGGGGCCAGGGGGCAGGTGTTGTCGGCGCCGGCGAAGCACTCAGCGATCGGCACGTCGGCCTCGAATTTCCGGAACACCTCGCCGATCGAGATCTCGGTGGCCGGCCGCGCCAGGCGCAGGCCGCCGCGGCGACCGCGGATCGTGGTGAGATAGCCGAACTGGCCGAGCTGATTGACCACGTGGCCCAGATGGTTCTCGGACGAATTGCAGCCTTTGGCGATCTGCGCCTTGGTGACGTTGTGCCCGACATTGACCGCGCAGAACATCAAGACCCGCATCGCCAGGTTCGTCCGTTTGGTGATCCGCATGACCAGTCCCGCCCTCCCGCAGAACAATGCTGAGTTTTTCACATAGCATTTTTGGGATGTGTTGGGTTTGATCCAGATCAGGTGCGGAGCGCTGCGAAACGGGTGGGTCTTGGCTTGGTGCGAACGCGAGTCGCCCGAGCGCGGAGCCGTGCCCATCACCGACCCGCGGGGTGGCGACCCGACCTCTGAACGGCGGTGCTTTATGGTCGTCGAGTCCGTAGAGCCTCAAGCGGTGCGCTGCCGCCGATCAATCGCCACCCCTCCGGGGCGGGTTGGCGATGGGCACGGCGGCCTGCGGCCTTGAGTCCGTGCCCGGGACAGAGCGCTGACGTTCGTGCCAAGCCGGCGGCCAAGCCCCCCGCCGCAGCCGCTCAGCGCCGCTTCAACGTCGCGCCGAACTCCAATGTGGGCGTCAGCACGTGGCGTTCGGCGCCGGCGCTGTCCTCGCCCGCATGCGCCGCCACCAGCCGCGCCGCCTCGCGCCCGATCTCGGCGCGGCAGGCATCCATAGTGGCCAGCTTCTTCGGCAGCCCGTCCAATAGCCGCAGCCCGTTGAACCCCGCCAGCCCGACCTGGCCCGGCACTTCGATCCCGTTTTCGAGGCAATAGAGCAGCCCGCCCGCGCCGATCATGTCGTTGGAATAATACAGAAAATCGAGATCCGGCGTGCGCGTCAGGATCGCCTCGGTCATCTCGCGTCCCTTCACCAGCGCCGAGCCGCCCTGGTAGAACTCCTGGTCGGCGACCTCGAGGCCCTCCTTGGCAAGCGCCTCGGTGAAGCCCTCGAACCGCTTCCGCGCCCGGTGGTCGAGCGGCATCTTGGTGCCGAGAAAACCGATCCGGCGATAGCCCGCCCGGACGATCGCTTTGGCCATCTCGCGCCCCACCCGGCGGTGTGAGATGCCGACCATGGCATCGACCGGCTCGCCGTCGCAATCCATGATCTCGACCACCGGTACGCCCGCGGCGCGCAACATCGCGCGGCTGGCATCGGTGTGTTCGAGCCCCGCGATGATCACGCCCGAGGGCCGCCAGCTGAGCATCTCATAAAGCACCGCCTCCTCGCGTTCTGGGCCGTAATTCGTGACGCCGACGACGGGTTGCAGCGGTGTTTCGTCGAGCACCTCGGAGATGCCGGTCATCACCTCGGGAAAGACCAGATTCGACAACGACGGAATGATGACCGCGACCAAGTTGACCCGTTGCGACGCCAGCGCGCCGGCGATCTTGTTCGGCACGTAGCCCAGCATCTTGGCGGCCTCGAGCACCTTGGTTCGGGTTGCATCGCTGACATCGCCGCGGCCGCGCAGCACCCGACTGACCGTCATTTCGCTGACGCCGGAGGCCATCGACACGTCGCGCAAAGTCAGCGGGCGGTTCTCGTTGGCGATCTCTTCCTTGGCCAAGGGCGGCCTCCACCGTTACGGTCCTGTGCGGGCGATGTTAGCGTTAAAGCCAGGGCTTGTCCAAGTCTGCGCGCCACGATATGTTAGCGGTAACACAAGGGTTGCCCGGCGGGTCGAAGGCCAATCGGGACGAGGAAGGAGGAGCGGTGGGCCAATTGCTCCTCCTTTTCTTTCGCCCTCCGGTTCTGGTCTCGCGTACCGGCCTGTGCCACCAAGGGTTCGGACCAGGGAGGGCATCAGGATGAGACCGCTGGACGGCGTCGTAGTACTGGATTTCTCGACCTTGCTGCCGGGGCCGATGGCGTCGTTGATCCTGGCCGAGGCGGGCGCGGAGGTGATCAAGGTCGAGCGGCCCGGCGCGGGTGACGAGATGCGCGCCTATCCGCCGTTCAAAGGCGGCGAAAGCCTGCCCTTCGCGATGTTGAACCGCGGCAAGGCGAGCCTGGCGGTGGATCTCAAATCCGAAGCCGGACGGGCGGAGTTAGAGCCGCATCTGGCCCGCGCCGACATTCTGATCGAGCAATTCCGGCCAGGAGTGATGGCGCGGATCGGGTTGGGATACCCGACACTGGCCGAGCGGTTTCCCCAGCTGATCTATTGCTCGATCACCGGTTTCGGGCAGGACGGGCCAAAGGCGCAAGTGGCTGGACACGACCTGAATTACATGGCCGAGACCGGGCTCTTGGCCCTGTCGCTTGGGAAAGCGGAGGCGCCGGTCGTGCCGCCGGCCCTGATCGCCGACATCGCCGGTGGCGCTTATCCGGCCGTGATGAACATCCTGCTGGCGCTCGAGGCGCGGCGGCAGACGGGCCGGGGTGCACATCTGGACGTGTCGATGACCGACAATCTGTTCCCGTTGGCCTGGTGGGCTTTGGCACAGCACGCCGCAACGGGTGCGGCGCCGGGCAGCGGCGACAGCCTATTGACGGGCGGTACCGCCCGGTATCGGCTTTATCCCACCCTGGACGGCCAGGTCGTTGCGGCGGCGCCGATCGAACAGCGGTTTTGGGACAACTTCTGCACGGTGCTCGATCTGCCCGAAGACCTGCGCGACGACGGTCGTGACCCGCAGGCGACACTGACCGAGGTGTCGCGCATTATCGGCCGCCGACCCGGCGCGCATTGGGCCCAGGCTTTTGACGGCGTCGACTGCTGCTGCACCCTGGTCGCATCGCTGGACCAGGCGCTGGCTGACCCGCATTTCGGTGCGCGCGGCCTGATGCAGTATGGTGTCGCCTTGGGCGACGGATCGGTAGCGCCAGCCTTGCCTGTGCCACTGGCGCCGGGGCCGCGCGGCGCCCCTGCCGGCCCGATCCCCGCCCCGCCCCTTGGTCAAAATGGCGGATGACTTGGGCGCGTCGCCGCAGTATGGCTTTGGCACTGGCCCCGTAGCTCAGCTGGATAGAGCGACCGCCTCCTAAGCGGTAGGTCACAGGTTCGAATCCTGTCGGGGTCGCCAAAGCCGAGCCGGATCTGTTGCGCTGGCGGCGAGCCGAGGCGCCGCATTCGTGAAGCCAAAGGCACCGCTGGATTTCGCCTGACGCGGATGATCGACGATGCCAGCGGCTAAGAAGCCGCTTCAGAACGCAATTCGAAGCGGTTTTTCGAGGCGCTTCGCAGGGCTGTGTGCAGTCTCATGACCAACGTTCGCTTCAGGCGAATTTCAGCGGCAAAAAAATCCGACACGGAATTTCTCACCGTCCACCGCCCGATTTTTTGGCAATGCAGGAAATCACGCCTGAATTCTGGGCGATCCCATCGGCACATGCGTCGCTTGCATCGTCGGGAATTGCGATCGTCCCGACGCGCCGCAACTAAAGGACGTCCGAACAGGGCGTGTGACGGCCGAGAGACTGGACATCGCACCGGCCGCCACACTGATTGCAACACGAAGCTGCAGGGGGCCAGCCTACCTCGCGACGCGCTTGCTGCGCAAGCGGCGCCGGCGCCCTGCATGGAGGATCTCCATGCCACGACTCACCCGTTCTCTCACCGGTCTTGCCGCCGCCGCGGCGCTGGCCACGCCGGCGCTCGCCGACTGCCCGATCAAGGTCGGCGTCCTGCATTCGCTGTCCGGCACGATGGCGATTTCCGAAACCACGCTGAAGGACACGATGCTCTTGCTGATCGACCAGCAGAACGCCGCGGGCGGTCTTCTGGGCTGTGAGATCGAGCCGGTCGTGGTCGACCCGGCCTCGGACTGGCCGCTCTTTGCCGAGAAGGCGCGCGAGCTGTTGACGGTGCACGAGGTCGACGTGATCTTCGGCAACTGGACCAGCGTAAGCCGCAAGTCGGTTCTGCCGGTGATCGAAGAGCTGAACGGCCTGCTGTTCTACCCGGTGCAGTACGAGGGCGAGGAAAGCTCGAAGAACGTGTTCTACACTGGCGCCGCGCCGAACCAGCAGGCGATCCCGGCGACCGACTATTTCCTCGAGGAGCTGGAGGTCGAGAAATTCGCGCTTCTGGGCACCGATTACGTCTATCCGCGCACCACCAACAACATCCTCGAGGCCTATCTGCAGGACAAGGGCATAGCCCCGGACGACATCTTCGTCAACTACACGCCGTTCGGTCATTCCGACTGGTCGAAGATCGTGGCCGACGTCGTGGCGCTGGGTGCCGACGGCAAGAAGGTCGGCGTGATCTCGACGATCAACGGCGACGCCAACGTGGGCTTCTACAAGGAGCTCGCGGCCGCAGGGGTCAGCGCGGACGACATCCCCGTGGTGGCGTTCTCGGTCGGAGAGGAGGAGTTGAGCGGGCTCGACACCTCGAACCTCGTCGGGCACCTGGCGGCGTGGAACTACTTTCAATCCGCCGATACCGAGATCAATGCCGGCTGGGTCGAGGCGTGGAAGGCCAAGATGGGCGAAGACCGGGTCACCAACGACCCGATGGAGGCGCATTACATCGGCTTCAACATGTGGGTGAATGCGGCGACTGCGGCCGGGACCACGGATGTCGATGCGGTGCGGACGGCGATGTACGGCCAGAAATTCCCCAATCTCACCGGCGGCACCGCGGTGATGCTGCCGAACCACCACTTGGCCAAGCCGGTGCTGATCGGCGAGATCCTCGAGGACGGCCAGTTCGACATCATCAGCCAGACCGAAGAGGTGCCGGGCGACGCCTGGACCGACTTCCTGCCCGAATCGGCGGTGCTGACGTCGGATTGGAAGGATTTGGGCTGCGGCATGTACAACACCGCGACCGAGACCTGCGTTCAGATCAAGTCGAACTACTAGGTGATCCGACCGAGGCGAGGGGGACGCCGTCCCCCTCGCGCTCCCCCTGAGATATTTCGGGCCAGATGAAGAGGCACGCGATGGCACTGCTGAGGCTGATGGCTTTGCTGCTCGGTGTGTTTGGCACGAGCGTTGCGGTTGAGGCGACCGAGGCCCCGATCCAGGCGCTGTTGCAGGAGCATGGCGAGATCATCGCCAAGAGTTCGCGCAAGACCATCGCCCCGGCGATCGATGCGCTGGCGGCGAGCGGGCTCGGCGACGCGCGCACCGTTCTGGAGAAATGGCAGGCCAAGGAGCTGTGGCTGCGCAAGGCGGACGGCCGGTTCTTTTTCGTGGCTCCGCATGGCGACGGTTTGGCGCTGATCGACATCGCCAGCGGGGCCGAGGTCGGGACCGCCGGCAAGCGTGAGTTGAAGCAGCTCAAGCCCAACAGCGGCATCCGCGGCATGATCGGCGCGGCGCTGGTGCAGTTCCAGTTGCGCGACCCCGACCCGGCCGAGCGCGCCCTGGCGCTGGACGCCATCGCCCGCGACGCGGAGGCCAGCCATCTGGAGGTGCTGCGCAGCGTGGCGCCGGACGAGTCCGACCCTGTGCTGAGGGCGCGGGCGGAGCGGATGCAGCGGCTGTTGACGATCCGCTTCGACCCCGACGCGGCATCGCAGGTCGCGGCGATCGAAAGCTTCCGGTCCGATCTGGGGGTCGACGTGCGGGCGGCGCTGAACCCGCTGTTGACCACCGAGCGCCGGGTGGCCGTGGAGATTCCAGCCAATGCCAATCTGGCGCAGCGGCTGACCCCCGGCACCGACGCCCTGCCGCGCGAGGCGGCCGTTGCCCTGCTGGTCGAGGCCGGCGCCCTGCCGCCGCCGATCGACGCCGAGACCCGCAAGGCGGTGCTGGTCGCCAATATTGCGGGCGGGGTGGTCGGGGGCGTCGCGGTTGAGACGCTGAGCACCGACGCGGCGCGCCAGACCGCCTATGACGCGCTCGCCGCCGCCGGGCTGGCCGAGCCGGCGCCGGGAGCGGCCGAGATCAACGCCGCCCTGGCCGCGCATGTCTTCTTCGACGCCTTTCTGTTGCAAAACCCCGCCGTCACCGCCGCGGCGGCGGCGGTGCTGGAGTCGATCGAGCTGACGCTGGCGCTGAACCAGACCGCCGATCTGGCGCTCGACGCGCTGTCCTTGGCCTCGATCTACTTCCTCGCCGCCATCGGGCTGGCGATCACCTTCGGCGTGATGGGCGTGATCAACATGGCCCATGGCGAGTTCATCATGATGGGCGCCTACACCGGCTATGTCGTGCAGCTTGTGGTGCCGGACTACACGCTGTCGATCCTGCTGGCGCTGCCCTTGGCGTTTGCCGTGACCTTCGGCGCCGGCGTGGCGATGGAGCGGCTGGTGATCCGCTGGCTCTATCACCGGCCCTTGGAGACGCTGTTGGCCACCTTCGGCATCTCGATCGCGCTGCAGCAGATCGCCAAGAACATCTTCGGCACCCAGGCGCGGCCCCTGACCTCGCCCGACTGGCTGGCCGGCGCCTGGGTGATCAACGACGTGGTCTCGATCAGCTATATCCGGATCGCGATCTTCTTTCTGGCGCTGGTGTTTTTGGCACTGCTGTTGGTGATCCTCAACCGTACCCGGCTGGGGCTCGAGGTGCGCGCGGTGACCCAGAACCCGCGCATGGCGGCCTCGATGGGGATCAACCCGGACCGGATCAACATGCTGACCTTCGGCCTCGGCTCGGGCATCGCCGGGATCGCCGGCGTGGCGATCGGGCTTTTCGCCCAGGTCACCAGCGAGATCGGCCAGCAATACATCGTGCAAAGCTTCATGACCGTGGTCGTCGGCGGCGTCGGCAGCATCTGGGGCACGCTCGCGGGTGCGGCCCTGATTGGCACGCTGCAGAAGGGGATCGAGTGGCTGAACCCCTCGAACACGCTGGCAGCGCAGACCTACATGATCCTCTTCATCATCCTCTTCATCCAGTTTCGGCCCAAAGGCATCATCGCGCTCAAGGGCCGCGCGGCGGAGGCCTGATCGTGACCGACGCCGCCTTCTCTGCCCCCGTCCGGCGCCCGTTTGCGATGCGCCACCCCTCGGTGCTGGTCTTTCTGACGCTGCTGGCGCTTTTCACCCTCGGCGTCACCGTGCTGAGCGAAGCCTTCGGGCTGGGCCTGATCTCGACCTCTTTCGTCAAGACGCTGGGCAAGACGCTGTGCCTCTGCCTCGCGGCGCTGGCGATGGACCTGGTCTGGGGCTACACCGGCATCCTGTCGCTCGGCCACATGGCGTTCTTCGGGCTCGGCGGCTACGCCATCGGCATGTGGCTGATGTACGCCCGGACCGAGATCATCGTCACCGCCAGCCTCGCCGCAGCGCCGCTGCCGCCCACCCCGGAAGAAATCCGAGAAGGCATCGCCACCCAGATCTTCGGCGTCGTCGGCGCGTCCGAGCTGCCGCTGGTCTGGAGCTTCGCGCACGCGCTGCCGGTCCAACTGGCCTTTGTGGTGCTGGTCCCGGGCTTGCTGGCGCTGGTCTTCGGCTGGCTGGCGTTCCGCAGCCGGGTCACCGGGGTCTACTTGTCGATCCTGACCCAGGCGATGACGCTGGCGCTGGCGCTCTACCTCTTCCAGAACGACAGCGGGCTGCGGGGCAATAACGGGCTGTCGGGGCTGCAGAACATCCCCGGGCTCGAGGCGACGGGCCAGGACGTGCTGTCGGTCTGGTTCTTCTGGGCCTCGGCGCTGGCGCTTGGGCTGGGTTATCTGTTCTGCGCCTGGCTGGTCTCGGGCAAATTCGGCAACGTCATCCGCGCGATCCGCGACGACGAGGCGCGGGTGCGGTTCCTGGGCTACCCGGTCGAGGCGTTCAAGCTGGCAGTCTTCACCCTGACCGCGGTTCTGGCCGGCATCGCCGGCGCGCTCTACTACCCGCAGGCCGGGATCATCAACCCCGCCGAGATCGCGCCGATCGCCTCGATCTATCTGGCGGTCTGGGTCGCCATTGGTGGCCGCGGGCAGCTTTACGGCGCGGTGATCGGCGCCGCCTTCGTCAGCCTGGTCTCGACCTGGTTTACGGGTGGCCAGGCGCCGGATCTGGACCTTGGGGCCGTCACGGTCCGCTGGGTGGACTGGTGGACGGTGCTTCTGGGCCTGAGCTTCGTCGCGGTGACGCTGTTTGCGCCCAAGGGCATCGGCGGGGTGATCGCGGCGCTGGCCGAGCGGCGGGCGCCGGACCGGCACGGGCAGGACCTGGGCCCCGACGCCGGGGCGCTGCGCGAGAAGGAGGCCGAGCGGTGAGCACGCTGTTGGAGGTCTCGGGCGTCTCGGTCGCCTTCGACGGGTTTCAAGCGATCGACAACCTGTCGTTCCAGATCGCCGAGCCAGAGCTGCGCGCGATCATCGGGCCGAACGGCGCCGGCAAAACCACCTTCATGGACATCGTCACCGGCAAGACCCGCCCCGACAGCGGCCGGGTGATCTGGGGCGAGCGCAGCCTGTCGCTGGTCGGGCTCAGCGAAAGCCGCATCGCGCAAGAGGGCATCGGTCGCAAGTATCAGCGCCCGACGGTGTTCGAGGATCAGACTGTGTTCGACAACCTCGCTCTTGCCTTGAAGAAGCGCCGCGGGCCCTTGGCGGTGCTGCGCGACCGCAACAGCCGGGCGGATCGGGACCGGATCGCCGAACTGGCCGGTGAGATCGGCCTGACTGCAGAGCTGCCGCGCAAGGCCGGCGCGCTCAGCCACGGTCAGAAGCAATGGCTCGAGATCGGTATGCTGCTGGCCCAGGACCCCCGCCTTCTGCTGGTCGACGAGCCCGCCGCCGGCATGACCCCGGCCGAGCGCGCGCACACCACCGACATCCTGCGCAAGGCGGCCGAGACCCGTGCGGTGGTGGTGGTCGAGCACGACATGGAGTTCGTCCGCCGGCTTGGCTGCAAGGTCACGGTGCTGCACGAGGGCGCGGTGCTGGCCGAGGGCTCAATCGACCACGTCACTTCGGACGCCGAGGTGATCGAGGTCTATTTGGGGCGCTGAAGCGGTTTGCGTTTTCAATGAAACACACGGCATCGGAATTTGCGTTCGAAATCAGCTTTTTGCTGATTGAGAGGCAGCGAGTTCCGATTCAACGTAAAGGCAAATGGCTCTAGGCTATGCTCGACGTCAAGGACCTCACCCTGCATTACGGCGGATCGCAGATTTTGAACGGCATCGACCTGCAGGCCGCGCCGGGCGAGGTCACCTGCGTGATGGGGACCAACGGCGTCGGCAAGACCTCGCTTCTGAAGGCGCTGTCGGGCACGCATCGGGCCTCCGGCGGGACGGTGACGCTGGACGGCGCGGCGGTGGGGCATCTGGCGGCCCATGCCCTGGCGCGGCGCGGCGTGGGCTATGTGCCGCAGGGGCGCGACGTGTTTCCCCTGCTCACGGTGCGCGAGAACCTGGAGACCGGGTTCGCCTGCCTGCCGCGGGCCGAACGCAACATCCCGGGCGAGATCTTCGAGCTGTTTCCGATCCTACGCGACTTCCTCGACCGGCGCGGCGGCGATCTGTCGGGCGGCCAGCAGCAGCAGCTCGCGATCGCCCGGGCGCTGATCGCCCGGCCCCGGCTGTTGCTGCTGGATGAGCCGACCGAGGGCATCCAGCCGTCGATCATCCAACAGATCGGCGAGGTCATCGGCTATTTGCGCGACCAGGGCCGCATGGCGATCGTGCTGGTCGAGCAGTATTTCAGCTTCGCCTACGACTTGGGCGATCACTTCTACGTTCTCGAACGCGGTGCGGTGCGGCTCAGCGGCTCGAAACGGGAGCTGGACCGGTCGGGATTGTTGGCGGCGGTGTCCATCTAGGTTTTCGAACGGGATTCCTCGCAAGGGTTATGTGTGATGTAGCAGCTGGCTGATCGCAGCACGCTCATCCTCTGCACCCAATAAGCTGTACCCCGCAACGCCGGCCGTCAGGATCGTGGCGAGCTTGCGAGGGCGCTCGGTGTTCAAATGCGAAGGGTATGAATTGCAGGAACGCCGGCAGACTTTTTTTGGGGGGCTTGCCAGAGCGTCACCTGTGCCGCGATGAAGACGCTTTTCCCGCGTCGCAGAATGATTTGCGGAAAGGCCCAAATCGAGAGCCCCTTTATCGGATCGTCACCTCCGCGCGGCTGCGGCCCCGCGCCACTTCGTCGAAGACCACCACTTGTGTCGGCACGACCGGCCCTATCCGACTGCGATACTTGTGCAATGAAGTTCGGTAGACGCCGAACTTGAAGGTGGGCGCAACGTTTCGATTTAGGTTCCGGCCCTGGTGCTCGTGGACCAGCCGGTCGTTCAGCCAGACTCGAATCAGACCAGTGTCGCGGGCGGACCAAACCGCCTGTATGCGAAAATCATGCCAGCGCCCGCGCAGCCGGCGATCCGGCACGATCGTCTTGATGATCATCGGCTTCGGCGGCGCCATGTCGTCGCGCTGCTGGGTGCGCGGGTCGTCCTGCGTCAAGAGCAGGCCATCGCGCCACATCTCGAGCGCCAGAGTGATCTCTCCGCTGCCCTTCGAATCCTGAAACTGCGCCAGAATGGTACCCG
>JASJCA010000074.1 GCA_030066215.1 Rhodobacter sp. | reverse complement strand
GCCCGCACGGCCCGGCGGCGGCCCGCGGGATGCCGCGTCGACGGCTGAACGATGTGCTTTATGGCAGCAAGGTACATCTTCCATGGCTTCGACGCGCCCAGGACACCCAAAGCGGCAGCCCACCGGGGCGGGCCGCCGCTGGGCCGGGGCGCGTTCCGCGCTGTTAACCCGGCCCCGCGCACAGTCTCAACAGGCGGAGCCCCGACCCGCCCTACCTCTCTAGCAGCGCCCGCACCTCGCGCATGAACTCCTCACCGCGTTTTTCGAAATCCGGATATTGGTCGAAGCTCGCCGCCGCGGGTGCCAACAGCACTGTGTCCCCGGCCTCGGCCTCTGCCGCCGCCTTTTTCACCGCTTCGGCCATCGTCCCGCACACTTCATGCGGCACCGCGCCCAACTGAAGCGCGAACTCCCGCGCCGAGTGTCCGATCAGATAGGCCTTCGCAACATGCCCGAACTGCGGCTTCAGCCCGGCAATCCCACCCTCCTTGCCAAGCCCCCCCGCGATCCAGCGCACCCGTTCGAAGGCCTGCAGAGCTTGGCTGGCGCTTTCGGCATTCGTCGCCTTGCTGTCGTTGACGAAGACCACGCCGTCCCTTTCGGCCACCACCTGGCTGCGATGCGGCAGCCCGGCAAAGGAATTGAACGCACGTTCAATACCTTTCGGACCCAACCCGATGGACCGCAGTGAGGCCCAGGCCGCGCAGGCGTTCTGATGGTTATGCGCTCCGGGCAGACCGCGCACCCCGCGCAAGTCGACCGAGGCCACCTGCCGCCCCTTGCGCCACTCGGCCAAAAACCCCTTGCGCGCGAAGACCGACCAGCCGGGGCCGGCGAGCTTTTGCCCCGACGACACCCGGATCACCGCGTCGTCGGCCGGACCAAGCGCCAGGGCATTGGCCAAAAAACGCCCCTCGGCCTCGTCGACACCGATCACCGCACGATCTGGCCCGCCCTCGGTGAAAAGACGCCGTTTGGCCGCGAAATACCCGCCCAAGCCGCCATGCCGGTCCAGATGATCCGGCGTGAGGTTGGTGAAGACAGCCACGTCCGGCGTCAGCGCCCGCGCCAATTCCGTCTGGTAGGACGACAACTCCAGCACGACCACCTCGCCGTCCTCCGCCGGGTCGAGATCGAGCACCCCGCGCCCGATATTACCCGCCAGTTGCGTCGGCCGGCCGGCCTCTTGCAACACATGGTGGATCAACGCTGCCGTGGTGGACTTGCCGTTTGATCCGGTGACCGCGATCACCCGCGGGGTTTGGCCGAACCGGTCCCAGTCCGGCGTGGCGAAGGAGCGGAAGAACAGCCCGATATCGTTGTCGACCGGAACCCCGGCGGCCCAGGCCATAGCAATCACGGGATGCGGTGCGGGGTAAAGATGCGGGATGCCGGGTGTCACGACCAGCGCGGTCACGTCCTCAAGCGCGCCCGCCTTCGTCAGGTCCACGGCATCGACCCCCTCGTCCCGGGCCCGGTCGCGCCCTTCGGCGCTGTCGTCCCAGGCAAGCACCTCTGCCCCGCCGCCCTGCAGCGCCCGCGCCGTGGCGAGCCCGGACCGCCCGAGCCCCAACACCGCCACACGCGCGCCCTGGTAGCCCCTGACCGGGATCATCGTCGTCCTCCTCGCATGGCCCAGGGGCTAGCGGATTTGACCGGCCAAGGAAAGCGCGGCGCGGCCAACCGTCCGTCACGTCGTCTTGGGCGTGACTCAGGAAATCTTGGGCGAAATGACCACCGATGCGGTACAAGCGAAGGGCTTTAGCCCGAAGGAGTCTATTGCGCCCGCCACGGGCACGGAATCAAGGCGCGCAGCGCCGCCGTGCCCATCGCAAACCCGCCCCGGAGGGGTGGCGATTGGTCGAGGCCTGCGCAAAGCGAAACTTCCTACGGATTCGACGACCATAAAGCGCCGCCGCTTAGAGGTCGGATCGCCACCCCGCGGGTTGGCGATGGGCTCAGCTTCTCTCGCCAGCCCCAACGGCCACTTCGAGCCAAAACCCGCCCCCCGCGCTGCCCGCTCACCACGCGATCGGGCGCCGCCGCCGAAAGAACCCGCCCGTCGGGCCGTCCTCGGGCAAAATGGCGAGCCAGATTGCGGTGTCGGCGCCCTCTTCGGGCGACAGGTTCGCGCCCGAGCCGCCCATCCGGGTGCGTACCCAGCCCGGGCACATCGCGTTGACCTTGATCCCCGGCCCCGCCTGACGCGCCGCGGCCACGGTCAACGCGTTCAGGGCGGCCTTCGCCACGCCATAGGCGCCGGGCCCGCCCAGGCCCTCGGCAAAACTGCCCCAGCCCGACGAGACGTTCACGATCCGGCCGTAGCCCCGGGCCCGCATCCCCGGCAGCACCGCGCCGATCAGATCATGCGGCCCCTGCACCATCACGGCGAGATGCCGCGCGAAGTCGTCCGGTTGACCGAAGAGCGGCGCGTTCGACAGGATGCCGGCATTGTTGACCAGAACGTCGAAGGGCCCGTGGACCTCGACGACTTCACGGCATACAGCGGCATCGGTGACGTCGAGCACAGCCGCGCCGACGCCAAGCCCGCCCGCCGCCTCTGCGCCGGAGGTCCCGTCGCGTGCGCCGATCACCACCTCGAGCCCGGCCGCCCGCAAGCCGGCGGCGACGGCATAGCCGATGCCCCGGTTGCCGCCGGTGACCAGCGCCCTGCGCATCAGAGGGAGCCGTGATGCAAGCCGCCCGGCTTGAGAAACGCCCGCGCCATCACCGAACCTTCAGCGTCGCCAGCCCGATCAGCGCCAGGATCAGCGAAATGATCCAAAACCGGATTACGATCTGCGGCTCGGCCCAGCCCTGTTTCTCGAAATGATGGTGAATCGGCGCCATTAGGAACACCCGCTTGCCGGTGCGCTTGAAATAGAGCACCTGGATGATCACGCTGAGCGCCTCGACCACGAAGAGCCCGCCGACGATGGCCAGCACGATCTCGTGCTTGGTGGCCACCGCGATCGCGCCCAAGGCCCCGCCCAAGGCAAGCGAGCCGGTATCGCCCATGAAGACGGCCGCCGGCGGCGCGTTGTACCACAAAAACCCCAGTCCCCCGCCGATCAGCCCGGCGGCGAAGACCAGCACCTCGCCGGTGCCGGCCACGTAATGCACGTCGAGATACTGCGAAAAGTCGACCCGGCCGACCGCATAGGCGATCACACCCAAGGTGCCGGCGGCGATCATCACCGGCATGATCGCCAGCCCGTCGAGCCCGTCGGTCAGGTTGACGGCATTGGCCGAACCGACGATCACGATCATCGCGAACGGCACGAAGAGATAGCCCAGGTTGACCAGCGCGTCCTTCAACACAGGAAACGCCAGCCGTCCAGACAGCGCGGTGTGCTCGTCGGCGCGTCCGGCCTCGGTCAGCCGCGCCAGCGTATCGACGTCGGCCGCTCCGTGCAGATACATCGCCCAGTAGCCGGCCACCCCGGCGATGACGAACCCAATCAACAGCCGCACCCGGCCCGGTACGCCCTTATGCGTGCTCTTCGACACCTTGGCGAGGTCGTCGGCAAAGCCCACCAGGCCGAAGGCGACGGTCACGAACAGGATCAGCCAGACATACTGGATGTCCGGACGTGCCCAGAGCACGGTGGAAAAGACCAGCGCCGACAGGATCAAAAGCCCCCCCATCGTCGGGGTGCCCTGCTTGGTCTCCAGATGGCTCTCAGGCCCGTCGTCGCGGATTGGCTGGCCGTTTTTCTGGCGCTTTCTTAACAGGTTGATCAGCGGGCGCCCGAATATGAAGCCGAACACAAGCGCGGTGAAGAACGCCCCGCCGGCGCGGAAGGTGATGTACCGGAAGAGGTTGAAGACGTCGCCGCCGTCGGAAAACTCGGTCAGCCAGAACAGCATCAGTCGGACCCCTCGAACTCTGCCGCCAGCGGATGGCCCAATTTCCGGATCGCGTCAACGACAAGGCTGACACGGCTGCCTTTCGAGCCCTTGATCAGCAGAACGTCGCCGGCGTCGATCAGGGTATGGGCGCGCGCGGCAAGCTCTTGCGCGGTTTCGGTCCAATGGCCGCGCTGATTTTCCGGCAACGTGTCATGCAGCGCCCGCATCCGCGGGCCGACGCAGTAGATCAGATCGAGGCCCTGCAAGGCGGGAACTTCGGAGAGACCCGCATGCAGGTCCATTTCGGTTTCGCCCAGTTCCAGCATGTCCCCCAGAACGGCTATGCGGCGGCCTTTCTGGATGCGGCCGATGCCGTGCACCGGCTCTGCCGCGGCCAGCACATCGAGTGCTGCGGCCATCGAAGTCGGATTGGCGTTGAAGGCATCGTCAATCAGATCGAGGGTCAGCCTTTCGTCGACCGGATCAAGCAGCAGCTGTTCCCGTGTCCCCCGGCCCGCAGGCGGGGTCCAGCCGCTCAGATCCTGAGCAGCCAGCGCCAGATCGAGGCCCAGGATGTCCACCACAGCAAGCGCGGCCACGGCGTTGAGCGCCAAATGGCGACCAGGCACGCAGAGCTTGAAGAGCACCGGCGTGTCGTTCAGATCGGCCTGAATAACGGTGGAGTCCTTGGTCAGCTTCACGGTGCGCAACCGGTAGTGGCAACTGTCGTCGGCCCCGAACCGGAACACCGGTTCGCCGGTGGCCCACGCGGCCCCTTCGATGTGCATCAGCGGTTGCTGGTCCAAATCGCCGTTGAACATACAACTGCCGCCGGGCTCTAAGCCCTCGAAGATCGCGGCCTTTTCGACGGCGATTCCAAGAATGTCATCAAAGGCTTCCAGATGAGCTGCAGCGACCGTGGTGATCATAGCGACGTCAAGTCTGGCCAGCCGCGCCAGCGGGGCGATCTCTCCGGGGCGGTTCATGCCGATCTCGATCAGTGCGAAGTCAGCGTCTGGCGCCATTCGCGCCAGCGTCAGCGGCACGCCCCAATGGTTGTTGTAGCTCGCCTCGGCGGCATGGACCTTGCCCTGCCGGTCGAGCGCGGCGCGCAACATCTCCTTGGTCGAGGTTTTGCCAACCGACCCGGTGATGCCGACAACCTTCGCCTTAGTCCGCGCCCGACCCGCCGCGCCAAGCCGTTCCAGCGCGGCCTGTATATCGTCGACGACCAGCAGTGGCCCATCTGGTGCGACACCCTCGGGCACCCGGCTCACCAGCGCCGCCGCCGCCCCCTTGGCCAGGGCATCGGCCACGAAATCGTGCCCGTCGCGCACATCCGTCAGCGCTACAAACAGGTCTCCGGGCGCCAGCGTGCGGGTGTCGATCGACACGCCCGTGGCCTGCCAATCCGTCGGCGTGCGGCCCCCGGTTGCTGCGGCGGCATCCGCTGCAGTCCAGAGAACGCTCATACCAGGCGGCCGTCCAGCGCGGCGACGGCGACGCTCGCCTGTTCGGCGTCGTCGAAGGGGAACACGTCGTCGCCGATGGTCTGTCCGGTCTCGTGCCCCTTGCCGGCGATCAGCAGCGCGTCGCCGGGCTGCAGCGCATCGACCCCGCGCAGGATCGCCTCGGCGCGGTCGCCGACCTCGGTCGCCTCGGGGCAGCCTTCGAGGATCGCCGCGCGGATCGTGGCGGGGTTCTCGCTGCGGGGATTGTCGTCGGTGACGAAGGTGACATCGGCGTAGGTCTCGGCCGCCGCCCCCATCATCGGCCGCTTGTAGGGGTCGCGGTCGCCGCCGGCGCCGAAAACCACGATCAGCCGGCCCAACACGTGCGGGCGCAGCGCCTTCAGCGCCGTCTTCAGCGCCTCGGGCGTGTGCGAATAGTCGACGAACACCGCGCCGCCGTTTTCGCGCGTGGCGACCAGCTGCATCCGCCCGCGCACGCCCTTGAGCTCGTGCAGCACGTCGAAGGTCCGTGTCGCGTCGCAGCCCGAGGCGATCACCAGCCCCGCCGCGGTCAACACGTTTTCGGCCTGAAATCCGCCGATCAGGCCCAGCCGCACCTGCCTGGGCCGGCCGTTCCAGTCGAACCGCAGCTCCTGCCCGGTGGCGTCGTAGCGCTGCGCCCGGATGCGCAGGTTCGCCTCCGGCCCGCGGCCCACGGTCAAGAGGTCCTGCCCACGGTCCATCGCGATCTCGGCCATCAGCACGCCGCGCGGGTCGTCGAGGTTGATCACCGCCGCGCCGTCATCCGGCAGCACCCGGTCGAAAAGCCCGGCCTTGGCGGCGAAATAGTCGTCGAAATCGGCGTGGTAGTCGAGGTGATCCTGGCTGAGATTGGTGAACGCCGCCGCCGCCAGCCGCACCCCGTCGAGGCGGCGCTGCGCCAGCCCGTGCGACGAGGCCTCCATCGCCACGTGGTCGATCCCGGCCTCGGCGATCTCGGCCAGGACCTTGTGCAGCGTGATCGGCTCGGGCGTGGTGTGGGCCAGTGGCGCAGCAAAGGCGCCCTCCACCCCGGCCGTGCCCAGGTTCACCGATTTCAGCCCCAAGAGCGACCAGATCTGCCGGGTGAAGGTGCTGACCGAGGTCTTTCCGTTGGTGCCGGTCACCGCGACGATGGTCTCGGGCTGCAGCCCGAACCACAGCGCGGCAGCATAGGCCAGGGCCTGGCGCGGGTCCTCGGTGACGACGACCGGCACGCCCGAGGCCGCCAGCTCGTCCTTGGCGACCCGCGCGCCCTCGCGGTCGGTCAGGATCGCGCCGGCCCCCATGCGCATGGCGAACTGGATGAACTCTCCGCCATGGATCCGGCTGCCCGGCAACGCGGCGAAGAGATGCCCGTCCTCGACCAGCCTGCTGTCGACCGACAGCCCGGTGATCGTCGCCTCGCGCGCGCCAAGCGCGGTCAGCCCCAGATCGGCAAGAGATGTCGCCCGATCGCCCATCGCAGTGCTTTCTTAGTTTGCGCTCACCCTTAGCGCATTCCCCGGACCCGGTTCAATCGCGGGGCGCAGGCCCAAGAGCGGTGCGGTGCGGCGGATCACCTCGGCGGCGACCGGCACTGCGGTCCAGCCGGCGGTGCGGCGCGGGCGGTCGCCCGAAGTCTCGACCGGCTCGTCCAGCGTCACCACCAGCACAAAGCGTGGGTCATGCGCCGGAAACACGCTGGCGAACGTGGTGATCACCTTGTCCTTGTAATACCCGCCCTTCGGCTTGGGCTTGTCTGCGGTGCCGGTCTTGCCGGCCACCGCATAGCCCGGCACCTCGCCGAACCGCGCCGTGCCGCGGGTCACCACCTGGCGCAGCATCGACCGCGCGGCCGCCGAGACCTCCGCCGACACCACGCGCGGGCCGGGCTCGGTCGCCTCGCGCTTCAGGAGCGTCGGGGTGACCTTTGTGCCGCCGTTCAGGATCGAGGCATAGCCCGCCGCCAGGTGCAGCGGGCTGGCCGACATGCCATGGCCGTAGGAGGCGGTGATCGTGGTGATGTCGGACCAGCGCTTGGGGATCAGCGGCTTGGCGCCCGGCGCCTCGACCAACTCGACCGCGGTGGGCTCGAAGAAACCGAGCGCGGCGAGGAATTCCTTCTGCCGCTTCTGGCCGATCTGCAGCGCCATGTTGGCGGTGCCGACATTGGAGGACTTCACGATCACGTCGGTCACTGACAGCCGCGGGCCGTAGTTCTTGCCGCGGAATTCCTTGATCTTGTACTTGCCCCAAACGAGCGGCGCGTTGGCGTCGACCATGGTCGAGGCGTTCACCAGCCCGATCTGCATCGCCTGCGCCGCGGCGAAGATCTTGAAGGTCGAGCCCAGCTCGTAGACCCCCTGCACCGCGCGGTTGAACAGCGGACTGTCGGACTGGTCGCCCTGGGTCAGCGGCACGGGCCGGTCGTTGGGGTCGAAATCGGGCAGGCTCGCCATTGCCGCGATCTCGCCCGTTTGGATGTCCATCAGGACCGCCGCCGCGCCCTTGGCGTTCATCAGCCGCATGCCGCCGTAGAGCACGCGCTCGATCGCCGCCTGCACGGTGAGGTCGATCGACAACTGTAGCGGCCGGCCGCCCTCGGCCGGGTCGCGCAGGAAGTGGTCGAAGGCTTTTTCCACGCCCGCGGTGCCGATCACCTCGGCCGCATAGACGCCCTCGCGCCCGAAGCCGTAGCCGCCGAGGATGTGGGCGGCGAGCCGGCCGTTGGGATAAAGCCGCATCTCGCGCGGGCCGAACAACAGCCCCGGCTCGCCGATATCGTGCACCTTCTGCTGCTGCTCGGGGCTGAGTTTCTTCTTGATCCACAGAAACTTGCGCTTGCCGGTGAACTGCTTCAGCAGGGTGTCCGCGTCGAGATCGGGAAAGATCGCCGCCAATTCGCGGGCCGCACGCGCCTTGTCGACCATGATCGGCGGCTGCGCGTAAAGCGAATGAGTGACGAGGTTGGTGGCCAGGATCCGCCCCTGCCGGTCGACGATGTCGGCACGTTGCGCGACGATCCGGGGGGTATTTGCGCCCGCCGCGCGCGGCTCGGACGGCTCCGAGGCCGCCATTAGCCCCATCCGCGCGCCGATCACCATGAAGGCGCAGAAAAAGAACAGGCCAAGAACCAACAGCCGCCCCTCGGCGCGCTGGCGAGCCTTGTCGCGCATCTCTTCGTGGCGCAGGCGGATGTTCTCGCGCTCGATCGCGTCCGGATTCTCGCCCTTGGCGCGGGCTGACAGGATGCGGGCCAGCGGGCGCAGCGGCGTGCGGGTCATGGGATCTGCTCCTGCTCGCCGGCCACATCGACGGCGCCCTCGATCTCCAGTTCCGGCGGTTTGGGAAAGGCGATCTGGTCGACGCGGCCCAGTTGTTCCGGCATCAACGGCATCAAGGCGAGGCGGTCGAAGTTGATCTCGGCCAGCTCGCGCAGCCGGTCGGGCCGGTTGAGATAGGCCCATTCGGCGCGCAGGACCGACCGGGTCTCCAGCAGATGGCCGATCTCGCGCTGCAGCGTCTCGACCTCGTCGAGCGCCTGCTGGGTCTTGTAGTTTTCGTGATAGGCCCAGAAGGCCAGCCCCATGACGGCCAGGGCGCAGGTGATATAGAGAAGCGATTTCAATGCGTTGATCCTTTTCTGGGAAGGACGGGCATGCCGAGTTTGGTGCGGTCGCAGGGACCGGCCGGCGCCGATGTCCGGCGCGCGACGCGCAGCTTGGCCGACCGCGCGCGGGGATTTTCCGCCAGCTCGCGCGGCTCCGGCGTCACTGCGCGGCGGGTCAGGATGTCGAAGGCCGGCGCGGTCTGGGCCTGGGCCGGCGCGTGCCGGCTGCCCTGCCCGCCCGCGCCCGACCGCTGCTGCAAAAACCGCTTCGCCATGCGGTCCTCGATGGAATGGAAGGTCACCACGGCCAGCTTGCCGCCGGGCGTCAGCGCGCGCTCTGCCGCCTCCAGCCCGTCGGCCAATTCCCGGTATTCGTCGTTCACCGCGATCCGCAGCGCCTGAAAGCTGCGCGTGGCGGGATGCGCCTGGCCCGGCTTGGCCCGCGGCAGCACGGCCTCGACGATCTGCGCCAGCTGCCGCGTGGTCTCGACCGGGGCCTCGTCGCGCGCCCGCACGATGGCTCGCGCGATGCGCCGCGCCGCGCGCTCTTCGCCGTAGTGGAACAGGATGTCGGCCAACGCGGCCTCGGACGCGGTCGCGACGATTTCGGCCGCCGTCACGCCCGCGCCGCCCATGCGCATGTCCAAGGGCCCCTCGGCGCGGAACGAAAACCCGCGCGCCGCTTCATCGAGCTGCATCGACGACACGCCTAAGTCCAGCACCACCCCGTCGAGCGGCGCCTGCACATAGGTGTCGAGCGCCCCGAACGTGCCCTCCACCAGCCGCAGCCGGTCGCCGTAATCGGCCGCCCAAGGCTCGGCCAGACCGAACACCGACGGATCCCGGTCGACGGCCGTGACCCGGTCCGCCCCGGCCTCGAGCAACGCTCGCGTGTAGCCCCCCGCCCCGAAGGTGCCGTCCAGCCAATGGCCCGACACCGGCGCCACCGCCGCCAGAAGCGGACGCAGAAGAACGGGGATGTGCGGCGGAGGCGGGCTGGCAGGGGCCGTCGCTGCCATCGCTCACGCCTCCCGGGACCTGTCCAGCAGGGTCAGGGGGTCGAAGTCGTCCGGGAAATCCTCGAGCCAGGCCTCGGTCTTGGCCAGTTCCTCCGACCGGTAGGTCTCGGGCTTCCAGATCTGGAACGTATCGCCGGTGGCGATGAAGAACGCCTCGTCGGCGATCTCGATCTTGTCGCGCAGCTTCTTCGACAATACGATCCGGCCAGTGTCGTCGACATTGGTCTGCATCGACTGGCCGCTGAAGAGCTTCTCCAGCATTTTGCGTTCGACCGAGCCGCGCGGCAGATCGCCGATCTGGTTGTCGACCTCATCGATTGCCTGAATTGTATAACACTCCAGGTATTTCCGGCGGTGATCGCCGTAGACAATGACGAATTCGGGATATTTGCCGTCCGACCAGCCCGGGTCGCCCGCTTCCAGCACACGGCGGAACTGGGCCGGGATCGACACCCTGCCCTTGCCGTCCACCTTCTGGTGGAACTCGCCTCTGAACCGTCGCGCCACTGCCCCGCGGCCCTCTCGTTTTCGCCCCATTTCCGGCCGCTAGACGGAAACGGCGGATTGAGCTGCTGCCACTGCTCAATCCGCCGCCCTCGTCCCGCCTAGCGGGTTGTCCAGCTGCGCGCGCCACCTGGGGGGATGTCTGCTCGCCCGCGCGCCGGATCCTTAGTTCGATGAAAGCGGGTGCCTGTATGAAACCTGACTTTTTGGGAGTTACCGGGGTCTTCCTGCCCCTTCTGCCCGTCCTCATCGTGCTAACAGGGATGCCATGGGAATTCATGGAAATCAACAGAATTTTCTGGGACTGGGCTGTTCATAGGCCCTACGCGGTGACTTCTCAGACCCTGCAAACCAGTGAAATTCAACTAGTTTGCGCAGGACTTGGTAGCTGTTTCCGAAACGGATACAATATATGGTGGCAGACCAGGCGCGGCAGAAATCTCCCACAAAATCCCAAAAAAACCTGCCGTCTCGTGTCACAGGTCGCGGAATTATCCCCAGAATCGGGGTGAGCACTTTGTGGAAAAGCCCCGAATCAGCGGTTGATTCGCAGGCCTTGAAACCCAGTTCCATGAATTCCCAACAGAGGCGGTTCCGACGCTCAGCCCATCCCGCCGGCCACAAGCCCCGCCGCGATTTGGGCATAGGCCTCGGCCTCGGGGCCCTCGCCCGCCGCGATCGGCGTGCCGCCGTCGCCTGCCAGCCGCACGTTCAGCGAAATCGGCAGCGCGCCCAGGAACGGCACGCCCAGGCGCTCGGCCTCGGCGCGCACTCCGCCATGGCCGAAGATATGCTCCTCATGCCCGCAGCTCGGACAGACATAGGTCGACATGTTCTCGATCAGCCCCAGAACCGGGGTCGAGAGCTTGCCGAACATGTCGATGGCCTTCCTCGCGTCGATCAGCGCCACGTCCTGCGGGGTCGAGACCACGATGGCGCCAGTGACGTGGGACCGCTGGCAGAGGGTCAGCTGCACGTCGCCCGTGCCCGGCGGCAGATCGACGATCAGCACGTCGAGCCCGCCCCACTCGACCTGCCCCAGCATCTGCTGCAGCGCGCCCATCAGCATCGGGCCGCGCCAAACCACCGCCTGGGCCGGGTCGACCATCAACCCGATCGACATCATCGTCACGCCGTGGGCCCGCAGGGGTATGATCGTCTTGCCGTCGGGCGAGCCCGGGCGCTGGCTGACCCCCATCATCCGCGGCTGGCTCGGCCCGTAGATATCGGCGTCAAGCAGCCCGACCCGCCGGCCCTGGCGCGCCAGCGCGACGGCGAGGTTCGACGACACCGTGGACTTGCCGACGCCGCCCTTGCCGGAGGCGATGGCGAGAATGCGGTCGACGCCGCTGACCTTTTGCGGCCCCTGATCCGCTGTCGGATGGCGGCCGATCTTCAGATCCGGCGGAGGTGCCTTTTTCTGCGCTGCGGCGGGACCGTGGGCGGTCAAGACAACCGAAACGCTGTGGACGTCCGGCAGCGCTGCCACCGCGGCCTGGGCCGCGGCGCGGACCGGTTCCAGCCTTTGCGCCGCCTCCGGGCTCTCTGATTCGATGACAAATCGCACCGATCCGCCCTCGACACTCAGCGCGCGCACCATGTCGCGTGTGGCCAGATTGCCACCATCGGGCAGGCTAACCGTCGAGAGAACTTGACGAATTTTCTCAGCGTCGACGGCCATGCGTTCGTTCCTTGCCTAGTCTTCGTGCAATAGGTGTCACCTTTTGGGCGCGGGACAAGACCCCGCAGCCGCAATTGCCCGAATTGGCAGCAAACGTCTTGCCGGTACCCAGGCGTCACGTATGCATATGCTGCAAAGCAGCGTTGAGATTTCGTCGATTGTGCAGGTGCAGCATGAGCTTATCTTCGAAAGTGACCGCGGACGGTACCGCTAACAGGCGACACCCGGCCCGCACCAACCAAAGCAGACGAGTGAACGCAGATGGCTTTCGCAACCGACATCCAGAGCTTCGAGGCCGGCCTTGTCCGGCGCATGCGCTCCGCCTTCGACGACGCCCGCACGGCGGCCGGCAAGCGGCGCATCTACCGTACCACCCTGAGCGAGCTGAACGCGCTGACCCAGCGCGAGCTGGACGACCTCGGCATCAGCCGCGTGTCGATCCCCGACATCGCCCGCGAGGCGGCGTACGGCAAGTGAACTAACGGATCAGGCATCCCTCTCCTCCTCCCTGGGTTGTCTGTGACTGAGCGGCGGCGTCTCTCCTCCTCCCTGACGCCGCCGCTTTTTTTCCTGCGGCGACCGGTGTCGACGACGCGGCCGGTTCGGTTGAGCCGGGCGGTGCACACCATCCGCAAACGATGCTCCCGTAGAAATGAGCCGCGCCATCGCCGACCCGCGGGGTGGCGATCCGACGTCTGTTCGGTTGCGCTTGATGGCTGTCGAATCCGTAGGACCTGACGCGGCGCGCGACGTTCGTCAAATCGCCAGCCCTCCGGGGCGGGCCGGCGATGGCGCGGCGGCGCTGCGCGCCTTGATTGCGCGCCCGCCGGAAATCTCAGATTTGGAGGTCAGGCCCCAGCCCGCCCTCAGAACGGCACGTCGTCGGCCCGTTCCGCGGCCACCACGAACTTGGCCACCACCTTCTTGGCCCCCGCCTTCTCGAACTCGATGTCGAGCTTATCGCCTTCGATCCCCAAAATCGTGCCGTAGCCGAATTTCTGGTGGAACACCCGGTCGCCTTGGGTGAAGGACGACACCGCGTCGAGATCGATCACCGTATTGCGCGCCTCTTTCGGCTGCGCCATCGGCCGGGTCTGCTGCCGTTCCTGCAGGCGCCGCCAGCCCGGCGAGTTGTAGACGTTGGCCTCGGCCGCCTTGTCCTCCAGCCCGCCGCCCATGCCCGCCGCGCCATAGCCGCCGCCATAGAGCCCCGGCGGGGTCAAAACGTCGACGTGATCGCCCGGCAATTCATCGATGAACCGCGACGGCAGCGCCGATTGCCACTGGCCATAGACCCGCCGGTTCGCCGCGAAGCTGACGGTGCAGAGCTCGCGCGCCCGGGTGATGCCGACATAGGCCAGCCGGCGTTCCTCTTCGAGGCCCTTCAACCCGGTCTCATCCATCGAGCGCTGCGACGGGAACAACCCGTCCTCCCATCCCGGCAGAAAGACGGACGGAAACTCCAGACCTTTCGCGCCGTGCAGCGTCATAATCGACACCTTCGGCTCGTCCGTGTCGGTCTCGTTGTCCATGATCAGCGCGACGTGCTCCAAAAACCCCTGCAGGTTCTCGAACTCCTCCAGCGCCTTGACCAGTTCCTTGAGGTTCTCCAGCCGCCCCGGCGCCTCGGGCGTCTTGTCGTTCTGCCACATCGCGGTGTAGCCCGAGTCGTCGAGGATCTGCTCGGCCAACTCGATATGGTTCTGCTTTGGGTCCAGAGCACGGTCGTGCCAGCGGTCGAACTGCTCGACCAGATGGCCCACCTGACCCCGCGCCTTGCCGGTCAGATCGCCCGCCACGCAGGCCAGCCGCGCGCCTTCGAGCAGCGATACTCCATTCGACCGTCCTGCCCGCTGGATGGTTTGCATCGCCTTGTCGCCGACCCCGCGTTTCGGCGTGTTGACGATCCGTTCGAACGCCAGGTCGTCGTCCGGAGAGGTGGCGACGCGGAAATAAGCCATCGCATCGCGGATCTCCATGCGTTCATAGAACCGCGGGCCGCCGATCACCCGATAGGGCAGCCCGATGGTCAGAAACCGGTCCTCGAAGGCGCGCATCTGGTGGCTGGCGCGCACCAGGATCGCGTTTTCGTCCAGCGAAAACGGCCTGAGCCCGCGTGTGCCGGACTGCATCGCCTCGAGTTCCTCGCCGATCCAGCGCGCCTCTTCCTCGCCGTCCCAATGGCCGATCAGCCGCAGCTTCTCGCCGTCGTTGAGCTCGGTCCAAAGCGTCTTGCCCAGCCGCCCCTTGTTGGCGTCGATCACGCCCGAGGCGGCGGCCAGGATATGCGGGGTCGAGCGATAGTTCTGCTCCAGCCGGACCACCTTGGCGCCGGGAAAATCCTTTTCGAACCGTAGGATGTTGCCGACCTCGGCGCCGCGCCAGCCATAGATCGACTGGTCGTCGTCGCCGACGCAGCAGATGTTGCGGTGGCCCTGGGCCAGAAGCCGCAGCCACAGGTACTGGGCGACGTTGGTGTCCTGGTATTCGTCGACGAGGATGTAGCGGAACCAGCGCTGGTATTGCGCCAGGACATCCTCGTGACCCTGAAAGATCGTCAGCACATGCAGCAGCAGGTCGCCGAAATCGACCGCGTTGAGCTGCTTCAGCCGCTCCTGGTACTCGGCGTAAAGCTCCACGCCGCGCCGGTTATAGGCGCCGGCCTCGCCCGCCGGCACTGTCGCGGGCGTCCAGGCGCGGTTCTTCCAGCCGTCGATGATATGGGCCAACTGCCGCGGCGGCCAGCGCTTGTCGTCGATATTGGCCGCCAGCACCAACTGCTTCAACAGCCGCACCTGATCGTCGGTGTCGAGGATGGTGAAGCTCGACTTCAGCCCCACCATCTCGGCGTGCCGGCGCAGAAGTCTGACGCAGATCGCGTGAAAGGTGCCGAGCCAGGGCATGCCCTCGACGGTCTGGCCCAACAGCCCCGCCACACGCGCCTTCATCTCGCGCGCGGCCTTGTTGGTGAAGGTGACGGCGAGGATCTCGTTCGGCCGGGCGCGGCCGGTGTTCAGAAGATGCGCGATGCGAGTGGTCAGCGCCTTGGTCTTGCCGGTGCCGGCGCCGGCCAGCATCAGGACTGGACCCTCCAGCGCCTCCACCGCGTCGCGCTGCGCAGGGTTGAGGTCGTCGAGATAGGGCGCCGGCCGCGCGGCCATGGCCTGCTGCGTCAAGGGTACCGCGGCCTCGAAGGCGTCGGTTTCGTCGAAACGGCTCATGGCGCGCAACCTAACCCGTCGCCGGGGCCAAGGAAAGCCTTGTTCGCCTTATGTTCCAGCCCAACCCGGCGGAGCCCCGGAAGCTGCCGATTTCCGTCACGATACCGCCCTTTTCGGCTGCAAGACTGGCGCCGGTTGGAGCCGTAAGAACGGTTGGGACATGTTGTACAATACGGGCACCTGGATGATCGTGACGGGCCTCGCCGCCGCCCTGGCGCTGGCGGGCGTGCAATATGCGATCGGCCGGCAGCGCCCGAAAGAGCTCGGGCCCGATCACGGCACCATGCAACCCAACCACTCGATGATCGGCGTGGCGATCCTGATCGCCTGGGGCGTTGGCTGCACCGCGCTATTCTTTCACCTGGTGATCCAGCACAGCGTTCTGGCGATCTTCGCCGCCTTCTTCGGCATCGTCGCGATCCCGGTGCTGGCGACCGGGTTTTCGCCGATCTACGACATCAGCTGGGACCGCGAGAGCGTAACCGGCCCGGCCTCGATGGGCTTTCCGCCGTTCGGCCCGGCCCACGCCACGATTCGGTTCGAGGACATCGTCAGCGCTGGCGAAGACCGGTTCGGCAATCTCTATGTCGCCGACGCGGCCGGCACCTGTATCCGCTGGAACTGGTTCTACAGCGGCTATCCGGAACTGATGTATTTCATCGAAGACGTCTGCCCGCACCTCTTCCCCGATCCCGAAGAGCCGGACGAGGACCTGTCCGAACTGAGGGTTTAGCCGGCCAGCCGGCCAACTCCCCTCCGCAACGTCGCCGCAATCGAACGCCGGGAAGGCTATTCGAAGGGTCTTCAGCAAACGCGCTTCGACACGCGTTCGAGACGCAGCTTCGAAGCCGCCTGCGCCCCGACCACCGCTTCCGCCACCGCCCCGCGCAATTGCCGTTCCGCCCCCGCGCAAATTGCTCTAGGCGTGGCGCATGGAGCTCGACCAATCCTATCCGGCAATTTCGGACCTCGCGGCGCGGGCGCGGCGACGGGTGCCGCGCTTTGTCTGGGACTATCTCGACAGCGCCACCGGGGCCGAGGCGACCAAGGCCCGGAACCGGTCCGCGCTCGACGCCATCCGCTTCCGCCCCGCAATCCTGTCGGGCGAGATCGACCCCGACCTCTCGGTCACGCTGATGGGCCGCGACTATGCCCTGCCCTTCGGCATCGCCCCGGTCGGCATGTCCGGGCTCGTCTGGGCGGAGGCCGAGCGCACCCTGGCCCGCCTCGCCCGGACCGAGGCGATCCCCTACACGCTCTCGACCGTCGCCACCCGCACGCCGGAACATGTCGGCCCGCATGTGGGCGACCAGGGCTGGTTCCAGCTCTACCCCCCGCGCGACCCCGAGATCCGCGCCGACATGCTGCGCCGAGTGCGCGCGGCCGGCTTTCACACCCTGGTTCTGACCGCCGACGTGCCCGTCGCCAGCCGGCGCGAGCGCCAGCGGCGCGGCGGCGTCACCCATCCGCCGCGGCTCAGCCCCCGGATCCTCGCTCAGGTGGCGCTGCGTCCGGCCTGGGCACTGGCCACCGCGCAGACCGGCATGCCGCGGCTGCGCTTCGTCGAAAGCTACACCGGCAAAAGCGGCGCGCTGTCCTCGACCGCCCATGTCGGCTATCTGATCCGGACCTCGCCGGACTGGGGCTATCTGCGCTGGCTGCGCGACCATTGGGATGGGCCGCTGGTGGTCAAGGGCGTGCTCGAGCCCGCCGACGCGGTGCGCCTGAAAGCCGAAGGCGTCGACGCGGTCTGGGTGTCGAACCACGCCGGCCGGCAATTCGACGCCGCCCCAGCCCCGATCGAGGTCTTGCCGGCTATCCGCGCGGCGGTCGGCCCCGGTTATCCGCTGATCTTCGACAGCGGCGTCGCGGGCGGGCTCGACATCCTGCGGGCGCTGGCGCTTGGGGCCGATTTTGTGATGCTGGGCCGGGCCTTCCACTACGGGCTCGCCGCCTTCGGCGCGCGCGGCGCGGCGCATGTGGTGCATATCCTGCGCGAGGACCTCAAGGCGAACCTGGGCCAGCTGGGACTGGGCTCGTTCGACGGCCTCGCCGACCGCCTGGTCCACCGCGCGCATGGGTGCGACGACCGACCGCCAGAGGGACGCAGCACGTGAAGCTTTTGATGTTTGAGCATTGCTCGCTCTGCTTCCGGGTGCGGATGGTCGCGGCGCTGAAGGGCCTGCACCTGGCCGAAGAGGTTGTCGAGGACGACGACAGCGCCGCCATGACCGCGCTGGTTGGGCGCCGGGTGATCCCGATCCTGGTCCTCGACGACGGCACGCCGATGCTCGAAAGCTGGGACATGGTCGCCCTTATCGACGCCATCGGCGCGCCGATCCTGACCGGCCCCGAGCGGCCCGAGATCACAGCACTCGCCGACCGGATGCTGGCGATCACGCCCAACCTGACGATGCCGCGCTACCCGCTTCTGCCGCTGCCCGAGTTTCGCACCGTCGCCGCCCGCGACCACTTTCTGACCCGCAAGGCCTCGGCCTATCCCGACATGACCGGCCTGCGCGCCCGGACCCGCGAATTCCTGGCCGAACTCGCCCCGGTGCTGGACGAGCTCGACGCCGAAATTGCCGGGCCGGAGGCGATCAACGGCACGCTGTCGCGCGACGACGTGCGCATCCTGCCGCTCCTGCGCTCGGCCGCCGTCGTCGACGGCCTGACGCTACCGCCTCGGGTCGGAGCGTATTTCCAGGCAATGATGGCCCGGACGGGTTTCCGGCCGCTGCCAACGGTCTAAAATCGCGCAACAGATCGGCTCCAACGCCAACCAATTCCTGCCCCAGGAATTGGCCGCAAATCCTCGCCGAGGGTTTGCCCGCAGACTTTCCCCAAAGTCTGCCATCGCCCGAACGAACCGCGCAGACGGACCCGCCCCATTTCCGGTTTACGCCCCCGCCCCACCCCGTATGCTGCGCGCGCGAAAGACCGGGGGACACCATGGCCGACTTCCAGAAAATCCTGATCGCCAACCGCGGCGAAATCGCGATCCGGGTGATGCGGGCGGCCAATGAGCTCGGCAAGCGCACCGTCGCCGTCTACGCCGCCGAGGACAAGCTCAGTCTGCACCGGTTCAAGGCCGACGAGGCTTACCTGATCGGCGAAGACCTGGGCCCCGTCGCCGCCTATCTCTCGATCGACGAAATCATCCGCGTCGCCAAGGCCTGCGGCGCCGACGCGATCCACCCCGGCTATGGCCTGCTTAGCGAAAACCCCGATTTCGTCGAGGCCTGTGCGGCCAATTCCATCGCCTTCATCGGACCCAAGGCCGAGACCATGCGCGCGCTCGGCGACAAGGCCAGCGCCCGCAAGGTCGCCATCGCCGCCGGCGTGCCTGTGATCCCCGCGACCGAGGTCCTGGGCGAGGACATGGATCAGATCGCGCGCCAGGCCGCCGAAATCGGCTATCCGCTGATGCTCAAGGCCTCCTGGGGAGGCGGCGGGCGCGGCATGCGGCCGATCGCCGGCCCCGACGAACTGGCGACCAAGGTCAAGGAGGGCCGGCGCGAGGCCGAGGCCGCCTTCGGCAACGGCGAGGGCTATCTGGAAAGGATGATCCAGCGCGCCCGCCACGTCGAGGTGCAGATCCTCGGCGACGCCCAGGGCACCATCTATCACCTGTGGGAGCGCGACTGCTCCGTCCAGCGCCGCAACCAGAAGGTCGTCGAACGCGCGCCCGCCCCGTATCTTTCCGGCGCGCAACGCGAAAAGCTCTGCGATCTTGGCAAGAAGATCGCCGAGGCGGTCCAATACGAATGCGCCGGCACCATCGAATTCCTGATGGATATGGAGACCGGCGAGTTTTACTTCATCGAGGTCAATCCGCGGGTCCAGGTCGAACACACCGTCACCGAAGAGGTCACCGGCATCGACATCGTCCGCGCCCAGATTTTGATCGCCGAAGGCAAGTCGCTGGTCGAGGCGACCGGCGTGGCCACCCAATACGACGTCAAGCTCGACGGCCACGCGATCCAGTGCCGGGTCACGACCGAGGATCCGCTGAACAACTTCATCCCCGACTACGGCCGCATCACCGCCTATCGCGGGGCCACCGGCATGGGCATCCGGCTCGACGGCGGCACCGCCTATTCCGGCGCGGTGATCACCCGCTACTACGATTCGCTTCTGGAAAAGGTCACCGCCTGGGCGCCGACCCCCGAGGCCGCGATCAAACGCATGGACCGGGCGCTTAGGGAATTCCGCATCCGCGGCGTGTCGACCAACATCGCCTTCGTCGAGAACCTGCTCAGGCACCCGACGTTTCTGTCGAACGAATACCACACCAAGTTCATCGACGAGACGCCCGCGCTTTTCGACTTCAAGCCGCGCCGCGACCGCGCCACCCGGATCCTGACCTACATCGCCGACATCACCGTCAACGGCCACCCCGAGGTCCAGGGCCGCCCGCGCCCGCACCCCGATCTGAAACCGGCACGCCCGCCCGCCCGCAAGGCCGAGACGCCGCCGCCCGGCACCAAGCAGATCCTCGACGACCAGGGCCCGCAGGCCGTCGCCGACTGGCTCGCGGCGCAATCGAAGGTGTTGATCACCGACACCACCATGCGCGACGCGCCGCAGTCGCTGTTGGCCACCCGGATGCGCTCGCTCGACATGATCCGGATCGCGCCGGCCTACGCGACGGACCTGCCGCAGCTCTTCAGCGTCGAATGCTGGGGCGGCGCCACCTTCGACGTGGCCTACCGGTTTTTGCAGGAATGCCCCTGGCAGCGGCTGCGCGATTTGCGCGCCGCGATGCCCAACCTGATGACGCAGATGCTGCTTCGGGGCTCGAACGGCGTCGGCTACACCAATTATCCCGACAACGTGGTCCAGGCCTTCGTGCGCCAGGCCGCCGCGACCGGGGTCGACGTCTTCCGCGTCTTCGATCCCCTGAACTGGGTCGAGAACATGCGCGTGTCGATGGACGCCGTGCTGGAGGCCGACCGCGTGCTCGAGGCCGCGATCTGCTATACCGGCGACGTGCTCGACCCCGCCCGGTCGAAATACGACCTGAGCTACTACGTCGCCATGGCCAAAGAGCTCAAATCCGCCGGCATCCACATCCTGGGGCTGAAGGACATGGGCGGGCTTCTGAAACCCGCCGGCGCCAAGGTGCTGATCAAGGCGCTGAAAGAAGAAACCGGCCTGCCGGTGCACTTCCACACCCACGACACCGCCGGCATCGCCTGCGCCACGATCCTGGCCGCGGCCGAGGTCGGCGTCGACGCCGTCGATTGCGCCATGGACGCGCTGTCGGGCAACACCAGCCAGGCCACGCTCGGCACCGTGGTCGAGGCGCTGAAACAGACCGACCGGCCGACCGGGCTCGACATCGGCGCGATCCGGTCGATCTCGAATTACTGGGAGGCCGTGCGCGGGCAATACGCCGCCTTCGAATCCGGCCTGCAATCGCCCGCCTCCGAGGTCTATCTGCACGAGATGCCCGGCGGCCAGTTCACCAACCTCAAGTCGCAAGCCCGCGCCATGGGGCTCGAGGAGCGCTGGCATGAGGTCGCCCGCACCTATGCCGACGTCAACGCCATGTTCGGCGACGTGATCAAGGTGACGCCGATCGCCAAGACGGTGGGCGACCTGGCGCTTCTGATGGTCAGCCAGGGGCTGACGGTCGACGACGTGCTCGATCCCGCAACCGAGGTCAGCTTTCCCGACAGCGTCATCAACCTGATGCGCGGCAATGTCGGCCAGGCCCATGGCGGCTTTCCGCCGGCCATCGTCAAGAAGGTGCTGAAGGATGAGGCGCCGATCACCGTCCGCCCTGGCTCTCTGCTGGCGCCGGCGGATCTCGAGGCCGAGCGCGCCGATCTCGCCGGCCGGCTCGGCGTCGAGATCGACGACGAGGACCTGAACGGCTACCTGATGTATCCCAAGGTCTTCACCGACTATATGGAGCGCCACGCGATCTACGGCCCCGTCCGCACCCTGCCGACGAAGACCTTCTTCTACGGCATGACGCCCGGCGAAGAGATCAGCGCCGAGATCGATCCGGGCGTGACCCTGGAAATCCGGCTTCAAGCCGTTGGCGAGACCCACGAGGACGGCGACGTGCGGGTGTTCTTCGAACTCAACGGCCAGCCCCGGGTGGTCCGCGTCGCCGACCGCAAGGTCGCGGCCCAGGTCGAGATCCGCGCCAAGGTCGACAGCTCGAACCCCGGCCACATCGGCGCGCCGATGCCCGGCGTGGTCGCCACCGTCGCGGTGCAGCCCGGGGCCGAGGTGACCGAGGGCGACCTGCTGGTCACCATCGAGGCGATGAAGATGGAAACCGGCCTCCACGCCGACCGCGACGCCATCGTCAAAGCCGTCCACGTCACCCCAGGCGCCCAGGTCGACGCCAAGGACCTGCTGGTCGAGCTGGAATAGCGACGATCTCTTTGCGAGATCAGCTGTTTATCCGAATATCTCGCATAATTGTTCGTGCCCTGTGATATGTGTGGACAAACTCTGCCCTGAACAACGACGATTTATAATCCCCCAGTAAGTCCAAAAAACAGGGCAGTGATGCCAATTTGATTGGATGCTTGTCATTATCATCTGTGATCCTAATTCTGTTTTCCTCAAATTCGTCTACAATCCTATTCAAGTATTTTTCCATCCGTGATATATCTTTACGGATTTCGCGAATTTTCTTGATGCCGCTTTGAATCTGTAGTTCTTTCTCCAATACTTCGCACGAAATCTGTGCGTCATTCAGTTTCAACATAAAGTCTCGGTAGTACCTGACTTCTAGTATATAAGATCTCGTTAAGCCGGTTTCCTTTACAGAGTAGGCCCTTGATATCCTCCGTATCTTCTTTACTTCAGAATAAATCCTAGTCAATGATCTAATCTGCGCAATGATCTCATCATCCCTTTCCTTCAAATTTTGTCTTTGAATATTTGAGTTCTGCAAAATACTAGACGCTACTTGCGCAAATACACCAATCGAAATTAGATTGATCATCGCCCTAAATATATCCTCATGAATACTATCATAATGGTTGTGGCGATAAATAAACAAGACAACGAAAAAAGAGAATACGATGACACTTAAAATCAGAATTGAAAACCTATCTGAGGTCATATCTCAGCCTCTCCTAGCAGCAATTGACTCAAACACATTACATATATTTGCGATCTTTCAAACCCGATCCATTTATGTGGTTTTTGCCCTGAGTGGATCAATGAGCATTCGTTATGTCGCGGATTGCCGGGCAATTCCGCTTGGGCAACACGAGATCGAGTGTAGGGCCGCATCTTGTAGAACAACTACACAGCCCTGCAATTCGGCTGCCCCATCACCCTTGCACGGCGCCGCGGCGACGGGCAGCTTCGGCCCATCGACCGCCCGGTTCGGAGACCCATCGATGCCACTCGCCGCGACACCCCTCTACGCAGGCCTTCTGGCCCTGCTCTTCATCTATCTCAGCCTGCAGGTCGTCCGGGCCCGGACCGCGCACAAGGTCTCGGTCGGCGACGGCGGCGAAAGGGCCGTGGTCAAGGCGATGCGGGTCCAGGCCAACTGTGCCGAGTACGTGCCCATCGGCCTGATCCTGCTGGCGCTGGCCGAGTTGCAGGGCATGCCGGTCTGGCTGGTGCATGTGATCGGCGCGGCCTTCACCGCCGGCCGCATCCTGCACGCCTACGGCTTCGGCGCCACGCCCCAGGTGGTGCCAGCCCGGGTCTGGGGCATGTATCTGACCGTCACCGCCATCGCGCTCCTGGCGCTGGCCAACATCGCTCACGCAGTGTTTTAGGGCGCGATGGGGGCGGATCGGATCGGGCGAGCGATGCCGATGTGCACGTCGCCGCACCGCCTCAGGCACGGAGCCAAGGGGCGCAGCCCCGCCGTGCCCATCGCCGCCCCGCCCCGGAGGGGTGGCGATTGTTCGAGGCTCGCGCACCGCTCGCGGCCCTACGGACTCGACAGCCATAAAGCGCTGCCGTTCAAAGGATGGATCGCCACCCCGCGGGGCGGCGATGGGCCCGGCTCCTCTCCGACAGGCCAACACCTACTCCACGCCAAACACGGCCATTCCCACCACCCGACATCCCACGCGAGGCTGCAATCATGATCGACCTGCTGTCCGACCCCGCCGTCTGGGCGAGCTTTCTCACCCTCGTCGTCCTGGAAATCGTCCTCGGCGTCGACAACGTCATCTTCATCTCGATCACCGCCGCACGCCTGCCGCCGGAACAGCGTCGCTCGGCCCGGCTGATCGGGCTGAGCGGAGCGCTGGTGATGCGCATCGCGCTTTTGGCCTCGATCGCCTGGATCGCCTCGCTGACCACGCCGATTTTCGAGGCTTTCGGCCAGGCGGTCAGTTGGCGCGACGTGATCCTCTTCGCCGGGGGCATGTTCCTGATCTACAAGGCCTCGACCGAAATCTTCGTCGAGGTCGAGGGCGAAGAGGAGGACCGCAGCCTCGCCGCCGCCGGCTACGCCACCGTGATCGCGCAGATCGTCGTGCTCGACATCGTGTTCTCGCTCGACAGCGTGATCACCGCCGTCGGCATCGCCGAACATCTCGAGGTGATGGTCGCCGCGGTGGTGATTGCGATCCTGGTGATGATGGTCGCCGCCGAGCCGATCGCCGGCTTCGTCGAAGACCATCCCTCGACCAAGATGCTGGCGCTGGCGTTCCTGGTGATGGTCGGCATGGCGCTGGTGGCCGACGGTTTCCACGTGCATGTCGAGCGCGGCTTCATCTACGCCGCGATGCTCTTCGCCGGCGCGGTCGAGGCTTTGAACCTCTGGCGCGCGAAACGCCGCCGCGCCCGCCGCGCGGCGTGACCATTAACGCCTGACGCAACGTCCTCAACGGCTTGCCGCAGGGCGGCTAAACTTTCTGCCCCGCGGAATGTTTCGCGCGCGAAACATTTGAAACCGGAATCGACGGCT
>JASJCA010000169.1 GCA_030066215.1 Rhodobacter sp. | reverse complement strand
GACTTTCTGAATATAATCGCAAGTCTCGCTGAACACTCTAGCCTCCTCATCGGTCTGATCTCTGTGTCCTGGCATCAATGTCTGATGCACCTGCATCATAATTTCCTCTGCAGTAGTAGATAATGCACTCCCAAATTCACGGACCTGATCTGTGGTCCTGTCGGCACGAGCTCTCTCTTTATTCCGTCGTAGAATCGTAGCCAGCGTCAAGGAGTCAAGAATCCTGTAATTTGCTGCCATGCAATGGGTGTTTACAATGACTGTCTTGAAGAAGTGACTCTCTTTGTGGTTGCGGTGGCAGGGCCCACACTCATTTCCAACCGGCCCAGCCATCCAGCACCTCTCGCACGTTCCATAGGTGGGGGCATTAATCGTTGAGAGCCTGTGACACTGACAAATGAATTCTTCAGGCCAAAAGAACATCTTGTTTTTGGGACGCACCACATCTTGATCCAAAATGGTTCGACCTTGTTGGCTGTCATCGTATCTCTTGACGATCCTCTCTCCCACTGCCCAGGACTCTTCTTGGTCCATTGTATCTGCAGGTATGGGCGGTAATGCATGAGGAGCATTGTCTTCAAATCCATCGACCATTGTAATGGCCTGGATCCTCTGCCGTTGCTTGAACTCCTCCCATTCTTCCTCCCATTCTTCCATGGCCTCTCTCCGTCGGCCAGCTGCTGCCGGTGGGGCGTTGGCTTGCTCTTCTTGTCGGGCATCCTCATAATCACCCTGGCTTCCCTCGGCCATGTCCTTCTGCTCTTGATTGCGAGGCCCGACTGCAGCCATCTTCTTGTTGAGGTTGTAATCCCATTCTACCATGACCTCTCTCCGTCGGCCAGCTGCTGCCGGTGGGGCGTTGGCTTGCTCTTCTTGTCGGGCATCCTCAGGGTCATCACTGGAGGCAAAAATATCATCATCATCATCATCATCCTCATCGCTGGAATCATCATCCTCATCACGACATGCTCTCCGCCTCTTATTATGGCTCATGTTTGGATCCCATTCTCCATCAGGACCCTTCCTTGTAATGCCTCGCATGTGATCTCTTGGTTTGAGGGGTCTATCGTACATCTCTTGCATTGTGGTTGCTGCTACCACTGCACTGCCCCAACAGAGCTGTCCAACGTCAAAGATCTTGTCGTTGCAATTCTCGCGGTACAATCCAGTGCCCATCCACTTCCTCACCAAAACCACATTAGCCTCCGTGGCACTATCAGGCTTGGTAGTAAGGGCATGACGCGGATCGGTAGAAAGGAAATAATCCGGCAGAGTAGAAGGGGGGCATGTGCTATTGCCTTGCATCTTTTCCAAATTGATTGCTGCACTGAGGGCATCACCCCAAATCAAATCTCCAACCTTGAGAATCCTGTCGTTGTCTTTCTTACGGTATAACCCAGCGCCCATCCAACGCTTTACCAACTCCACGCTGCGACCTTGGGCCTCCTCAGGCTTGGTACAAAAGGCACGAAACTTTTGTTCACTCATCTTGTTTCAGCGCCAATAACGGGCGTTATCGTCTGTCGGCAATCAAACAGTTAGCGTCGTCAGAACGGTTGCCTTGGTGCTAAGAAGCTGGCGGCGGCAATCCAAGAAATAATGGCGTCGGAAGGGTTGCTGTGATTCGATGGTTTTGTTGTGGCTAACTGGTGTCAGCAATCAAAGAATTGGCGGCGTTAAAAGACCGGTCGTGAAGAACTAATTGTTGGTGGCAATGGAAGAATTCCCCCCGGCAATAGCAGAGATGGTGGTGGCAAAGACTTGGCAGAGTTGGTGGCGGTGATGATCTGGCACCGCCAAAATGCTCGGGACAAACGATGTGTCGAGAGATCTGGGCCGTCAATCAAGCAGCCCAAAAGAGAGTTATGTGTCGTTGAAAGATGAAAGAATCAGCAGCAAAAGGATCAAAGATTCCGCGACGATAAAGATCTGAGCGTTGGAATGGCAACCGGCGATGGAATACCCAGCGGTGATGGAATGCTTTATCGTGCCAATGGAAGACACAGAGTCTTTGACGGACGAGTCCGCGGCCACAGGTCGATTGCCCCCGGTCAACATCCAGCCTTCCAAATGAAGTGTTGTGGTGGTAATAAGATCTCATATGGTTGCGGTCAGAATTCGGCACATGTGTGGGATTGCTGACCACATATTTTGGCGCCATTTTTGAGGGGTTGGACGAATTCAAATGACGTTGCCTCCAGTCTGCCTGCCTGTCCAAGAGAAACCATCTTCACAAGATGATCCATCTTCCGATGACGACCGGTCCATGCCATTTGAATCTGAGATATTTTGACAATAGAGTCAATAGTAGTCACCACTTTGGAAACTGTGTGGGGACTCGTGGCTAGACTGACTTCCGTTTCACAATGAAACTCTGGTGGAAACCATGGCACTCGGCCAATAGCACCCTTTGCAGGGTTTCATCATTAAACGTGGTCTCAAACAATCAATCATTCACATCCAACTCTTCGCCAACGATGTCGAGATCCATCATTAAAATGTGCCGTGTGGTGCTCTCCGTTAGCATTTGCCTTGGTCACAAATCCGCGTTCGTGTCAGGTAACAACAAAGCAACATGTCGTCCGATACACCATCACCTATTGCCCACCCGTCGCTGGCCGACAAGCAAAACGTCGTGCGCGGAAATGTTGCGCGCTTTGAGCCTGGTGGTGATCTCCGGGGATGCCGTCTTTCCTTCCAAGATGACAAGAACTTACAAAGGGAGCACAAATCCAAGCGGCAGGAAATTCGGCGGGAGAAACAAGATGAATACCATTTGGAGAAGGTTGCCAACATGCGTGCACTTTGGCTTATGCCGAGCGACGACCGGAAGCTATACCCTTTGAACGTCAACGCCTCGCACCGTGAAGATGTCGAAGGGACAAGCCGACAGCAGAAGGAGGATGCCGACATGAATTTCACGACCCAAATGTGCCAGTGGTGCGAGCAGGAGAGCATCAACAAGTGTTTCTTTACCGGAAGGACCGGTGTCGTCATGGAGGAAGACCCCGAAACGTCAAAGAAGAAATACAAGGGTGGCGGCACTTTGGCGCTGGCTTTCCAAGTCAGCAAGTACCTTGCGGATGAAGTGGAAGGCAAAACTTATTTTGCCAAAGCCAACACACTTTTTGAGGCACTTGATCGGGGCTTTCGCGATCCGAATGACCGGCAATGGCACAGTTGGGCATACAAGGTTGCCATGGAAATCGACATTATCTTCCTGGGAGTATGGGTTCCCTTCAAGTTCCACAGTTTTCTCGGGCATGCAAATTATTTCGGATTGGTCCGCGTCTACCCGCCACTCAGTGTGGTTTGGTGGTGTTACCGCATCCGTCGTCGCAATTGTTTTTTGTCGTACAGGCCGCCCAATGCTTCCGATGATACAGAGGCAAAAGATCTCATGATGCGGGGGGTGTATGTCACAGTACGTAAAGACAAGGCGGCCTCTGAATTGCAGACAGGCCATGAGCCCCGGCCCAAGGCAGAGACCGTATTCAGCTTTGCAAATCATTGCTATTCCATTTACCGCCGCCGCATCGACCAGCAGGTGGACAAGTTGGTGCTACGGCCCAGTGCCGGGTGGGCAGATGCAGGGGGCAAGGACAGCATCCTTGTTACTTTCGAAAATGCTGGAGTCGATGACGACGGAAGGCGTCTTGTTAGGATTTCTGCCAACTACCTCAACCGTGTCACGACAGAGAAGCCACTCCTGAATTATGACGACGAATACTTTGTGCACCGATATGACGCCAACTGCCGGGACAAACAGATGCGCCTTTTTGTGGCAAAGGACAACAACGGAACCGTCTATCAGAAGGGCTTAAAGTATCTTTACCAGGCTGACGTGGCTGGGGAACCAGGTGGCAATATTCTCCGGTCACTTCCATACCGTTTTAGTGGTGGCAGCGACAGATTTGAAGAAGACAAAAGGCAGCTCTGCAGGGATGTTCTCGAAGCCCTCAAGCAGCAGTCCAACAGTCCGTGGCAGGACAACGTGAAAGGAATCCCACTACGCCTCGATGTGTTCCAAAGCCAGCATTGGAACGTGGAAAGTGCCAACGAACAACCAAAGCGGAAGAAGCGAAAAAAGCTCAAGGGAGTTGACGCAAACCCTAAACCGGAGCGTACGGGCCGCCTGCTTCTCAGTGACATCACTCCTGTGCCAATTGCCGACACCCACATTGTCAACGTGCAGCACAGTCAAAAGGATGCCATTGAACCCATGGCAAAGATAATCGCCACCTTCGTAAGTCAGAAATGGGTGGGATACCCAATGTAACTTGTTGACGGAATCCGGGTACTATTCTTGGCGGGAGTCGTGGTATTTGTCGGTTGTTATTGATAGGAAAGAAGTATCATAGTTTAGAAGTGAGACTGAAACGCACGTTTTGTGCTGTTGTCCTGCGTAGGATCGGACGGGCTGGGGATTGTGAGACCATTGTTGGACATACCCCCTTTTTTATTTTTTTTATGGGTTATGATGTACTGTCTGGGCTTATGCTAGAAGAGGAAAGAGTTACCTGGGGTAACTTTTTGGTCTGCCCTTCGTCCCGCTTTTTAAAACCCAGCGCACCAATCCTGGTAATTGACCCTCATGAGACGATTTGTCTAATGAAGATGATTCATCTACCGAAGACGATTCATCTACCGAAGATGGATTGTTTATTTCGGCGCGCAATAATGTACAGCACACGAGGATGACACCAAACCCGAGAACTACCAATGAAACCCAACTACTGAAGTTGTCTCGGGCGAGATATGTCGACTGGCTTTCTATGGATTTCTCTGATGTGAGTTGAGATAATTCTCATGGTCAGTTTTGTGTTGGGAACACGTCAGCAAATAGAAACAAGAAACAATGCAATATGGGGTAAACGGGAAAGGATGCAATATGGAGGAAGGGGATGAGGAGTCACTATTTCGTGACCAGCACTTTTGTGCCTGTTACAGATTTTTTGTCGCCAAATTTGTGGCTGTTCGCTCATTTCCTGGCCCAAATTGTGGCAGTTGCAGATATTCGGAAATGGTAGAGAGCGGCCTGCTCTCTGCACCCTAGGCTGGCTGCGCGAACAGCCATGCCGAACAACCGATAATCAATGAACTGGATGGACCAACTACATACCTACATGAGACCGCGTTCCGGTGAGAAGACTGGAACTGTGCGGCATTATACTAACACATTTACTCGTTACATACTTACTTACAGATATCGATTTAAAATGGCTGAGAATCAAGGATATCGTCAGGAGCAACGTGAAAGAGCTGCTGGAAGAGCGGCCGTGCCTGCAAGGGGTTCCTCCGGAGAGGAATCCAATGACGAAGACGATATGGGCCTTAGAGGACTCTACTTTCGAAATGGTGTAAGGATCTGCCAGATAAGGGATTTGTCTCCCGCTTGTGCCGAAGAGGTTAGTAGAAAGTGGCGGGAAGCCCAAGACCAAATTGTTAAGGCACAGAGGGCACACCGATTGGAAGAGCTAGAGGAGGACTTAGAAGAAGCTGCCGACGATGAGATTCCTGCACCGCCAAGACAGAGACGCAGGATTGAAGTTGTGCAAGTAGCGGCACCCCAAGGGCAGGCAGTGAATCCACCACCAGAAATCCAAGCGCCAAGAGATCAAGACCATTTGGCCAGACAACAACGAGAGGAGCAGATGTTGGCTCTTTTGCCTGCGGTACCAGCACCAACGTTGAATCTAAGGGAGATCGCTCCCGAGGAAGGTTATATTGTGGTTCGCAACTACACCGATGATCAAGCTGGTCAGGCCATTAGGGAACAAGATGTGATCAGGGCTGAGAATGGTTTGTTCTATACCGATGATGAAGTTCGCCGATTTCAGGAACGCAGCTTGATGCGATGTCCTACCTATGGCACCTGTCCCCACTGTTGGGGAGCAGGACCGGTAAACCAACTATGTGGAGAATGCGAACCAATCAATACCGGGTTCATGGTCCTATATGGCGGTTACAATTCCACCCGTATTCTTGATTCGGAGAGGGTTGCCACCGTTCTCCGACGCGCAAAGACGATTGCAAGGGCTGATCGCCGTGCACAATCAACCGTCAACATGCACTTTTACAGGTCCGAAGAACAGATGAAAGCTCAGATTCGTGAGACCCTGCGACCGGTTAGCACAAATCAAGCAGCCAAGGAGGTGTTGACTGCAAAGATGATGAGGGAGATCCATGAGCTTTATACGTCTCAAGCTTGAGCTGGATCCCGCTGACAAAAGACAGGAGTGTGTTGGATGGAAGAAGGACAGACTGTGCGACCCAGTTACCGGATACTCGTGTGGGCTGCCAGGGCCCGGGCGGCTGGCCCCATCAGGTGGAGGAGCTCGTATGCCTGGTTGGATTTGTCCTTATTGAAACGGTATTCACCTTCCATTGCTCCTACAGCCTACATCACTCTCTATGGACTTGTCTGTACTAGACCGGTATTGACCTTCCACATTCTCCATACTAACCTACTGCCCCCCCCTAGCAACGGTGAGGGCTCCAGCCAAGCGCCTGGTCCAGTCCAGAGCCATCATTACGTTTCATCATCATGAAACTCTGTCGAAAACCATCATTCTTGTCCAAACCCATCGCCAACGATGTCGATACTCACGATAGAGATGCCCCATTTGCTGCTCTCTGAGTGGCTCTTCATGCTCACAAATCCGCGTTGCAAGTCAAGTGTAATCTCAACAGCATGTCGTCCTCCACAGATGACCAAGATCCGCCGCTGGACAGCAGTGATCCGCCGATGGAGGAAGATCCACCAACGGAGGACGAAGATCCGCCGACGAGGCTGGACAGTAGAAAGGCTGCTGCTACCAACACGGTTAATTCGTTCCAACTTGGTGGTGATCTTCGGGGATGCCGTCTTTCTGTCCAAGACGACCGTGCCTTACGCATCGAGCACAGAAAGATACAGGCCAACAAGCGCGATGCCAAACACATTGAACACCATATGGAGAAGGTTGCCAACATGCGTGCACTTTGGCTTATGCCGAGCGATGACCGGAAGCTATACCCTTTGAAAGTCAACGCCTCGCACCGTGAAGATGTCAATAGGCCAACGACGGAGGAACGCCGCCGACAGCCGAAGGAGGATGCCGACATGAATTTCACGACCCAAATGTGCAAGTGGTGCGAGAACCAGAACATCAACAAGTGTTTCTTAACCAAAGCGCCCGGTGTCATCATGGAGGAAGACCCCGAAATGCACAAGAAAAAATACAAGGGTGGCGGCACTTTGGCGCTGGCTTTCCAAGTCAGCAAGTACCTTGCGGATGAAGTGGAAGGCAAGACCCATTTCGCCAAAGCCAAAACACTTTTTGATACGATTGAAAAAGGCCCCAAGCAAAACCGGAATTATGATTGGTGGGCAAAAAAGATTGGCACGCAAATCGACATTATCTTCCTGGGAGATTGGGTTCCCTTTTCCTTCTGGAATTTCCTCGCAGTGGCTCGGCTTCATGGGGTGGTGCGCGTCTACCCTCCACTCGGTGTGGTTGAATGGTGTTACAGCCTGGAACGACGTCAGGCATGTCTCCGCGAACGCATGATGCCTGGGGGCTTTATTACAGTGGATGCACGGCGGGAAATGCAACAAGGAAATGGAGCATCAGGCGGCATCGATGAATCAAGCACCACATCAATCAACAGCCGCCAGAGCAGTCCCCGTGGGGGGTCAGGCTCGACAGGCTCTGTTGTTGGTCGCCTGCTCACAAACCCGTTTAGAGGAGTAGCCCGAGGAGTGGTCACACCACAACAGGTGCCACCACCCCGGGCAGACACAATCGTGGACACTCCCCCCCCCACAGGCAGCAACAGCCGTGGAAACACCCCCGGCACAAACAGCCGAAGAATTTGCAAAGCGCTG